>DAIQPD010000161.1:0-9260 GCA_036787535.1 Chryseolinea sp.
AACCATCTACCATAAAGGCAGCACCCAATACCATAGAACCAACAATAGATCCTACATATGATTCAAAAAGATCGGCACCCATACCTGCCACATCACCTACGTTATCACCTACGTTATCGGCAATTGTTGCAGGGTTTAACGGATGATCTTCAGGAATACCAGCCTCAACTTTTCCAACAAGGTCTGCACCTACGTCAGCAGCCTTTGTGTAAATTCCACCACCTACACGAGCAAACAAAGCGATTGAAGAAGCTCCAAAGGAAAAACCAGTAATGATGGTTAATACCTGATTAACCTGGGCTTGTGTTTCAAATCCAAAAATCTTAGAGTATACAATGAGGAGAACACTAAGTCCTAATACACCTAAGCCAACAACGCCCATTCCCATAACTGAACCACCAGCAAAGGCAACCTCAAGGGCTTTACCTAAGCTCGTACGAGCCGCATTGGTAGTCCGCACATTAGCTTTCGTTGCCACTTTCATTCCAATGAAACCAGCCAATGCTGACGTAAATGCACCAATAATAAAAGAAACAGCAACAAGAGGAGAGGAGGTTTCGCTGTTCGCTGTAACACCCAACAAAAGAGCAACACAAACAACAAATATGGCCAGGATCTTATATTCTGCCTTTAGAAACGCCATTGCGCCTTCAGCGATATGTCCTGCAATTTTCTGCATTTTTTCAGTTCCAGGATCTTGCTTGGTTACCCATGCACTTTTCCAGACGACAAATAATAGACCCAGCACACCGAACCCGGGCAATACGTAAAGGATGTTTTCCATGATAGATTTAGGTTTTCAAGATTAAAACGTCAAAAAAACCGTTCGACAAATGCCGAACGGTTTTTAAAGTGTCGCAAATATAGAAGAAGTACAATAACGTGCAAAATCCTTGTTTTTAAGGCTTTAAAGATTGAACATCTTCTTCAGCGCCAGCCAAAGGCTCTTCTTTTTAGTATCATCCAGCTTATCCAGAGATTCAGAGATAATAATAGAGGTATCACCAATGGAAAGGTTTTCATAAACCACAGACGATGATTGCAATGCTGACCCAAAGGCCAAAATATGTTTAGGTGAATAAGCTGAAAGTTCTTCAACTGAAAAATCCGTCCGAACAATAATCTGAACAGAAGCCAGATTTAACCGAACAGCATTGAGCATTTTAGTAAGTGTAGTGATTTCTTCGGGTGTTAAGTTCGCCCATGGTTTAGATAGAACAATCAGTAGGGGTGCTGGAAGAATATAAAGTTCTTCTTGGTACAGACTTTCTAATGCGTTGGATTGGCTCACGATTATTTAATATCAAAAATGGATTTTAATTCTTTTGCATCTTCAGGCTTCATTCTTCCCGCCAGGATCAATCGCAGTTGTCTTCTCCGCAGGGCTCCATTGTAGAGTTCCCTCTCTTCATCTGTTTCAGGCACTACTTCAGGAACTTCTACCGGATGACCTTCTTTATCAACCGCCACAAAGGTAAAGTAAGCTGAATTACTTTCGAATTTTTTTCCTTCCGGGATATTCTCTGCCTCAACATCAATTCTGATTTCAACTGATGAATTGAATGCTCTTGTCACCTTTGCCCGAAGCGTAACTACATTACCAAGTTGTATTGGAGATTTGAATGAAATATTATCAACCGATGCAGTAACCACAATGCTGTTACAATGCTTCTGGCCTGCAATGGCAGATACAATATCCATCCAATGCATAAGCTTTCCACCCATCAGATTATTTAAGGTATTGGTGTCGTTAGGCAGCACCAGTTCGGTCATACTGACAAATGATTCTTTGGGTGTTTTATGTTTGCGCGACATCTTATATAAAGTGTTTGTGTATTTATATGTGTTGGTGTTCAGGTTATGAAGTGTTTACAAAATTTAATGTTGAAATTATCTTAGGTACTTAAGCACGCGAACACCTTGACACCTCATTTCATTCGATTGCGATTTACTACTAATCGTTAGTTCGTGCAAAAATGTTAAAAAATATTTTGCATTCAAGGTTTTCATTTCACTATTTGAGGTTCAATTCATGAAAGCGAGCAATAACATATTCATTTCTCAACGCCTCACATCACAGGCGATCGCTTCTATTTTTGTTACCATTATTACCATTACCACTATTATTACGGGGTAACCCGTTCATGAATTGTTACCCAGCCCCGTGCGATTATGCCGCAACTCCAGGAGTAAGACTGCATAATCTGAAATGAAAACATCAACATTTAAATTCTATTTTTTTAATGAAGGTCCTGAAATTTGGTGGCTCATCGGTAGCTACCCCGGCTCGTATACAAGCCGTTATTGAGATTGTTAAACCTTACCTGCAAGGAGAAGTTGCTGTTGTCTTTTCTGCATTTGGTGGAGTAACGGATACGCTCATTCATGTGAGTCAACTGGCGTTAGAAGGAAACCTCGAATACAAAGTGAAGCTTACTGAAATTGAGAAGCGTCACTTGGAAGCAGTTAGGGAGTTAATTGATATTCATCGACAGAGTGGAATTCTTGCTCAGGTAAAATTCATGATCAATGAACTTGAGGATGTTCTGCACGGAGTTTTTCTGGTAAAGGAACGTACAACACGAACGCTCGATTACATAATGAGTTTTGGAGAACGTTTATCGGCCTACATCATTTCAGAAGCGTTTAAAGATCGCAGCCTGTCTGCGTCATTTCTGGATGCCCGAAAAGTGATTCGTACCGATGCCCACTTTGGTCATGCGAAAGTTGATTTTGAAACAACCAACAAACTCATACTTGAATATTTTAAACATCACGAAGAAGTACAAATTATCACGGGCTTCGTAGCGACTTCTGAAAGTGGAGAGACCACTACACTGGGGAGAAGTGGTTCAGATTATACCGCAGCGATATTTGCTGGAGCCTTACGCGCAACAGATCTTGAAATCTGGACAGATGTAGATGGTATGATGACAGCTGATCCACGTAAGGTAAAGAAAGCTTTTACTGTTCCTCAAATGAGTTACGAAGAGGCGATGGAGCTTTCGCATTTTGGTGCGAAGGTAATTTTCCCGGCCACCATGCAACCTGCCATGGTGAACAAAATTCCAATCTGGATTAAGAATACATTCAATCCTTCTTTTGAAGGAACTGTAATTCATTCAGAGTCCACCAATGGAAAAATGATTAAAGGTATTTCGTCCATGAGTGGTGTGAGTTTGTTGAGTCTTCAGGGAAGTGGATTGCTTGGAGTAGTAGGTGCATCAATGCGCTTGTTTGGTACGCTTGCGCGTGAGAATGTGAATGTGATTCTGATTAGCCAGGCATCGTCTGAACATTCAATTTGTTTTGCAGTTGAAAACACCTTGGCTTTACGCGCGAAGACCGCCATCGAAAAAGAGTTTCAATACGAAATACGAAATGAAGAAATTGATCGTGTTCAGGCTGAGCATGAATTGGCGATCGTTGCTGTTGTGGGTGATGGAATGAAACATACCCCTGGAACTAGTGGCAGGATGTTTAGTGCTTTAGGAAAAAATGGTGTAAACATAATGGCCATTGCGCAAGGGTCATCCGAGCGAAATATCTCGGTTGTTATTCCTCAGACAGATTCATCAAAGGCACTTAATGCATTGCATGAAGCATTCTTTTTATCAGACAGAAAAGTATTGAACATTTTTCTGGTAGGAACAGGATTGATTGGCAAATGTCTGATTGATATGGTGGAAGATCAATTTACTAAACTAGCAAAAGAGAATTTGTTGGAGGTAAATGTGGTAGCCATTGCCAATAGTACAAAGATGTTATTCGAAGAAAGTGGCTTAGTGCTGAAGTCAAGCCTTGAAAGAATGAAGAGCGAAGGAGAGGAGATGAGCATGAAAGACTTTTTCGATAAAATGGTTTCGTTAAACTTACCGAATAGTGTTTTTGTAGACTGTACGTCCAGTTCAGATGTGACAGCATTCTATGAAGGTATTTTATCGGCAAATATTTCCATCGTAACACCGAACAAGAAAGCAAACTCGGGATCAATGGAGGATTACCTGAAGTTAAAATCAGTCGCCTTTAAGCGAGGTGTTAAATTTTTATACGAAACGAATGTGGGTGCCGGGCTTCCGGTTCTGAACACGATGAATGATTTACTTTTAAGTGGAGATAAAGTATTGCGTATTGAAGCGGTACTCAGCGGGACATTAAATTTTATCTTCAGTTCTTTTGAGGAAGGAAAAATATTCAGTGAGGTAGTGAAGGAAGCAAAGGCGAAAGGATACACCGAGCCAGATCCTCGTGATGATTTGAACGGAATGGATGTAGCACGCAAAACACTAATCCTTTCTCGTGAATCCGGATTAACAATGGAACTTGAAGATATAAAGGTTGAGAACCTTGTTCCGGAGTCTTGCCGCGGTGAGATGACGATCGATCAATTCTTTAGCTGCATGGAAAAGCACGATGCTGAATTTGAGTTGCTTCGAAAAAAAGCTGCTGATAAAAATGAGAAGTTACGGTACATGGCTGTTTTGGAAAATGAGAAGGTAAAAATTCAACTCAGTTCAGTTGATTCAAAACATCCTTTCTACTCACTTTCTGGAAGTGATAACATTATTCTACTTACCACCGAAAGGTATCACGATCGTCCCATGGTAATTCGAGGACCAGGGGCAGGAGCGACAGTAACTGCAGCTGGAGTATTTGCTGATATTATTAGAATAGGACACTATACTAGGTAGTTAATGGTTATCCGTTAATGGTTAACCGTGGGTGTGGGACTTGTGTGTCTACAAAACCAAATAGGTATTGCCATTAACGTTTAACCAAGTAATGGATAGGAAAGAAGAACTTGAAATTTTGAGACGATTAACGATTAACCGATAACTTTATAAATGAGATCGATAAAAGCATTAGCCCCCGCAACAGTAGCCAACGTGTCTTGCGGGTTTGATATTTTTGGTTTTGCAGTGGAGGCGCCAGCCGATGAAGTGATCGTTACCTTGCGAAATGAAAGTGGTGTCATCATCACTGACATTACCGGAGACGAAGGTAGATTGCCAAGAGAATCAAATCGAAATACTTCAGGTGTGGCTGTTGAGGCTTTCTTAAAAGCGATTGATAGTAGCATAGGAGCAGAGATTGTATTGCACAAGCATTTGCCTTTAGGTAGTGGAATGGGATCGAGTGCTGCAAGTTCAGTCGCGGCATTAGTAGCGATCAATCATCTTCACGATAATCCATTTACACGTGAACAACTTTTACCTTTCGCGATGGAGGCAGAACGAATAGCTTGTGGATCTGCTCACGCAGATAACGTAGCGCCATCCTTGCTGGGAGGATTTGTTTTGATCCGCGGCTATGATCCGTTGGATGTAACCAGAATCCCAACACCACCAAATCTCTATTGCACGTTAGTACATCCTCATCTTGAATTAAAGACAGAGGATTCCAGAAGAGTATTAAAGCCAAGCATTCCTATAAAGGATGCAATCACCCAATGGGGAAACATTGCAGGCCTTGTTGTAGGTCTTATGAAGCCTGATTATGGATTGATTATGCGCTCACTTAAGGATGTAGTAGCAGAACCTACACGTTCACTTTTAATACCAGGCTTTCATAAGATAAAAGATGAGGCTGTGAAACTAGGTGCGCTGGGTTGCGGTATATCCGGATCGGGTCCAACTATTTTTGCATTGAGCACAGAGTATGATATTGCTAAGAAGGTAGCTAACGAAATTCAAAAGCAATTTGCTGATATCAAGTTGAACAGCGAAATCTATGTCTCAAAAATTAATGATAAAGGTGCGCGAGTAGTGGAATAGACTTTACGCATGAATTTAACATTGAATCAACTACAATTATCAAATACGAAGTAATGAAGTTTTACAGTACCAACAATACCTCAATCAAAGTAGACTTAGAACATGCCGTTACACAAGGACTTGCTCCTGACAACGGTCTTTATATGCCGGAGTCAATACCTGTGCTATCGAAAGATTTTTTTGATACAATTGAGAAGAAGTCTTTTCAGGAAATTGGATTAGCTGTAGCCAAAAATATTATTGGAGATGACATTGCGGAAAGTGAATTAAAGCGCATTGTTGATCACACCATTCAATTCGATGCACCTGTAGTAAAGGTAGAGGACGATGTATTTGCGTTGGAATTATTTCATGGACCTACCTTGGCCTTTAAAGATTTTGGCGCGCGCTTTATGTCGCAATTGCTGGGCTATTTTGCTAAGCGTCAGAAACAGGAAATTGTTATTTTAGTTGCTACTTCAGGCGACACAGGTAGTGCAGTTGCTAACGGATTTTTAGGAGTAGCAGGAACCCGTGTAGTGGTTCTGTATCCCTCAGGAAAGGTAAGTGATATTCAAGAGAAGCAGTTTACAACATTAGGCAAGAACATCACTGCGTTAGAGGTGGATGGAACATTCGATGATTGTCAGGGTCTGGTGAAGCAAGCCTTTTTGGATCAGGAATTGAAAGAGAAATTTTTTCTTACATCTGCCAATTCCATCAACATTGCCCGCCTCATTCCACAATCATTTTATTACTTCTATGCTTATGCACAGGTAAAAGATAAAAACAAACCAGTTGTGTTCTCGATACCGAGCGGAAACTTTGGAAATCTTACAGGAGGCTTGTTAGCCAAGCGTATGGGATTACCTATTCATCAATTTGTTGCTGCGACAAACGTGAATGATGTAGTGCCACAATATCTTCATACAAAAGAATTTAAACCCAGATCATCTCAACAAACAATTAGTAATGCAATGGATGTGGGCAACCCATCTAATTTCGATCGCATATTGAATCTCTATGGCGGAGATTTTGATGCGTTGTCAAATGAGATTTATGGATGCTCATTTACTGACGAGGAAACACAGTTGGCCATGAGACATATTTATTCAACAAAGCAATATGTAATGGATCCCCATGGAGCCATTGGTTATTTAGGTTTGAAGAAATATATCGCTGAGAAGAAAGAAAAGGTGACCGGTATTTTTCTAGAGACGGCTCATCCTGCAAAGTTCAAAGATGTAGTAGATGAAACACTTGGAGAGAAAATTGAAATACCGAAGCCACTAATGAAGTTCATGTCGAAGAACAAACAGAGTATAACAATGCAAAAGGATTTTGTTTCCTTTAAAAATTATCTACTACTGAATCTGTAGAAGATTGATCAGGTATTGCGTTTGAATGTTTGAAGACGATGTACTTGCGTGAGAAGAAATTCCATACAATAGCTATAGCCATTGCAATGCCCTTGGCGAATAGCTCGTCCATATCCGCGTAATCAACGAGTGCCCAAAGCAGGAGCTGGCTTATCAATAAAGCGCCTGACAGGCAAAGGAAAAATAAGACAGCCTCCATTACCTTGTTCCCACTGGAGGCCCCAAAGACATAAATCCTGCTTAAGATATAGGTAACTATATTTGTAATGGCAAAGGCAACAACGTTTGCGACTAGGTAATCCATTCCAAGTTTAAAGAGCCAGTTAAAGAGAGCAAACTCAATGAGGGCAGAGATGCCACCTACGGTTGCGAACTTTAAAAATTCAGGAGAGATGAGCTTTCGAAAGACTGCCTGGATAAATCGAATCATAACACGAAGGACAAAGAAACAACTTTATGTTGGATGTTCATTTTGGTTATGAAATTAATTCAGGAACTCGTTTGAATTCCTACTTTTTCCAGCCTTGCTCACCCAGTAAAGGAACGAATGCGAAGTTCTCGAATTCCTCCTGTATTAATTTTCCATTCTTCTTTCTGATTCGTAACATCATTTGTTTTTGGCGATCACCAACCGGAATAATCAGAATCCCTCCTTCAGCTAATTGATCGGTTAAGGCATTCGGAACAATAGGAGCTCCAGCAGTCACAATGATTTTATCATACGGGGCCTTTACGGGTAAGCCTTTTGATCCATCACCAAAAAAGAAAAAGGGTTTGTACCCAAGTGTTGGTAAAAAGTCTTTGCACCTTTCATACAGGTTACGATTATACTCTATTGTGTATACCTTAGCACCCACTTCCAAAAGGACACACGCTTGATAGCCTGATCCTGTTCCAATCTCAAGTACCTTATCGCCAGGTTTGATTTCGAGCTTCTCCGTTTGAAATGCGACAGTATACGGTTGACTAATAGTTTGACCTTCCCCAATCGGAAAAGCCTTGTCTTGATAAGCGTGATCGAGCAATGCATTTTCAAAAAAAACGTGCCTGGGAACCTGCCCAATGGCGGCTAAAACACGCTCATCTTTTATTCCTTTTTCAACCAGCTTTTTGACTAGTTTATTCCTTAATCCACGCTGCTTGTAGTTGTCCTCAATCATGCTTAACCCTTAATGTTTGTAACTTGTGGATTAAATGTTGACAACAAGTCAAATATCTGATTTTCATATACTTAAGTAAAATTTATGCTCTTCCAATATTGAATAAATGCCACTTCTGCCACCGCAATCGACACGCAAAAAAGCCAATTTTTAAGGCTTCACAAAGTTTGAGAAAATCTTTAGGAAAAGTGAAAGTTAACGGCTTACTTTAACATCTCTCCACACAGTTAAAGCTGTTTTGCCATAGCGTTAAACTGTGTTCTTGCACTGACAGTAGGATGGCGAAAGTCACCACTACTGTCTGGGCAGGGAGACACTTCAAATAAAGGTTCGACCCGTTTTCCGTCAGTATTTTTACTCCTTCCTCCTCCAGTTTTTTTCTTATCGATTTTGCTCAAAGCTATTCAAGTATTTCACAGTGATCTGTATCTTTTAGATAATTCTGCATTTTAGTGGTGAACTGAATGCAATAAACTGATCGATGGTGATTGAAGAACATCAACATAAGCGAGAAATAGCACACGATGAAGAAGAGTTAATTCGAAATGCTCAAGCCAATCCAGATGAATTTCGAGTACTCTATGAAAGGTATTTTAAAAAGATTTTTTTATTCGTGCTTCATCGAATTGGAGATCGAGCCTTGACAGCAGACATTACGTCTCAGGTCTTTCTAAAGGCATTAATCAACATCAATAAATTTAGTTTTAGGGGTTTGCCATTTTCGGCATGGTTATTCAGAATTGCATTGAATGAATGTAATAGTTTTTTCAGAAGCAATAAACGTCACCGGATAGTATCAATTGAACATGAAATGGTTAGTCACTTGCATGTTGAATTAACCACTGACTCCAGCCTTCAGGATTTGGAAGAGAAGTTGCCATATATTCTTCAAAAATTATCAATGGACGAATTGCAGCTTATTGAATTGCGTTTCTTCGAACAACGTCCTTTTAAAGAGATGGCCTCGA
>DAIQPD010000019.1:0-40545 GCA_036787535.1 Chryseolinea sp.
TCAGGAATTTTTTCAGGCACTGCAGCCACAGGAGGATTTCTCGGTGCTACCATTGCATTTGCAATAAACAGAGGAGTTAATCGTGGTTTATTTTCGAACGAAGCGGGGCAAGGTTCTGCACCGATCGCGCACGCAGCAGCCAAAGCACATGAGCCCGTATCAGAAGGAATGGTGTCCATTCTTGAACCCTTTATTGATACTGTCATTATTTGTATGCTCACCGGTCTTACCATTTTATGTTCAGGTGTGTGGACTGACAAAGTTCAAAATGATTTTCAAGATTCAGACTTAGAAATATTGGCATCACAATACGATGAGTCAACATCAGCCGATAAAGTGAAGTTGTCGAACTACATCACAAAAAAAGAAACACTCCCCCTTTTTACTGGAGCATTGCATATTGAAGAAGGAAGAATTACAGATAACGTAACCATTATTCATTCTCGCTCTGTAGCAGAAGATGTGACGGTTGAAAAAGATAACGCAAAATTTACCGGAACACTAAAGATTGAAAATGGAAAACTAGTCCGTGAAGGTAATGACATCACCATTCGGGGTAAGTCTTTATTGCACAGCGCACCGCTTACCACTGAAGCATTTAAGCGAGGGCCGCTGGGTGATTATGGCCAATACCTTGTATCGATTGGATTATTACTCTTTGCTTTTTCAACTGCTATCTCTTGGTCGTATTATGGTGATCGCGCCATGACGTATTTGTTTGGAGCAAAGTCCGTAATCTACTATCACATCGTTTATGTCATTAGTTTTTTCCTTGCATCGTTTACCGACACCACTATTATCTGGACCTTATCGGGAATCACCATTGCATTGATGACGGTGCCCAATCTGGTAGGTATTCTCCTTCTCCGAAAGGATATGAAGAATACCTTAAATGAATACTGGATCGGCTTCCACAAAGAATATCCAAAAGACAAAGCGCACGAATAAAATCTTTCCTCGTAGCCCTCTCCCCCAGAGAGGGCTGGGTGAGGCTTGCATACCGCTTATCAAAGACTGACAAACAAGCTAATAAGCGTTCGCCCAATTCATTATTCTTCTTACTTTTAGGCCGATTATCTTTAACCTAACCTAAGAAGAATACATGAGTTTATTTATCAAGAAGTCACTAGCCCAGCTAATGGTACAGGCTTCCGATTCCGATTCGGGATTGAAGAGAACGCTGGGAGCCGGAAATCTAATGGCCCTGGGAATAGGAGCTATCATTGGTGCAGGTCTATTCGTGCGAACAGCCGCGGCAGCTGGACAGGCTGCTGGTCCGGCAGTAACCATTTCCTTTATTGTTGCCGCCATTGGTTGTGCTTTCGCAGGATTGTGTTACGCAGAATTTGCTTCTATGATTCCGATTGCCGGGAGTGCGTACACATACGCGTATGCCACCATGGGAGAATTTATTGCCTGGATTATCGGATGGGCACTCGTATTAGAATATGCATTGGCAGCGGCCACAGTTTCCATTGGCTGGAGCGAATATCTCAGCAAATTAACGGGCGGGGGTATACCGTATGAATGGTGTCACTCGCCATTTGAAGTATCCGCTTCCGGAGTTAGTGGAATTATGAATTTGCCAGCTCTTGGTATTTTGATCATACTGACCCTGGTGCTTATTAAAGGAACTGAGGAGTCGGCCATCCTGAATACCATTATCGTGTTTGTAAAAGTAGCGATCGTTTTATTGTTCATCTTTATTGGATGGCAATTCATCGATGGAGCAAATCATACTCCTTATTTAATTCCTGAGAACACACCTCCTGTAATTGATCAAGCCGGAAAAGTGCTGAATGATTACTCTGCGTGGAACCGACATGGTTGGGGTGGTGTATTAGGAGGTGCCGCAATTGTATTCTTTGCGTTCATCGGTTTTGATGCGGTATCTACCGCTGCACAAGAAGCAAAGAATCCGAAACGCGATATGCCGATTGGAATATTAGGTTCACTTGCTATCTGTACAATCTTGTACGTTCTGTTCGGTCACGTATTAACCGGAGTTGCTCCCTGGTCTGATTTTGTTGATCCCGCAAAGGGAAGCGAGGCATCGGTCGCCTATGCGATTAGTACCTATATGCATGGCTACTCATGGTTATCTACTGCTGTTACCGTTGCTATTCTTGCAGGTTTTTCTTCCGTGATCTTAGTGATGTTATTGGGACAATCCCGTGTGTTTTATTCGATGTCGAATGATGGTTTAGTGCCGAAAGTATTTTCTGAATTGCATCCTAAATTCCGCACGCCTTACAAATCAAATATGATCTTGTTTGTTTTTGTTGGATTGTTTGCAGCGTTTGTACCGGGCGATGTAGCGGGTGACTTAACCAGCTTTGGAACACTCTTCGCTTTTGTGTTTGTGTGTGCCGGAGTGTGGGTAATGCGTGTAAAGAATCCGGATGTGAAACGCTCATTCAGTACACCGTTAGTTCCACTCATTCCGATTTTAGGCATGTTAATATGCGGTGGATTGATTGCTGCTCTTGACGGTGATACGCTGAAGATTGCCTTTGGCTGGATGGCCTTTGGTTTGGTTGTATACTTTGGATACGGAAAAGCGCACAGCTATTTGCGCAACGGGAAGAAGTAATTGATTAAAAAATAGAATGAAGGGCATCTCTGAATATTTAGAGATGCCTTTTGTTTAATACTGAATTCGAGAATTAAGATTGATTAGGGGTTCCAAAGTGCAGGGTAGATAGGTCGAATTAAAAACAGATTCCTCTGTGACATTCGAATAACATTAATATTAAAACTTTCAATTCTCATATTCGTCATTTATTGCTACATTTTAGAGTAGAAATTATGCCCAGTCATGCTTTACAATCTCGGTGAACAAAACTCCATTGTCAGCCAGTTCTTACTTGAGCTACGCGATACAAAAATTCAAAAAGACCGAGTGCGGTTTCGAAAAAACATGCAGCGCCTTGGAGAGATCATGGCCTATGAGATCTCGAAAAAGCTTTCCTATCGAAAAGAAACCATCGAGACACCTTTGCAAAAAATAGATGCTATTGCGTTGCAGAGTCAACCCGTTCTACTAACGATCTTACGAGCCGGGCTGGTTTACTTTCAAGGCTTCATTAATTATTTCGATCAATCCGATTGTGGTTTTATCGGAGCATATCGTAAAGAGAATGAAGAAGAGATCATGATCAATCTCGAATACCTTGCCACGCCATCCTTAACAAATAGAGAAGTAATCCTGATTGATCCGATGCTTGCCACCGGTCGTTCCATTATTCAAACGATAGACGCATTAATGAAACATGGAACACCTTCGCATATGCATATTGCTGTTGTTATCGCTGCACCCGAAGGAATAAAATTTCTTGAAGAAAAAATAAAAATTCCGTTCACGCTGTGGACCTGTGCCATTGATGAAAAACTCAATCATCAATTTTACATTATCCCCGGCCTGGGGGATGCTGGGGATTTAAGCTTTGGTGAGAAACTATAACACGGATTGACTTTCTTCATTATTAAATCGTGCTTTTACAAGCATTCTAAGAATCCTTCACCAAATAGGCAATCGCTTCTTCTTGTGTATCAAACGCTTTAAAATCTCTTTTAAAAAATAGACTATATCCTTTCAGGATTACTTTTTTTGTAGAACTTAATCCTATAATTGCCATTCCATCAATAAGGTGAAGAGCGAGTTGCGTCACTTTTTCCATGTGGCGCATCACCTTTGGTGTTGCAAAATTTTTGTCGTTGAACTTACTCAAAATTCGTACGCTCTTATTCTCAGCAAGAACCAATTCTTTAAGCTGAGACGCTAGTGTAATTATTTCGTTCTCAGTGCAATCAGAATAGTCTACCAACAAAACTTCCTTATCACCGATTATCAATTTTTGAATGCCGCTCATTTTGTAATTACCTGAAGAGAGAATTTTATACTATATTAAGAAAATGCTGAATAACCGTTATCATTCTTGTAAAACTGTTCATCGTTTATCAATGCGATGTGTGTTCACACTTGTATTTTGGTTTAGTATTCAAATCGGTTGGGCACAACGTACCGAAATTGATAGTCTTGAAAATCTTGTTAGTACTTCCACTGGAACGGCAAAGGTAGACGCTCTTAATGCATTAGTCTTTAAGCTTGTTCAGGTAGATTTTAAAAGAGCCAATCAATTTATAGAAGAGGCTAGTCAATTAGCAAAAAGTATCAAATATGAAAAAGGACTTTCCGAATCTACAATTTATCAGGGCCTGTATAAAATAGATGAGGGCAACAGAACCGAAGGTATGCAATTGTTGATGAAGGGGAAAACAATGGCAAAAGCTTGCGGTAATTTTGGATGGGAAGGTTATGCTCTGACACAAATTGGAAATACCTATACGAGTCAGGGACTTTATGATTCCGCCAAGGTGTGGTATGATCAATCTAATCTGGTTCTTAAAGACAGTCTCAACCCCTGGCATTTATCAGTACTCTATAAGAGCCTTAGTTTGTATTTCCACCTTACCTCCCGGCCGAATGAAGAGCTTCAATATCTTCTTCGCACGCTGGCGATTCGTGAGAAATTATCTGACAAGGTATTGGTTGCTGATGTTTTGACTCTTCTTGCGCGATGGCACCTGGATCGGTCAGATCAAGAGAAAGCGATTTACTATTTAGATCGTGCTGAAAAATATGTTGAGCCCGGAGTATCATCAGAGGTTCAAAAAAGAATTATTTTTCTTAAGGCTACCATTCTTTTTCTTGAAGCGCACTACAATGATGCATTAAAACTTTTCTATGAGGTTCAGGATTTCTTTCTGCAAAATTCAAATTATCAACAATATGTCCAGTCGTTGAATGAAATTTCTGAACTGTTATTAGAAACAGGTAATTATGATGTTAGTTTAATAAATGCTTTCGATGCACTAAAGACTGCGGAAGATCGGAATTTTTTGAAGGAGGCCGCCCGAGCTCAGTTTCTTATTGGTCGGAATTACTATCGTCTTGCCCAATTAAAAAGCGGACACGAATTTGCAGCAACCAGCATCTTGATTTCGCGAAAAAATGGTTTTGAAGCTGAAGAAGCTTCCGGTTACAGCTTAGAGGGTGTCATTCTAAAATCAGAAAAAAAATACGGAGACGCTCTTTTCAACTTTGAAAAGGCACTGGAAATCAGAAAGAAACTGGACGACAGCAAAGGCTTTGCTGCATCACTGTCTGATATTAGTCAGGTCTATGAACTACAAGGGAAACTTCATCAGGCATTGGAGTTTCAATTGCAGAGTGTCGCCATTAAGGAATCGATCCTTCACCAAAGCGGATTGGCCTGGGGCTATTATGATCTAGGAAGTATATACACCAAACTGAAAGATTTTGCCAACGCAAAAAAATATCTTGACAAGGCAGAAGCAAAAGCACGCTATATTAAATCAGGTATTGTACTACTCAATGTGTATCGAACGCGTAGAGATTTGTTGATGGCCCAAAATCAGCTTAACCAAGCCTTGCGATATACTATGTTGTATGAACAACTGAATGATTCCGTTAACTCATCATCCATGGCAAATCGAATACTGAGTTTGCAAAGTGTTTATGAATTAGAAAAGAAAGATCAGGAAATACAATTATTAAGCAAAAGTAAACAATTACAATCTGATCAGATCCTCCTTCAGGAAAACAGAATTCAAAGACAACAGTTCTGGATCATTGCTGGTTCGCTGGTCTTAGTTCTGATAAGTGCACTGGCCTATACCCTCTACAGTTATTTCAAAAAAACAGACAGGCTTCGCAAAGAAGTGCAGGAGAGGAGCGAAGAAATTGAAGCGCAATCAGAAGAGTTAACCGAAACCAACAATTCTTTGGTCATGCTGAATATGGATCTGGCCGAGAAACAAGAAGAGCTCACGGCTCAGTCGGAGGAACTATCAGAAGCAAATTCACAATTCGTCCATCTTAATTATGAATTGGCCGAAAAGCAAAAAGAACTTGAAACACAAGCCGAAGAGTTGCGAGAAAGCAATGAAATCATTTCTGAATTAAATGAAAGCCTGGAGCAAAAGGTAAGAGAAAGAACCCGTGAAATGCAGCAAGCCTATACAGAACTGGATACTTTTTTCTATCGGTCTTCTCATGATTTCAGGAGACCCCTCACAACCTTTATGGGATTGAGCGAAGTTGCTAAGATTACGGTGAAAGATCAAAATGCTCTAAACCTATTCGAAAAAGTAAAAGAAACTGCTGTTAATTTAGATCGAATGCTGATTAAGCTTCAATCCATAAGCGATGTCGGTGCGCATCAATTCGTGTATAAAGAAGTATCCATGCAAACTATTTTTGAAAGTGCACGCGATGCCTTTAGCGAAGCAATTGATCAGTTTGGCATTCGGGTTTCCATTAGTGTCGGAAAGATTTCTACGTTTTTTTCCTATCCGGCTTTCCTGAAAATTATTGTCGAAAATTTAGTAGAGAACTCAATTCAGTTTCGGGGCAAAACCGATCCATTTATTCACATGCAGGCCATTGAAAAATACGGGGGCGTAGAAATCACCATACAGGACAATGGGCAAGGTGTAGAAGAAGAATATCAGGGACGGCTGTTCAATATGTTTTTCCGTGGTAACGAGCACTCGAAAGGAAATGGACTTGGACTTTATATTGTAAAAAAAGCGGTGGGAAAATTAAGTGGAACATTGCACCTGGATACCACTTTTGGGAAAGGTACAACCCTGAGTATTTGGATCCCTTTAAAACAAACCAATACTTTATAAAAAGTATTTTTCGTCAGACTACCAGAATCAACGTTCACAAAATAAAATTTTACCTTATCCAATTTACCTATTCCTCTTTTTCTTGTAACGATGTTAAGGTAGTATAACTCATTACGGCACGAAGAGCTCCATAGCCAAACCTTCCATGAAACTTATCAAATAGATCCTTTGAGGTAGAGCCCTCCGGTAAATCTTTTATTGCCGATGCAATGGTCATTACATTCTCTTTGCTCATCAGTTTAAAAATACTGACACGTTCCTCAGCAACCAGTTTCGCAAAATGAGCTTCAATTGTTCCAACGGCAAGATCCCTTTCCTTAGCAATGTCTTCCATCGAAATACCTTGCTCAATCATTTTAAAGGTAATGTCATAGGTACTAGGCTCACCATCTTTCTTTTTCGTTGAGCCCCGTACGCCTTTCGATTTTTTTTCCTTCACTGGTTTTACTCCGATTGCCTTTCTGATTTCTTCAAGAAGTTTAGCGCGTTCTCCTGTTCTGTTTTCTCTGAGTTTGGCAAAATCAAAATGATCCCGATCTTCCAGAATCGCTTCAGTGAGATAAAGGGCCTTATCAACCTCTTCTGCTTTTTTTGAAAAAAGCTGATCAATATCAGTGAGACTTGTTACATATCCTTTAACACGCTTTTGTTTTTTCATCTCTTCAAGGTGATGCAACAGTTTTTTGCTAGCCTGCAATAGAACATTTTTATAATAGTCGCTTCCCTTTTTAATCCGCTCAAGCAGTTGCTCTCTTTGATTATCGTGTAGCAGGCTTATCAATTGTCGCTTAAACTTTTGTGTATTATCGGTTTCTGCTGAAAGTGTGATACTAATTTGTTCCAGCACAGGCTTCATAGTCTCTTCCTCAAATTCGAGCGCCTCCGATTTATTTTTCCGCACGTAGGCTATTTCTTTTAGTAAGGTTTCAAAATCAAATGTTTTAGAAATGAGATGATGGATATACTCCATCTGCTTTACTTTCATTTTAACAGGAAGTTCGTCAGGACGATGGTTTTCTTCACTAAATGAAACAACTTGTCGGTCTGTGCTGATTACATTGGGATCAATGTGCGTGCGTAAAATTAAACCATCCAATGAACGTAACCGCGACAAGGCTACATATACCTGGCCATCTGCAAAAGCTTCTCCTACATCTATAATTGCTTTGTCGAATGTAAGGCCTTGACTCTTGTGAACAGTGATTGCCCATGCTAGTTTTACCGGATACTGTTCAAAGGTACCTATCACTTCATCATCCAATTCTTTCGAAAAGGTATTGACCGTATATTTTTTATTTTCCCATACTTCCTTTTTCAATGTGTACGGTGTATGCGTTTCTGCCATCGATACTTCTATCTCATCATCGCTGATAGAAATTACAGTCGCCAACTTTCCATTGAAATACGCTTTACCTTCATTGTCATTTTTAGTGAACATAATTTGGGCGCCCTCTTTCAATTCCAATCGCTGCAAAAGCGGATACATGTTTTCCGGAAACTCACCTTCAAGAGATGCATCGAAAGTATAAGACTTACCTTTTAGTTCCCCCAAAGCTTTTTGATTCAACTCATCTGCTTTTCGATTATGCGTTGTTAAGGTAATTACCTCTTGCAGATTTTGAATTTCATGTGAAGGTTTGTAGTGCTTGTTCAACTCTTCAATATCCTGACGGGTCGGTTTGTTGTTGCGTAAGTTGTTCAACAGATCAATAAAAAAATCATCGCGTTGGCGAAAAATTTTATCAAGTTCTATGTACGTGAAGCCGTCTTGCTGCAACGCTTTCGATTCAAAAAACCATGGGCTTTTGTAATACGGTTTTAACTGCGCTTCCTCTTCACGTTTCAAAACGGGTGGAAGCTGATACAGATCGCCAATCAACAAAAGTTGAACACCACCAAAGCTCTCGCGAAAATTACTTTTCGCTGCCTTTAACCGATAGTCAATGGCATCCAGTAAATCAGCACGAAGCATACTCACTTCATCAATCACCAGCAAATCGATTGATCGCAATACTTGTTTACGCAAACTGTTGAGTGGGTGCTTTCGTGCAAGAGTATTTGCGGTATAATAATTTCCGCTGGCGTTAAAATCCTCTGTGATCGAACGATCCGGAAGAAACATTCCGAATGGAAATAAAAATTGTGAATGAACCGTAACTCCTCCCGCATTGAGAGCGGCAATACCGGTTGGTGCTACTACAACAAATTGTTTATGCGTTCGCTTCGCCAGATTTCTTAGAAAGGTTGTTTTACCTGTGCCCGCTTTTCCGGTAAGAAAAATATGGCTGGCAGTGCTGTTGATAAAGCGAATAGCAGCAGTAATAGTTTCCGTTTCCGGAAATTCATTTTCAATTGATAATGACATGGCACACAATGGTTAATATTATAAAATTATAAATAATGGTGCGATGTAAAAACATAAAATCCAATTTTGTCTTTGATTGTATGCTTAACGAAAGTCAATCAATCCCGAAGTTTGTCCAGAATGCGATTCAATTCTTTTGCTTCTGCTTGCGATATGGACTTATGTGAGCCCAGCCATTGCTCAGAGTCTTTGTCGATTTTTGTAAGCAACGAAAGTCCTTTTGGTGTAATACCTATATCTACCTGCCTGCGATTATTCTCACAGATCTCACGGCTTACTAAATTTTTAATACGCAACTTTTCTACCAATCGAGTACAATTGCTGCTCTTATCAATCATACGACTGGTAATATCTGACAACATCATTTTTGTTGGATGACTACCACGAAGAATGCGCAACACATTAAATTGTTCGGGTGTAATGCCGTGTTGCTTCAGGTGAGATGCATTGCGATTGTATAACCAGCCACTGGTATACATAATATTGATGGCCGCCTTTTGGAATTCGCTGCCGAATTTATCTTGCTTAATATCGTTTTCGATTGACATGGTTCAAAGGTAAGTATGATTGTTGTAGATACAATATTTACTTTTTAAAGTATGAACACTATCTTTATTCATTCTATGATCAAGTTCAACACCACCATACAAAAGTTTGATAAGAAAGGTGAAAAAACCGGATGGACCTTTATTGAGATTAGCGCAGCTCAGGCTAAGAAATTAAAACCTGATAATAAGGTATCTTTTCGGGTAAAAGGAAATCTGGATTCACACGCAATTCAAAAGACTGCCATTCTACCGATGGGTGAAGGCTCTTTCATTCTGCCTATCAATGCAACCATGCGAAAAGCCCTTGGTAAAAAGCAAGGCGATAAACTAACCGTTACTTTAGAAGAAGATGAGCGCCAACTTATTTTATCACCAGATTTGATGGCGTGTTTAAAAGATGATCCTATGTGTTTGAAATTTTTTAAATCCTTACCTGGATCGCACCAAAGGTATTACAGTAAATGGATTGAGAGCGCTAAAACAAGTCAGACCAAAACAAAGCGAATCATTCAGGCCATGGAAGGGTTTACGAAACAAAAAGGTTTTTCAGAAATGATGAAAGAGAATAAAGTAAAGTAGAGTGACAATGATGACACGTTCTCAATTTTCTGTTTCTTAAAACGTAAAGTAATTAAAAAGGCTGTCTATTAAGACAGCCTTTTTAATTCAATAAAATGTTAAACTTTATTCAACATCCCAAAACAACTTAGTGTCAAGTAAATCTTCACCCATTGCAGCAGCTGCCTCTGTGTAGTTTGGTCCATTTGACGTTTGCTCCGCATTCGGATAAGTATATCGGAATGGAAACGGTCCACCTGGATCGGCAGGAACATTGAAGATAGGGTAATCCAATCTTCTGTAATCCACCCAGGCTTCGTGGCCTCTGTTAAACATCGCGATGTATTTCTGACGAGCCACTTTCTGAATGTCATTAGCACCAATCGCAGTAGCAAATGCAACATCTGGATCCGCCAGATAATCTAAAGCATCGTCTTCGTCAGCCCCCCAATAATCAATAGAGGCAAGAATTCCATTCTCATAATGCTCTTGAACTGTTCCCGAAATACTGAAACCTCTGGCGCCAGCTTCTGCCAGAAGAAATTCAACTTCTACATAATCCATTAAAATTCCTGGAAATGTTTGGCTGGTAATCTTGTCACCCGCTTTTGAGAATGTTACATAAGAATTACTGGTTCCATAGGTACCTCCGGAGTATTCACCAGCATTGTCCTCCGTGTAATAGAATGGGATGCGCGGATCGTCCATGGCTGGAGCCTGCATCAAATCCATCATGGTATTTGATGCTACATAATCTTCACGTCCGCTTTGTACCAACCAAACCCAAACTGGATTCGTGTTAGGCGTTACAGCTAAATACTTTAAAGATGTGTTATCATCATTAGACTGGTAAAGATCAGCAGGATCAATGCTTTCAACTATAGATTTGGCTTTTGTAGGATTGCTATCCGCAATCGTCATCGCCATTCTGAGCTTCAAAGCATTCGCAAACATTACCCAACCTTGAATATCATCGTTATAGATTATATCGGCCTCACCAAATCCTATTACTCCGCCATTGTCTGCATCTGGATCTAACATACCTATTGCCGCATCCAAACGAACAAATAGATCATCGTAAATTGCTTCGGCATCGTCATAAGCTGGGGTTGTATTATCTGCGTCCAGTGCTTCTGATTTAAGGCTTGCATCTAAAGCTCCTGAATACGGAATGTTTCCAAAAGTATTCACCAATGTTGAGTAGGTGTAAATTTCCATTATCTCAATGATTGCGAGCTTATTGTTATCGACTCCTTCGTATAATGAAGGGTTCGCCAGTAAAATGGATTTTGACTCCTTGTAGTCAAGCAAAACATTCGTGTATAAGGCTGTCCAAAAACCATTTCCAGGATCTGTTAAAGTATAATTACTGGTTGTAAAGTACGTGGTCTCTGCAAACTGCTGAGCCCAAATCTTAAAGTTAAAACCATCCAGCATTTGATCTGCCAAGTTTTTGGTGGCATTACTAAAGAATGGTCCTTCCGGAATTGTACCTGACTGATACGATTTCGGATTCACATTAAGCGATGTTAAATCATCCACACACGACATGGTTATTATTAGCACTGCCGCATAAACTGTTTTAATAAATAATTTTTTCATGAGTAGTCAAATTTAAAAAGTGGCCTTTATGTTAAATCCGAGATTTTTCACACTAGGTAAACTACCTACCTGATACCCTTGTCTGTTGCCTGCTCCCAAATTATCCTCAGGATCTGCATACGGAAGATTTTTGTGAATGATCCAAAGGTTGCGTCCAATTACCGATAAAGAAACATCTCGTAGTGGACCTAATTTTGCGACAATATTAGAGGGAAGAGAATACGAGAAAACCACTTCTCTAAGTTTTACATAACTAGCATCGTAAACGTAAGCTATTGTAGGGTTTACAGTACCTCCATCCATTGGGTATGCATCCATAGGTAAGCGAACGGTATTGACAGATCCATCAGCCTGTACACCTTGTTTTAAGATACCACCGCCTTCAGCAATTGGAAGACGAATTTCATTACCTAATTCATTGAGACCAGCTGTCTCCTCATAAAGACCTGTTGCCAAACCATAGTACATATCTGCCGAGTAAACATCCCCTCCTCTCTTAATATCAATTAAGAATCCAAGTGAAACATTCTTATAACTCAAAGTATTTTGAATCCCCCCAGTCCAATCCGGATTGATGTTACCGATCGGGTTAGTAGCCGTTGCTGTGCGCTGATATCTGCCGTTTGGCAAAACGGTACGTTGACCATTCGTATACACATAGTCATAACCATATATAGTTCCAAATGGCATTCCTAACGGAGCATTGGATGAACCACCACCTGCGCGGAAAGTATTTATCTGAAGATTCGTTACATCACCGTAAAGTTCGGTAACTTCATTATGAATCTTTGTCCAGTTAACATTCATATCCCACTTAAAGGCTCCGGATTTTACAATCGTACCACCAAGCGTTAATTCCCATCCTTTATTCTCAATTGTTCCAGCATTTACATATTTTGAAGAATAACCTGTTGCTGTGGAGACGGTAACAGGAAGTATTTGGTCGACACTTTTCGAGTTAAAATAATTTACATCCAAATGTAATCTTCCATCAAACATGGTAAACTCAGTTCCGACTTCGAAACTCTTAGTTCTTTCAGGAACTAGTTCGTTATTGTTCTTTGTGCCTGGTAGAGAGAACAATGGAGCTGAACCGAAAGCAGTTGGTTTTACATACTGATCGGCTAAGGTGTTAAAAGGAGCCGAACCACCAACCTCCGCATAATTCAATCTAAGCTTACCAAAGTTTAGTATTGCATTCTCCGGAATAAATTTAGTAAAGACAAAACTGGTAGAAGCTGAAAAATAATTATATGCATTATTTTCTTTCGGTAACGTTGATGCTATATCTCTTCTAAATGATCCATTAAAAAATAAGAAATCCTTATACCCAATACCTCCATCCGCAAAGAAACCATTTACCTGTATATCTGAATACAATTCGACAGGCGCTTCAATTGGACTTACGGAATTCGATAAAGCATAAATACCGGGCACAACTAAACCACCATTCGTAACAGCAGAAATTCCAGTAACATGAGTTCTCCTAATGTTCGTTCCCAATGTTAAATTAGCTGTAACGTCCTCCGTTAAATCCTTCTTCGCTGTAATAAGACCATCGTAATTATACTCCGCATAGGTTTGGTTTCTGCGTGTATAATCTCCAACTGGATTAACAACGCTACCTACGGCAGTCCGCTCTTCTTGTATTTGTGAATACGTATCACCTGAAACTCTACCCATTACCGATAACCAATCGTTAATTTTATAGTCTAATTTTACGTACCCTAAATAACGCAAACGCTCATCCTCGGAATAATTTTTAATTGCAGCAAAGTATGGATTGTCCCAATAAATTGTCCCCAATCGAGCAGGAAATCCACCACCCCAATTCCAGGTAATGTTTTCGCCAGTTCTATCAAATGCAGCTTTCTGCGCATTGATATCCACATTGGTCTGCCACCACTCTCTGAAACTGGAAATGTTATTATTTCCACCATACCCTGTAGCATAGCGACCTAAACCATGTTGTTGTGTAAAATTAATTGAAGCAGTTGCCGTTAAGCCTTTGGCAACTTCATACGATCCACTAAAATTAATGTAGTTCTTATCCAGTTCGCTACCAGGCTGCACTCCTGTTTCATTCGTTCGTGTATACCCTAATTTAAAAGTGCCCTTTTCTGATCCGCCATCAATAGTTACACTATTGTTATAGGTGATCCCTGTTCTAAAATAGTCAATAGGCGTGCTGGGTGCCGAAAGCCACGGGGTTGCTTGCTGATAATTAGGGCTTGTTGGATCACCATAAGAATCCCACTGATATACCATAAGGGAAGGATCAAATTTGGCACCAACGGAAGCATCCTCATAAGTAGGTGTAATATTATCCAGATTACCATCTCCATCTAAATCCGCCTGATCAAAGTATCCATCCTCAGTTGGTCCATAGTATTTTCCATAACCTCCACCGTATTGATTCTGATATTTCGGAAAAGTACTTTTATCTACAGTTCCAACGGTTAGGCCGGTGTTTATCGTTACGCCAACTCCTTTTTTACGTCCTTTCTTTGTGGTGATGTAAACAACACCATTTGAGGCACGTGATCCGTAAAGTGCTGTTGCCGCAGGTCCTTTAAGAATCGTAGTTGATTCAATGTCATCTGGATTAATATCAGCACCAACATTACCATAATCATATCCTGCTGTACCGCGACCAGTTTCTCCGTCATTGTAAGTACCATTGTCAACTGGAACGCCATCCACCACAAAAAGCGCCTGATTACTTCCTGTTAACGATTTGTATCCGCGGATAATCACGTTGGTAGAGCCTCCCATGCTATTGTTCTTTTGAATTTGAACACCAGAAACTTTACCGGATAAAGAATTCATCACGTTATTATCTCTTGCCTGGCTCAGGGCTTCTCCTTTAACCGATTGTGCAGCATAGGATAACTCATTTTTTGTTTTGAGAATACCTTGCGCTGTTACTATCACCTCGCTCAATTGCTGAACATCTAAAGTGAGCTGAACATCTACAACCGTTCGTTCTCCAATTGGAACTTCAGTTGTTGTTAATCCAATAAAGGAAAAGACCAAACTAGGTGAGCTCCCTGTATACGTCAATTTATAATTACCATCAACATCTGTAACAGTTCCATTGGTCGTGCCCTTTAATAGCACGTTAACTCCAGGAAGTGCCGAGCCATCATCTGACGATGTGACCTTGCCACTTACCGTTCGATCTTGTGCATACACATAGCTGCTCCCCAGTGCGCACAATGCTGCAAAGCATGTGAGTAAAAGCTTCTTCATAAGTTTAGGTTTAGGTTTATAATTGAACCAAACTTATAAGAATATAGCAGTTTTCGGTATAAATAGGTACAAAAAATAACCACAAACGTGTGATAATGCATCTTTTAACAAAAATATGGTTCAGTTTTTATCCTATTAATTTAATATTATAACAACTACCAGTCCATCCGCTTCTACAAAAAGCTTCAGGATTATTTAACAGGATAATGGGATGTTGTGTCAACAAAAAAATTCATACTCAATCCAAGAATCGGATGAGTAACGCGAGTCTTTGATCCATTTTTTATTTAGAGACTCAAGTTGATTGAATTAAGAAGCCGCAGGAATTGAACGATTTACTAATGTGTTGATTGGCATGGCGCATAAAATTAAAAGGTTGTCTAGCGACAACCTTTTAATCAATAATATGCAGCGATTTTAAATTACTCAGGCGTTACTACTGAAGCACTGCCGTCAGAAGGACTATTAAAAACTAATTCATTGGCAGGAACATCCCAATAGCTTAAATAATTGTAGTTGATAAAAGTATTTGTATTTAGAAAAGGTGTGCCATCTATATTAGAGAGTACCACCGCACCTGCTCTACCTCCTCCTAAACTCTTATCATCAATCACTCCATTTCTTCGGGCATCATAAAAACCAAGCCCTCTGAACAGCAATGAAACTCTTCTTTCACTTCGTAATTCTTCTAACGCTTGATCTTTAGAGCTTGCAGGATTTATAGCTGCTAAATTTGCATTCTGAAAATCTCTTACATTATCAATGAGCCCAACACCAGAAGAAATGTTTCCCAATTGAATTTCAGCCTCTGCTCGCATCAATTCATTTTCCTCGTAAGAACCTGCCATAAAATGATTGTCAATTCCAGCTGTTGTATGAACATAGGTAAAAGCATCATTCACATCATTACCCTCATCTACCAGAAAGTATCGCGTTCCAAATCCTAATCCTCTTCCTCTCATGTTCACTTGAGAGGATGGTAATAGTGAAAAATTATTGGTGAACCGATCATCGCCAGGTCTGTAATCCTGAATTAATCGTTCGCTAATAAAGTAAGTAGGATCATTAGTAGCTGCATAGAGTGAGTTTGAACCAAAGACATTATCACTAAAAATTGATTCAGAAGGTGAAGATGTTGTCTTGATTACAAAAATGGCATCGGCATCTGTAATCCCAGCATCCGCTAATGTTTTTAGTTGAGTCCAATCGCCAACGGTCATATCCTCTACGCGTGTATTCGCAATAAGATTTCTTGCTTTCATCGTATTGATATTCCTGATCCAGGCGGCTAAGGTTGGTAATCCGTTTTCATGCTTACAATACTCCGGAATAATTGAACTTAGTACCGAATTGTAATCAGCTAATGATGGAATAGAGCCTAATGCCGTAATAGCAAGATCAAAGTTCTTAGTTGCCTCCGCAATTATTTCTGTATTGGTTACATAGTCTCCATTTGTTTTGTAGGGTTCATCAATAATAAGACCTGCTATGTACATCGACCCAATACGAGAGTATGCGTAACCTTTCCAAAAATATGCCCAGGCCTTTAATGTATTCTTTTTGGTATCGGCATCTCCGGTATAGATAGGAGCATCCAGATTTGCCAGCAATACATTGCATGCATTATTCATGGTATACATGTAAACCCATTCTGGAAGCATGCCATTGGTGGCCCCATACGCTCTGTCATTCCTCAATTTTGTTTCATAGGGTTGAGACACTCCAATTGGCATTGGAACAACTGTGTTATCATCTAAGGTAAAATCAGTAGGGTTATCAATGTATTTAAAATTATTGTTTCCCCAGGGAATAAAAATCAAATCACCCATGGAATCGTGAGTGCCGTATACAATCATATGAAAGCCGTTTCCCAAACCATCATCGATTGATCCATAATATCCTCCAAAACCATTGATATAAATTCCGCCTTTAGCGAAACTATAAATACCCGTCTCCCTTTTTAGAGATTCAAGAGTAGGAGCATTCGTGTTGGTAATGCCAGATAATTCATCTTTACAAGATTGAACTATCAACAAGAGCATGCCTGCTAGTATGAATAATATTTTTGATTTCATTTTCATAAAATTTAAGTTCTTGATTTTTAGAATGAAACATTTAACCCAACCTGATACGATTTGAAGTTGGGGAAAGACCAGAAGTCTAAACCACGTTGTGTTGCATTTTGTGGTGCCGCAGATCCGGTTCCTCCAGATGCAGTGTTCTGACTTGACTCTGGATCAAAACCAGAATAGTTGGTAATGGTGGCAAGGTTTCTTCCACTCAACACCAACTGCAAGCTGTTGACTTTATTCATGCCAAAGAATTTGGCAAAGTCAAAAGCAACCGAAACATTTCGCAGACGCGCGAAGGATGAATTTTCTAAGAAGTAATCTTTTGTCCCGTTACTTTCTACAGCATCATAGAAACTTCTGTAGTAGGCTGTCCATGCACCACTTTCTCCATTAATAGTTACGGCATCATCATAATCTCTGTGCAATCCTTCTGAGTACATCCACTCTTTTGTTTGATTGTAGGTTTTTGATCCGTACACCCAATCGATCTGGAAAGAAAAATTTAAATAGTTCTTGTACCCAAACGTATTCGTAAAGGCCATGTTGAATTTAGGCGTAGTATTACCCAGCGCATACTTATCAGTGGTGAACTCAACGCGTTTTGAAGTTTTGTCAACCACTCTTCCATCTACAAGTTCATAGTTTGCAGCTTGTGATTGATCGAGATAAAAATTTCCTTCAACATCTTTTTGATCAACACGGGTTAGTGCCTTGTATCCATATACCGTACCTACTTGCTGACCTGGTCTTAGAGAATATGTTCCAGCACTGATATAGGTAAGTGGTATATCATTACCATCTAATGTATTGTCAACAAACGATTTTGATGTTCCGAAGACAGTATTGAAATCCCAGGTTAGGCTCTTTCCATTATATACATCCATATCTAAACTGAACTGTACTCCGTTGGAAGAAAGATCAATGTAGTTGGTATAGATTTTACCTGATCCAAATGACGGAGGTAAAGGCTGTTCCCAAACAACACCCGTACTTTTTCTTGACCAGATTGAAACGCTACCATTAATATAGTTAAGCCAGTTTCCTTCTTTAATCGGACTGATTCCCAAATCAAAACCATACTCAAACTCTGAAGTCTTTTCTACTTGCAAACCTGCATTACCAATGGTTTCAGGATTATATAGGTATGGTCCGCCTGCGGTACCGGTCTTTAGAGTGGTTATTCTTAAATAGTGATTAGGTGTTGGCCCTGCCCAGTTTTGTTGTGGGCCCGTTAAATCTCCATTATAGAAAACAGGTTGAATGCCAGCCTCACCGTATGCGGCACGTACTTTAAACTCAGGAAGTATTGTTGAAATTCCATCCCAGAAACTAAGTTTCGATAATCGTAAATATCCATCTGCGCGAGGGAATGTGAATGGCTTACTCGCTTCTCCATACACTGAACTATAATCTGAACGGAAGCCTCCGGATATCGCAGCAATATCTTTGTATTCAAATCGCTGATTAACCAAATAACCATAGGTAATAAATTCATCCAGATATTCTGAGGCGGCTGTGGATGCGGCTTGGGCTCCTGTAACTTCGTCAATGGGAACACCAACCGGTAAGCCTGTATAGGTTAAATACGATCGTTGAAAATTAACTTTTCTCCAATCGAAAGAAACTTGTGTTGTGGAGGTGATGGGAAGATTCATGTTAAAATCTTTATCAAAATCCAGTTTCATTATTCCGGTTGCCAACGAGTTGATGTTGTATTGCTGTGTATTACTTTTTTGCATCTGGCCATCCGGTGTGTTGCCTACATAATAGGTAGAGTTGTAATTATAACTTTCGGTTAACTTTTGATTTAAAGTATTGCGCGAAAAATTGTTGTTCGAATAGTTGAGCCCTAACTTATAATCCAGTTCGAAGATTTTATTAATCTTATAATTCAAATTGACAGAAGGAATGACGTCAATTGTTTTGCTTGAATACTTTTGAAACTGCTGACCATACAATGGGTTGGTATTGTTGGCCCCTGCACCTCCAAACTTATAGAGGTAATTGCCAGCATCATCTTGCGCAGTAAAATCCGCAAATGGCCAGGTGTAAAATGCTGCCGATAGATATCCACCTTCAGCGCCACCTCCTGCAAAGGGATTGGCTGTGTTATCGGAGTAAATTAATTGAGTGGTTGATCTGAAGGTTAAACCTCTTGCAATTTCAAAACCAACATTGGCAGTAAAGTTTGTTCGATCAAGTCCTCCGTTGATAACAGACTCTTGTTTTAAATTGGCTACAGAAAAGGCGTAATCTGAATTGTCCTTACCTCCCGAAACTGACAAATTAATATTGGAAGTACTAGCCGTATTAAAAAGTTGATCAACGTGATCATACCATTGTGTATTGTTTTGGTAGGGTTTATCATTCTTTGCTCCAGCATCATTCTCCCAATTAACAGCGGGCCAAAAACCAGGAGGAATTACCTCCAATAGATTTCCATCTGTATCCAGCATGTCTCCATTGGAGTCAACTGTGAACGAATGATTTTTGGCTTGTCGGAGATCACCTATATTCAAATAATTATCAATGCTGGTTCGCGCACCGAAATCTATTTTCATTTTTCCGGCTTTACCTTTTTTAGTAAAAATCTGAATTACTCCGTTTGCACCTTGTGCTCCATAAATGGTTGCGGCAGAAGCTCCCTGCACGACTTCAATTCGTTCTACATTACTTAAATCAAGAGAGTTCAATGAAGTGGATTGCATCTGCATTCCATCCACCATGATTAGTGGTTGTGTTCCACCAGAGAGCGTGTTGATTCCTCTTAACTGAATACTCACCGGGGTTCCTGGACTTCCTGAAGCTGACATGATTTGTGCTCCGGCAATTTTTCCAACCAATGCCTGATCAATAGAGGCTGAAGGTAAGACCGGTAATTTATCACCCGAAAGTGATTCAACGGATATTGCTAATCTTCTTTTATCGGTAGCAACACCCACACCCGTTACAACCACTTCAGAAAGCTGAGTGACATCGAGACCAAGCGATACATCAACAACTGTTCGATCTCCAATTGGAATCTCTGTTGTTTGAAGACCAATGAATGAAAACACCAGACTTCCACCACTAGCAGGAATGGTAAGCGTGTAATTTCCTTCAGCATCAGTAACTGCACCATTGCTTGTGCCTTTTAGAATCACGTTAACTCCCGGTAAAGATGTTCCGTCTTCTGAAGCAGTTACCCTTCCGGTAACAGTTCGATCTTGTGCTCTTACCAAGGGTATAAAGAGCACCATGAGAAATAAAAACAGTAAAGTTTTTTTCATAATTTTTTGGGTTTAGTTATAATGAGAAATAGCTAACACAAATTAGCCTAAAGCCATTGTGAAAAAATCCCATACCATAGGGGAGTTTTAATAGACATTCTATCCCCCAATTATGAATTTATTAAAGAGCGGAAAAGGTTAATTGTTGAGGAAAAACCTAAACAGTAAGGTTTGCATAAACTTACCACAACGGATAATCTGATGGTGATACTCAGATACCTACTTTTTACTTGCAGCAACTTTTTTCTTACCAACTTTAGTCATTGCAAAACTACGCGTCATCTTTTTAATGTGTTCAGGATTTCGAAAACGCAATGCACTCCAATCTTCATCTATCGCTACGGCACGCACCGGTTCATAGCCAGCCTTTCCTAATTCAGCCCAACCATTGTCGCGATTAAATTCGCAGGTATATTTTTTTGAAGTTCCTTTCGGGTACACAAACCAAACCACGCCATCGTCAATCATTAGTGTAGAAATTTTCTTTGCTATTTCATCAACCTCTTTTTGTTTCGTTGCAAAGACCAATAGAAATTCAATTTGCTTTGCGTCTGTTAATGTTGTTTTAAGAGTAGCAAGCTGTTTCATTTCATCCATGTCTTTCTTAAAACTTGCTGGTGCCTGAAGAATATGGATTTGCTTTTGATCTTTATAGTTTAATTTCTTGAAGATGGGATTCATAAGTTTCAGTTCAAGGTTTCAGGTTCAAGGTTCAATGGTTAGGTCGACCTCTTATAGTTGTTGGTATAAAGTTAAGAGAGTAGCGGAACATCGATCAAAATTTTACTTATATTTTCATGTTATCTGTGAACTTGAGGTATTCAAATTATGAAAACGTTTCAAAACAAAGTGGCTATTGTAACCGGAGCAGGGCAAGGTATTGGACTTGAAATTTGCAGACAGCTTGCAGCACAGGGAGCGAAGGTAGTGCTGAATGATATTGAAATCTCATTAGCGGAAGAAGCGGCTCAATCCATTCAAAAAGAAAAAGGCATTTGCATTCCATTTGCCGGCAATGCTTCCGATGTTTCTTTCATTCAGGAAATGGTGGACGAAACTGTAAAACAATTTGGTCGGGTCGATATTGTTATCGCGAATGCGGGCATTACCTTATTCGGAGATTTCTTTGATTACAAGCCTGAAGATTTTGATCAGGTAATGAACGTAAATCTTCGAGGCAGCTTCTTCCTCGCACAAGCGGCTTCGATACAAATGAGAGAACAGAAAAATGGAGGAAGAATTTTATTCATGTCTTCTGTTACGGGCCATCAGGCCCATAAAAATTTAGCAGCATATGGCATGAGCAAAGCAGCCCTTGAAATGTTGGCGAAGACGCTCGTCTTGGAACTATCTCCATATCAAATCACGGTAAATGCAATCGCGCCAGGCGCTACAATGACAGAGCGTACTGCGCACGATCCGGAATACAAAACGGTTTGGTCGCGCATTACACCAATAGGCAAGCCCGCTTCCATTCATGACATTGCACATGCTGCATTGTTTTTGGTTTCTCCTGAAGCCGGACACATCACAGGACAAACGCTAATAATCGATGGGGGTTGGACGAGCATTAGTCCTTCTCCATATTAAAACTGAAATAAAATTATTCAATCCCTTTTGGTAATTCTGCTGCACCTTAATCGTCTGATACCTGTTGTTTTCTTTTCATAATTTTGAAGTACACATACACTTGTTGAAATAAAAATCATGGCATCAACTTTTACGCGGACAGAAAAAATTACCTTGTTCTCAATTGCTTTAGGATGTTTCTTGTTACACCTCATCACAAACTTAACCGGAGCGTATGGATTCTTCCGTGATGAGTTGTATTACATCACCTGCAGCGATCACCTTGCTTTTGGATATGTTGATCAGCCGCCCTTTTCATTATACTTATTGAAACTAAGTCGGTTGTTGTTCGGTGATAGTCTCACCGCCATTCGCATCGTTCCAACATTGATGCATACCGGAACTATTGTGGTTGCCGGATTGATGGTGAAAGAAATGGGAGGTAAGGTATTCGCCATCTTCATTGCTGGTATTGCCATTGCGCTTGCACCCATTCTTTTGGGAATAGGCTCCATTTATTCTATGAATTCGATCGATGTATTTATATGGACTTTATCCGTTTATCTTATTCTTAGAATCATCAATACAAAAAATCAATCGCTGTGGATCGCATTAGGCATTGTATTGGGCATTGGCTTACTCAATAAAATAAGTGTGTTGTTTTTCGGTGCAGGACTTTTTGTTGGCATACTCTTTACCAATCGCCAATGGCTGATTACGCGTTGGCCGTATATCGCGGCAAGCATAGGCGTGATTTTATTTCTTCCTTACGTGGTCTGGAATGTTACTCACGACATGGCTCACCTTGAATTCATTCACAATGCTTCATCCGATAAGTATTCTGGCCTTAATGCCGCTACCTTTATTAAGGATCAATTGTTCTATCTCAATCCAATCGCTGCACCGTTATGGATGAGTGGCCTTCTTGGATTATTTTTTTATGCTCCGCTAAAAAAATATAGAATCGTTGCCTGGATTTATGTTACGGCTTTTACGATTCTTATTCTGAACGGAACAAGTAAAGCAGAATACCTCATGCCAGCGTATGCCAGTTTGTTTGCAGCAGCCGGAGTATTGGTGGAACAAAAATTAACAAGTCGTTCAGTTGCCTGGATCAAATATGCTTACGCGATGATATTGTTGATCACCAGCATTATTTTAATACCGATGGTGCTGCCCGTTCTATCCGTTGAAGGATACATTCGTTATGCAAAAGCCCTGGGTGAAGAGCCGAGTTCAAACGAAGGAAAAGAACTTTCCGATCTTCCTCAATTCTATGCTGATATGTTTGGTTGGAAAGAAAAAGCAAAAGATGTTGCCTCTATCTACAACTCGCTCTCAGAAGATGACAAAAAGAAGTGTGCTATCATCGCTTCTAATTATGGAAGATGCGGAGCTATTGACTTTTTCGGTCCGGAATATGGATTGCCAAAATCAATCGGTACTCACAATAACTATTGGATTTGGGGGCCAAGAGATTATAATGGTGAAGTGCTCATTATTATGGGTGGCGATCTTGACGATCATAAAAATGACTTTGAATCAGTAGCGTTGGCTGGCGTTTCGAACTGCGAGCATTGTATGCCCTACGAGAATAAGATGAATATTTTTGTTTGCAGAGGGCTCAAACATGAAGTAAAAGATGTTTGGAGCCACGAGAAGCATTATGATTAGGCCAATTGAATGAATTAAGGACAAAAATTCAGGCCCGGAGAGAAAGTTTTTTGCACAAATAAAAATCTCTCTTACATTTGCAGTCCTTTACAAAGGGAGCTTAGCTCAGCTGGTTCAGAGCATCCCGCATTAAGGCGGGAGAGTCGGTGAAAAAGTAAAAATTAGGGTATTGGGAGCTTAGCTCAGCTGGTTCAGAGCATCTGCCTTACAAGCAGAGGGTCGGGGGTTCGAACCCCTCAGCTCCCACAGAAAAATAGGTCTTAGAAGTTCTAAGGCCTATTTTCTTTTAATCATGTTAGCAACATTTTACATTCTATTTTCTAAAAGTGCCGATAAGTACTATATCGGTCACACCACAGAGCAAATTGAAGAACGCCTTCGAAAACATCTCTCCAACCATGATGGCTTTACCGGAAAGTTTAAAGATTGGAAGATAGTCTATACCGAATCATACAATTCAAAAGAAATTGCATACAAAAGAGAGCGCGAAGTAAAACTCTGGAAAAGCAAAAAAAGAATTGAAAAAATGATTGATGGTTAAGAGCATCCCGCCCGTTAGGCGGGAGGGTCGGGGGTTCGAACCCCTCAGCTCCCACAAAGGCCACCCAAAAGGTGGCCTTTCTTTTTATTGATGTGCAGAACTTTGTTGTTGGCTCTAATTGTTAATATCTTTCAATAAGCAATTTATCTATGTTTGATCGTGAAAAAGCACTTAATGCCATTCTTTACATCGTAAGGGATTTGGGGAAAGCCGATTTTCACAAAGTCTTCAAGATTTTATATTTCGCAGAACAAAAGCACCTGGCGAAATATGGCGCCTCTATTGTGAGCGACAGTTTTATTGCCATGAAAAATGGCCCGGTACCTTCCAAGATTTACGATATTCTAAAAGCTATTCGAAATGAGCTGGCTTTTCAAGTAGATACCCAATTTGAAAAGAAATTAATTGAGGTAAGGGATAATCACACTATTTTACCGGTAGGAGAAGTGGATTTAGAATTATTTGCTGAGACGGAAATTGAATGCCTTTCAGAATCTATTCAAGAGAACAAATCGCTTTCGTTTTCATCATTAAGCGAAAAATCGCATGACGATGCATGGAAAAAGGCAGATGCTAATGATACCATGTCATTGTTAGACATGGCACGAGTGGGAGGAGCGCAGCAAGGCATGATTCAATACATTCAGGAGATATTGGAAAATCAAAAAGCGCTTACCCATGTCTCCTCCATTGGGTGATCAGTTTCCTGAAGAATTCAAAAAACAATTTGCCAGTCAAAACCTCAAAGTAGGTTCAGTACTTCGCGCGCTCGTTACAGACACCACGCCTCCAAAGATTAAGCGATTTATTGTTATCGGATTAAGCGCTGACAAACTCGCACTGGGCACCATCTACATTAACACAGAAATCAATCCGAATGTATTTCAATCAGCAGAGTTAAAGAATCTTCACATAAAACTGGAAGCAGCGGGAAGAGAATATCTCGACCACGATTCGTTTGTAGATTGCAGTAAAATCTTCGAAAAAGAATACGACACCATATTAAAAATGCTGGCGGCTGATGCCGGTATGCTGATGGGCGAATTGAAACCCGATGACATTAAGATGCTAAAGCAAAAATAAAAGAGACGCGAACCATTTCGGTTAGAGTGAAAAAGAAATACAATCTGTTCTGATTTTTAATTACCCCTCAAACTTCACACAATCATCCGTAATAAATTTCGCTTTGCCTTTAATCTGCTCTGGCCATCCCGGAGCTTGCACATTTTCTTTCTTCTCTTCCCTGACAGAAACTGAAAGATTTAATTCCAACAACTGACTCAGCACATCTTTTTTCTCATCGAAGCCATCCGCTTCCATTACCGCTTTGTCTAAAGCTGCATGTAAATCTTTTATTGGGTTTTTGCCGGGCTGCTCGAGCAAACAATACACATCGCGCAAGCTCATGTTGTGTTGCTTCAATGTTTGGCTCTCCTAATCCATTAAAAAGCTTATAGAAAGCTAAAATTCTAGACCAATTGAAAGTACCATTGCCTTGAGTGCAGCAAAGACATAAAAAAAAACGACCCAGTAACCCCGGCCGGCCAATGGAAGTTAAGACAAACTTAGACTTCGGGTGGGGCGCTTGAAGTTATCTCGCACCATTATAAAGGTATGGAATATATTATTTACTCATACCATCGTTCTAAGCGATGGCACAACTCTTGAGTCTGCCTCTATATAGTTTGCCTTTAGTCTTGTACTTTTGCACAACCATTTTTTAATCTTGAAGACACTACGAAAAGTATTACTCTACCTGCTTCTGGCAGTGGCCGTGGTTTTTATCTCATTGGTGGGGTCTGTCTTCTTGTTTAAGGATAAGATCATCAGTCAATTTATTCGTGAAGCCAATAAGAACATCAATACTCCGGTTAAAATCGGGAAATTTGATGTCTCTATCTTCAGTCAGTTTCCACAGCTCTCTATTGTTCTTACGGATGTTTATGTTGAAGATAGTCATCCGGGAAATTATCCGTTACTCACCGCGAAGTCTGTTTCATTTCAGCTCAATGCAATAGAAGCATGGGGTGGTTCCTACACGATTAAAGGACTCAAGATTGTTGATAGCGAAACCAACTTAAAGTTAAACGACAAAGGTGTTACCAATTATGATGTCACCAAGAAGAAAGACACAAAGGATAAGAGTCCATCTATTCGTTTCGAACTTCAAAAAGTAAGGCTCACCAATACAAAGGTGAATTATGTTGATCGTAAAGCCGAACAGGATTTTGTTTTCAATAGTAAAGAGCTGTTGGCCTCCATTGTATCTGAAAACGATTTGTATGCGATTGATGCTGAAGGTGAACTCACCACCACAAAAATAAGCGTCAATCAAAACTTGTTCTTCACTGACAAGTCTTTTCAAATAAAAAGTAGGTTGGTTTATGATGATGTGAAACGCTCGGTCAACATCAAACCCTCAACACTGGAATTAAAGAATGCTGTATTCGATGTACAGGGAAACTACGGTTGGAAAGAAAAGAGTCTGATCGATCTCACAACAAAAGGAAAAGATGCTGACATCCAAACCTTACTTTCTCTTTTTCCCGAATCCGTTTCTGACCGCGTTGAGAAATATCAAAGTAAAGGTGATGTATATTTTACAGCGAAATTAAAAGGAGAAATCAGCGACAAAAAAAGTCCATCGCTTTCAGTGGATTTTGGATTCAACGAAGCAACCATCTTTCACCCCGAATACAAAACACGAATGGAAGAGGCAAGCTTACGCGGCTCGTTTGCCAGTCCCGAGGTAATGGATCCTTCGAAAGCAACACTAATTCTCAAAGACATAAAAGGTGAATTGAATGACGAACGATTCACAGCCAACTTCATTCTGAACAATTTTGAAAACCCTAATGTTATCTGCGATTTTAAAGGACGATTAGATGCTGCTGCCGTAATGAGCTTTTATCCCATTGAGAATGTAAGTGATTTATCGGGAACATTGTTAGCCGATATTTCTTTTGAAGGAGAGATTGGTCTGCTAAAAAAGAAAGCAACGGCACAACGCGTAACCACCACAGGCACCATTGATTTACAAAATATCAATCTCATTTACGGTGAAGACAAGGTACCGTTAAAGAGCCTTACGGGAAATCTACAATTTAACAACAACGATCTGGCATTAAGCAATGTGACCGGTAGCTTGGGCAACAGCGATTTTGTATTGAATGGATTCTTTAAAAACGTAATTACCTTTTTACTTTTTGAAAATCAACCCATCGGCATTGAAACCGATTTGAAATCAAACTTCCTGGATGTCGATCAACTCTTTGCTCTTGCCTTTGGGAAACCCTCATCGGGGAAAACCCAAGAATATGAATTTAAAATTTCGAAGAACATCAATCTGAATTTTAACTGCGATGTAAAAGCTTTGCGCTACAAACGCTTTCATGCCGAACAACTTAAGGGAGATCTATTGGTGAAGGGTCAAATGGCGGTGTCAAGAAAAATTACCTTTAAGTCCATGGGTGGAGACATGGTGTTTTCCGGAATTGTAGATGCCAACAATCCGAAAGCCATTGATGTGGTGAGCACATTCAAACTCAACAGCATTCACATTGACAGTATCTTTTATGTGTTCCGAAATTTTGATCAGGATTTTATCGAGGATCGTCATCTGAAAGGAAAAGCTTTCGCTGATGTTAATCTGGAAATGGTGTTGCGTCCGAATCTTACTCTGTTTCCGGAAACGCTCATTGGCGATATTAGTGTCACCATTAAAAATGGAGAGTTGAATAATTTCGAGCCGATGCAAAAACTGAATAAGTATTTAGATGATGAGGGCTTAAGCAAACTGCGCTTCTCTGATTTGAAGAATGATATTCATATTGAAAACAAAACCGTTTACATTCCACAAATGCAAATACTGACAAATGTAACCGCGCTTAAAGTAAGCGGCACGCACACATTCGATCAGCACATTGATTACCGCATCGTAGCACCACTGCGGAGTAGAAAGAATATCGATCCACAAGAAGCACAAGCTGCGTTGGAAGAAGAAGGCGGTCAAGCAAAAATTTACCTAAAGATTACCGGCACAACTGACGACTACAAAGTTCAATATGACACGGAGGCCGTGAAGAAAAAAATTGCAGATGGTCTTAAAAATGAAGTTCAGGAATTAAAGGATGCCTTTAAAAACAAAGGCACGAAGAAGAAAAAGGAATTAGAGCTAGAGAAGGATGAGTATTTTGATTGGTAATTGTACTTTTATGATTGCCTTCATGTCAGCGCTACAATAAATATGATCGAGTCCAAACCATCTCTTCGCACAGTAAATGTAACACGGTATGTCACACCGTTGCGCGAAGGAGGGTCGTTACCTGCCATCATAGAGGCGGATGATCAGTTTTTATATGTACTAAAATTTCATGGGGCAGGACAAGGAAGCAAAGCGCTTATTGCCGAATTGATTGGTGGTGAGATTGCCCGTACACTAGGTCTTCGGGTTCCTGAAATTGTTTTTGCTAACCTCGATATCGCCTTTGGCAGAATAGAAGGTGATGAAGAAATTCAGGACTTACTCAAAGCCAGTGTTGGTCTTAATCTTGGATTACATTATTTATCCGGAGCCATTACCTTCGATCCGCTTGCAACAAAGATAGATGCTGAATTAGCTTCAAAGATTGTCTGGCTTGATGCGTTGTTGCTTAATGTAGATCGCACAGCACGCAATACCAATATGTTGTGGTGGAATAAAGAACTTTGGCTTATCGATCACGGTGCATCACTTTATTTTCATCACACCTGGCAAGATTGGCAACAACCGCAGAGATCCTTTCCGAAAATAAAAGATCATGTGTTGTTAACTGTAGCAAGTCAGCTACATCAGGTAGATAAAGATTTTCATTCTGCATTAACACCCGAGTGTATTGATTCGATCGTATCCTTAATTCCTGAAGAATGGTTAAAGGACAGTGCATTTGAATCCAGCGAAGAAAACAGAAATGCCTATGCGCATTTTCTGAATACCCGAATTAGTAACTCCGATTTTTTTGTAAACGAAGCGCAACATGCAAGAGAATCAATTGTTTGAATACGCAGTGATACGGGTAGTGCCAAAAGTTGAGCGCGAAGAGTTTCTCAACGTGGGTGTGATCCTACTCTGTGCTAAACAAAAATTTCTTCAGGCACGTATCGAGCTGAATGAAGAAAGACTTTTGGCATTGTCCAATGATGTAGAAATTGCTAATCTGAAAAAATACATTCATTCATTTGAACTCATTTGTGAAGGCGGTCCTAAAGGAGGAACAATAGGAAAATTATCGTTGGCTGAACGTTTTCGCTGGCTCACAGCATCCCGCAGCACAATCTTACAAACTTCAAAAGTACATCCGGGCTTGTGTGCCGATGCGAATGAAATGTTGGATCGATTGTTTGTGCAGCTCGTACAATGCACTTAAACGATCAGGAAAAATCTGTTCGCGATTTTTCTAAATCCGTTCTGCTTTATACCCCACCTTCTCCAACGCCTCTTTCATTTTTTTTTCTTCGATTTTTCCTTCTACAGTAAGCACCTTGGCAGGATTTGTAATATCCATTTGCCAGTTATTAACTCCTACCGTTTCATTTAATACAGGTGTTACTTTTGCAATGCAAGCATCACACTTGATATTGGTTCTAAATTTTGTTGTTTCCATACTAAATCAATTTCTGTTTTTTAAAGTCTGACATCTAATGTCTTATGTCTAAATTCTAGCCACCTTCAATCGCAAGCTATTCCCTACCACGCTTACCGAACTCAATGCCATAGCAGCACCGGCTATCATCGGATTGAGTAAGAAACCGTTGATAGGAAATAATATTCCCGCAGCAAGAGGTATCCCAATCACATTGTAAATAAACGCCCAGAATAAATTCTGATGAATCGTCTTCACTGTTTTTGAAGAGAGATTCAATGCTTTCGGAATCAATTGGAGATCGGAGGTAATCAAAGTCATCTTTGCCACGTCAATCGCAATATCAGAACCTTTTCCCATAGCAATGCTCACATCTGCTTGCGCTAATGCTTGCGAATCGTTGATACCATCACCCACCATAGCCACAACCTTTCCCTCATGCTGAAGTCCCTTTATAAAATCTGCTTTGTCTGCCGGTAGCACTCCGGCCTTATAATGAAGAAGCCCAACTTGTTTGGCAACTGCACTGGCTGTATTTTCATTATCGCCTGTGAGCATGTAAACATCTATGCCTTTACTTTGCAGTAATTCAATCGCAGCTTTCGATGTTGCCTTAATTTTATCGGCAATTGAAATGATGGCCAAAACATTTTTATCATCGCCAAAATAAACAACCGTCTTTGCTTCTAATTGTAAGCGAATGGTATTCTCTTCCAGGTGATTTGGGAAAATGAGATTATTCTCATCCATCCATTTTTTATTTCCCACATAAAAAGCTTTACCATCAAAAAAAGCCATCACACCTTTTCCGGTGATGCTTTCAAATTTCTCCAGGGCAATTCTCTGAATATTTTTTTCTTTCAGTTTGTTCACTACTGCTTCAGCCAAAGGATGTTCGGACTGTGACTCTATTGCATAGAGAATATTTTCAAGTAAATTATTATTCTCATCCGTACTCCAGATCATATCCGTTACCACAGGCCTGCCTTCTGAAATGGTTCCGGTCTTGTCAAGAATAACGACATTTACTTTATGTGCGAGCTCAAGACTTCCGGCATCTTTTATTAAAATATTATGCTCAGCACCTTTGCCAACACCGACCATAATAGCGGTTGGTGTTGCTAAACCGAGTGCGCACGGACAAGCAATAACAAGAACAGTAACAGAAGTAAGGAGTGCATGCGTGAATGCATTCTCGCCACCAACAATCATCCAGATAATGAATGTTAAAATAGAAATACTCATAACGATAGGAACAAAGACGCCCGCAATTTTATCAACAAGTTTTTGAACAGGAGCTTTACTTCCTTGTGCTTCCTGCACCATTTTAATAATGTGCGCCAGGATAGTGTCGCTTCCTACTTTCTCCGCCTCAAACTGAAAGCTTCCTTTTTGATTGATTGTTCCGGCAAATACTTTTTCTCCCGATTTTTTTTCAACAGGAATTGGCTCTCCTGTAATCATACTCTCATCAACAAAGGATGATCCAGAGGAGACAATTCCATCAACAGGAATTCGTTCTCCTGGGTGAACAACAAGAGTATATCCTACATGAATGGAGGCAATCGGAAGTTCTTGTTCAATACCTCCAACGATAGCGCGCACCGTTTTCGGTTGCAGTCCCATTAATTTTTTAATAGCCGATGAGGTTTTTGATTTTGCTCTTTCTTCGAGCAACTTACCCAGAGAAATGAAAGCAATAACCACCGCAGCTGCTTCATAATATACATGCGGGTGAATACCCCTTACATGCCAGAACTCAGGAAACCATGTATTGAAGGCACTAAACAAAAAAGCTATACCAGTTGAAAGCGCCACCAAAGTATCCATGTTTGCCATGCCCTGTTTGGCTTGCTTAAAGGCATTGATGAAAAAGGTTCTTCCGAAATAAAAAACAACAGGTGCTGTTAAAATGAAGGATAGATAATTGCCATAGGGAAAATCCATAAAGAACATGCCAAGCAGAACAACCGGAACAGAAAGAATGGAAGACCAAATGGCTCTCATTTTTACTTCCTCATAAAATTTTTGTTGTGATGCTTCTTTTATCGCTTGTGGATCTTCTACATCTACAACCAGATCATAACCAATAGAACGAACTGCACTTTGGAGATCGATGGGCTTTGTGTTTTTTTCATCGTATTCAACCCACGCGGACTGGTTGGCAAAATTTACTCCTGCATCTTTCACTCCGGCTGTTGACTTTAGTATAGACTCTACGCTAACAGCACATGCAGCACAACTCATTTCTAAAACAGGAAAGGTTTGTTTTACTGTACTTTCAGTATGAATCATAGTAGTAGTCATATTGATTGATTTCTACTATAAAGAACGAGTAAAGCACCTGATTGGTGCTTACATAATAAAAGGAAAGAGTTATAGAATTTTCACGATACGGAATCAATTGGTTTTCGACTCTGCTCGATTGATCTCGATTTCTTCAGTTGAGACGGTGTGAGTCCGGTAACTTTTTTGAACTGACTTGATAAATGAGCAACGCTGCTATATCCCAGCTTATCCGCTATTTCACTGAGGGTTAACTCATCATAAAACAACAACTCTTTTACCCGTTCAATTTTTTGGCGGATAATGTACTGCTCTAGCGTGATACCTTCAACAGAAGAAAATAAAGAGCTTAAGTAATTGTAGTCGTGGTTTAAAGCCTCTGCTAAAAGTGTTGACCAGTTAAATTTTCGATCCATCTCGTTGGTATGATGAATCATATTAATCACTTTACTTTTAATGGATTCAATCAATCGCGCTTTCCGATCCTCCATTCGTTCAAAACCAAGATGAACTAATGAACTATCAAGTCGATGAAGGATGTCCTCAGAAAGATGATCCTCCGTTAAAACAACTTCACCCAATGATACCTTCTTGGGGTGCAAACCAAGCTCCTCTAGTTCATTACTGACCACCAAGATACAACGATGGCAAACCATATTCTTGATGTAGAGTGTCATTTATCAATCCCTTTGGGTCGTCTGTTTCTAATCGCAAAATATTTCAATCATCTCAACAACGCGCCACATCCTAATGGTTTCAAATTTGGTCAAAAACAAAAAAGGCCACCTTTTAAGGTAGCCTTTTTCAAATGATTATGTACAATTAAGCTTCTGCTGCAACCTGCTCAACCGAAACAAAAGATTTGTCTTCTCTCTTTCTTTTGAAAACAACAACACCGTTAGTAAGTGCAAACAAAGTATGGTCTTTACCAATACCAACGTTTTTACCCGGGTGATGCTTCGTGCCGCGTTGGCGAACGATGATGTTTCCTGCTACTACTTTTTGACCTCCAAAAACCTTAATACCTAATCGTTTGCTTTCGGATTCGCGGCCGTTCTTTACTTTACCTTCGCCTTTCTTATGTGCCATGGTTGAATATCGTTATTCGTGATGAATTAATTTTAGTCAGTCCAAGTATGGAATTAACCAATGCTCTCAATCTGAACTTTTGTGTATTGTTGACGGTGGCCATTCTTTACAGCATAGCCTTTGCGTCTTTTCTTTTTGAAGATGATAACCTTGTTACCCTTCACGTGTTCTAATATCTTTCCAGATACTTTTACACCTTGTACAGTAGGGGCGCCAATTTCTATGCTTCCTCCATTGTCAACTAGAAGAACCTGATCGAAGCTTACTGCTGAACCGTTTTCTCCATCTAACTTGGGGGCATAGATATATTGATCTTTAGCCACTTTGAACTGTTTACCTGCGATGTCTACTATAGCGTACATAGCTTTTTAAAAATTGGATTGCAAAGGTAGAAAAAGAATCCAGAAATCAGAGAATGGCTTCCAAATATTTTGGAGTTGCTTACTCCAAATCGTATCAATCAGGCAAAAATAATCGTTTTCCGATCCAATAAGGTACTTGCTGAGTTTTGTTTTGATTATGACCTCCCCACCGATCGCCTCGATTAAGTCTATTGTAAGGCTCGTCTTAAGGTGAAGAGTGGATAAAGACTGGACAGAGAGTGGAGAAAGAGTGGACGATCACGTAATCAACAGTGAGGATAGACTGGGTCATATTGGAATGAACTTGGACCCAAAACAGGATGGTAATGGTTAAAAAAACAGCATAGATCAATTGATTTGACACAAAATTAACCCTGACTTGCTATAATTTAAGCTCAAAGCTATTATAAATAGTGAAATCTATTGCTGTGAAGTAACTATCAAGTCACCTGAAAATATTTTTTCAATTTTCTTTCATCACAAACAGGTTAAAAAAGACTGCGAACGATAAGGCTTTAAGCCATTATTTAACAGGAAGTTATCCTTCCACAAAGTATCAACACGATTTCCACAATCGTTTAAATTGGGCTAAAAACGCAGTTTTGATTTGTAGATTCGTAGTGTTTCATTTGTAGGCTTGACGCTGATCATGGTAGGCCATCCAGTCTACTTCCACAAGCAAACAAGATTTTATTATTGATTAAGACTTAACGGGTGTTAGCATTGGCTGGCTCCCTTTGTAATATTTTGGAAAACCCTAAAAACTCTTAAATGCATGAGTGACAAATTGCGCGAAGAACCGATCCTCATTGAGAACAAAGACCGCTTCGTTCTCTTCCCCATCAAACAACACAACATCTGGAAGTTCTATAAACAGGCAGAAGCTAGTTTTTGGACCGCTGAGGAAATAGACCTGAGTCAGGATCTTCGCGATTGGGTTAACTTAAATGATGGTGAACGCCATTTCATTACTCATGTGTTGGCCTTCTTCGCAGCGAGCGATGGTATTGTAAACGAAAACTTAGCAGAACACTTTGTAAGCGAAGTACAATACACAGAGGCTAAATTCTTTTATGGCTTTCAAATCGCCATTGAAAACATTCACTCCGAAACCTATTCTTTATTGATCGACACCTACGTGAAAGATCCAAAAGAAAAGGATAAACTTTTTCACGGCATCGAAACCATGGATTGTGTGAAGAAAAAAGCAGACTGGGCTTTACGGTGGATCGACAAAGGTAGCTTCCAGGAAAGATTGATTGCCTTCGCAGCAGTAGAAGGTATTTTCTTCTCGGGTTCATTCTGTTCTATCTTTTGGTTGAAGAAACGTGGACTTATGCCAGGCTTAAGTTTCTCGAACGAATTGATTTCCCGTGATGAAGGTTTGCACTGTGATTTTGCTTGTCATCTTTATACAGATCACGTTGTCAATAAATTATCAGACGAAACCGTGATTGGCATTATTAAAGATGCGGTAGAAATAGAAAAAGAATTTGTTACCGATGCGTTGCCAGTAAACTTAATTGGTATGAATGCAGAGCAAATGCGTCAGTACATCGAGTTTGTTGCGGATCGTTTGCTGAATGAATTGATCGGTCAAAAGGTTTATAATGCGACCAACCCTTTCGACTTCATGGAAATGATTTCATTGAGAGGCAAGACTAACTTTTTTGAGAAGCGCGTAGCCGAATATCAAAAAGCAGGAGTGATGAACAGTACAGAAAAAGAAACTGGTCCGAAGTTTTCACTCAACGAAGATTTTTAATTACATTGAATTACTTTTTAAACTATTAACAACCCCTAATCAAGACATGCTGGTAATTAAACGTGACGGGCACCGTGAGTCCGTGAAATTCGACAAGATCACCGCTCGAATTGAAAAGCTATGTTACGGTCTGGATCCCAAACACATCAATCCTGTAGAAGTTGCCATGAAGGTAATCAATGGTCTCTACGATGGTGTCACGACCTTAGAACTTGATAATCTTGCTGCAGAGATTGCCGCGACTATGACGACTCGTCATCCGGACTTTGCCAAGCTTGCTGCGCGTATCGCGATTTCAAACCTCCACAAAGTAACAAGTAAGTCTTTTTCAAACACGATGAAAAGACTCTACACCTATGTGGATCCGAAAACTGGACAAAATGCTCCATTGATTTCAAAAGAAACCTGGAAGGTAATAAAAGATCACGCGGCTGAGTTAGACGAAGCAATTCTCTACGATCGTGATTTTGCATACGACTACTTTGGTTTCAAAACGCTCGAACGTTCATACTTAATGAAGGTCGATGGCAAAGTGGTTGAGCGTCCTCAACACTTGATCATGCGTGTTGCTGTTGGTATTCATGGAGAAGATATTGCAGCCGCTATCGAATCATACAATCTGATGTCAGAGAAGTGGTTTACTCATGCTACTCCTACTTTATTCAACGCAGGTACACCACGCCCACAACTTTCATCTTGCTTCTTGCTGACGATGAAAGATGATAGCATCGATGGTATCTATGATACGTTAAAGAATTGCGCAAAGATTTCTCAATCAGCTGGTGGTATTGGATTGAGCATTCATAATGTTCGCGCGAAAGGTTCTTACATCAAAGGAACAGGCGGAACATCAAACGGCATCGTGCCAATGTTGAGAAACTTCGACATGACCGCTCGCTACGTTGATCAAGGTGGTGGAAAACGTAAAGGCAGCTTTGCGATTTACCTTGAGCCTTGGCATGCTGATATTTTCGAATTCCTTGACCTGAAGAAAAATCACGGCAAAGAAGAAATGCGTGCACGCGATCTTTTCTATGCAATGTGGCTTCCGGATTTGTTCATGCAACGTGTAGAGAACAATGATACATGGTCGCTCTTCTGTCCGCATGAGTGTCCAGGATTAGCAGATTGCTATGGCGAAGAGTTCGAACGCTTGTATGAGAAGTATGAGAAAGATGGCAAAGCCAGAAAACAAATAAAGGCTCAAGACTTGTGGTTTGAAATTCTGGAATCACAAATCGAAACCGGAACACCTTATATTCTTTATAAAGACGCAGCAAACAAAAAATCAAATCAGAAAAATCTGGGTACCATCAAGTCAAGTAACTTGTGTACGGAGATTATGGAATACACTTCCTCTGAAGAGATTGCGGTTTGTAATTTAGCTTCTATTGCCCTTCCAAAGTTTGTAACGGAAGATGGCAAGTTTGATCATCAGCGTTTATATGAAATCACGAAAGTGATTACACGCAACCTGAATAAGGTAATTGATATCAATTATTATCCGGTTGAAGAGGCGCGTACCTCAAACATGCGTCACCGTCCTATCGGGATTGGTGTGCAAGGTTTGGCCGATGCGTTCATCATGTTGCGCATGCCATTCGATTCTCCGGAAGCGCGCGGTTTGAACACGGATATTTTTGAGACGATCTATTTTGCTGCCATGGAGTCTTCTATGGAGCAAGCAAAAGAACACGGTCCATACGAGACCTTCAAAGGCTCACCTGTATCGAAAGGTATTTTCCAATTCGATATGTGGAATGTAACACCAAGCTCAGGTCGCTGGGATTGGGAAAATCTGAAGCGTGAAGTGAAACAACATGGTGTGCGTAACTCTTTGTTGCTTGCTCCGATGCCAACTGCTTCTACTTCTCAGATTTTAGGAAACAACGAATGCTTCGAACCATATACATCAAACATTTATTCACGCAGAACATTGTCTGGCGAATTTATTATTGCCAATAAATTCCTGATGCGTGATCTAATGGCACTTGGATTATGGAATGATGATATGCGTCAAAAATTAATCCGTGCGAACGGATCGGTTCAAGACATCGCTGAAATTCCACAAAACATTAAGGATTTGTATAAAACCGTTTGGGAGATTTCTCAAAAGGCTATCATCGACATGTCAGCTGACCGTGGTGCATTCATTTGCCAGTCGCAAAGTTTGAACATTCACATCACGAACCCGAATTTCGGTAAGCTTACTTCAATGCACTTCTACGCATGGAAGAAAGGATTGAAGACCGGCATGTATTACTTGCGTTCCACTGCTGCAGCGGATGCGATTAAATTCACATTGGATAAAGAAGCGGTTAAAGAAGTTGCTGGTGTTGAAGGTGAAGTAATAGCTGAAACCGCAATACTTGCAGAAGCAGCCATGGCTCAAACTGTAGTTGCTGAAAACCAACAGAGCATTCAATATCTACCGGACTACGATCAGAATCGTGCGGATATGATGTGCTCATTGGATAATCCAGATGCTTGTGAGGCTTGTGGTAGTTAATTGCAAGAATATAGAATTTAGAATATAGAAGAGCCCGGTCAAATGATCGGGCTCTTTTGTTTTGTTTAGAAGTGGTGCCACCGCTTTGAGCGGTGGCACCACTAAATCGAATGATTTTGATCAGACTTTTTTTGTTTTGCACATAGTATATTGTTCCGTTAATAATTCGCTTATGAAAATCGCCTTCTTCAGCACCCAGCTTTACGATAAAAAATTCTTCGATGAACATAATGCATCCTTCAGATATACACTTGACTATTATGAAACATCGCTGAACGAAAAAACGGTTAACCTGCTCCAGGATGTCAATGCCGTTTGTGTTTTTGTAAACGACCAGGTAAACCGACCCGTAATTGAACAATTGGCGCAACGCGGAGTAAAAATAATAGCGCTTCGCTGTGCTGGTTTCAACAATGTAGATATTCAAGCCGCTGTGGATAATAACATTCATGTTGTGCGAGTCCCGAGCTACTCACCCCATGCTGTTGCCGAACATGCTCTCGCCATGATCATGACGTTGAATCGAAAAATACATAAAGCGTATAATCGTGTTCGCGAACAAAACTTTTCACTCAATGGCCTTCTTGGGTTTGATCTGTTTGGCAAAACGGTTGGTGTGGTTGGCACCGGAAACATCGGACAGGTTTTTTGTTCCATCATGCTTGGCTTCGGAACAAAGGTTCTTGCTTATGAAGTTCGTCCGAATGATGCTTTGATTAAAACAGGCGTGCAGTATGTGGATCTTAACGAAATATTCGAGCAATCGGATATCATTTCCCTTCACTGTCCTTTGAACGAACACACCCGATACCTGATCAACGATCACTCTATTCAAACGATGAAGAAAGGCGTCATGCTGATCAATACCAGTCGCGGGGGACTCATTGATACAAAGGCGGTGATCGATGGACTTAAGTCTGGTATCATTGGTTCACTGGGTATTGATGTATATGAACAGGAAGAAAAATTATTCTTCCGCGATCTCTCGGAAAATATAATTAAAGACGATGTTATCTCAAGACTGGGAAGTTTTCCGAATGTGCTGATAACGGCTCACCAGGGCTTCTTTACCCACGAGGCATTAACTCAAATTGCCAAGACGACCTTATCTAATCTGAAAGCATTCGAAAAAGGTGAAGCGTTAGTGAATGAAATAAAGTTATAATCAAAAAGTATTGTCATCGCTTTGAGTGATGGCAATACTTTTTGAGTCTCTGAAATTTTAAGCTGAACTATTCTAAATTCCCTGCCTGGTGGCAGGCAGGTAACTCTTACATTCTAAATGCTGAATTAACTACATCTCTTTCTTCGCTACCGGAGGAACGATGCCCATATTATACCACGCGAAAGAATATTGATCCGCTACTTGTTCAATCGTTTTTGAAATCGGTGTACCTGCACCGTGACCTGCATCCGTTTCAATGCGAATGAGTACTGGATTTGTACCAGCATGATTTGCTTGTAACGTGGCGGCAAATTTAAACGAGTGAGCGGGGACCACACGATCATCATGATCTCCCGTTGTTATCATTGTGGCCGGATATTTTGTCCCAGGCTTTAAGGCATGCAGAGGTGAATATGTTTTCAGATATTCAAACATCTCTTTAGAATCTTCTGCTGTCCCGTAATCATATGCCCATCCCGCACCCGCGGTAAACTTGTTGTAACGAAGCATATCCATCACACCCACTGCAGGGAAGGCCACCTTCGCCAATTCAGGACGTTGTGTCATCGTTGCTCCTACTAACAACCCACCATTCGATCCACCAGACAATGCGAGGTAATCGCTTGATGTATATTTCTCGGCTATCAAATATTCAGCAGCAGCGATGAAGTCATCGAACACATTTTGTTTCTGCAGTTTTGTTCCCGCTACGTGCCACTTCTCACCATACTCACCACCACCGCGAAGATTAGGTTGAGCAAACACACCACCATTTTCTAACCATACAATGCGTGCTGTACTAAATCCGGGGGTAAGACTGATATTAAAGCCACCATATCCATATAGCATGGTTGGGTTCTTTCCATTTAACTCAAGTCCTTTTTTATGCACGATAAACATTGGCACTATCGTTCCGTCTTTGCTCGTGTAGAAGACTTGCTTGGTCTCATAATCTTCTGGAATGAAATCTACTTTTGGCTTTTCATAAAGGGTTGATTTGCCAGAAGCTATATCAAATTTAAAAATCGTGGATGGGTAAGTGAAAGACGTAAACGTGTAGTACGTTTCTTTATCCTCAATTCGTCCACCAAAGCCACCGGCAGTTCCTATCCCAGGCAGTTCAACTTCGCGTTCCAGTTTACCTTTTGTATCAAATTGTTTTATGACTGTCTTTACATCCACCAGGTAGTCGGCAAATATTTTTCCACCAACCATTGAAGTGTTTAATACATTTTCTGTTTCGGGAATTACATCCTTCCAATGCTCTGATGTTGGATTTGAAAAGTCTGTCTCTACAACACGTGTGTTGGGCGCATTCAAGTTCGTATTAATCAGAAGGCGTGTTCCTTCATTGGCCATTACAAAATGATTGTTATCAAAGTTATCAACCAATGCAACCAGTTTGCCTTTCGGATCTTTTAAATCCTGAACATACAATTCATTTCCATTTGTGCTGGTGGAAGCTGTAATCACAAGGAATCTTTCGTCTTCCGTTAAGTACGCTCCGATATATCTGCGTGGTGTTTTTTCTCCTCCGAATAGTATAACATCTTTTTCTTGTGGTGTACCCAAAACATGATA
>DAIQPD010000162.1:0-9199 GCA_036787535.1 Chryseolinea sp.
CAACTGGAGAATAAGTTCCTGAAAATCTATCATGATCTGGAGAAACATCCTACATATGAACAGCAGCTACACAATGTCGATCTGATTGACATTGACCATTTGTGTACGTTCTATGATTTTAAGAATCTACATGTTTTTGATACTCATCATTAACAACTGTACAGCACAGACAAAGAGATGTATCCAGAAGGCTTATTGAAAAAGATTGATTCAGCCATTATAATCGAGCCAAATCGATTGCATATAATTGATGCGTCTACTTATTCTCCTGACAAGTCCACGCTACTGTTCTATTACGTACCTATTCTTGAAAATGAACAACTGATCGGTATTGTTTTGGTGCAGGAAAACTTTCAAAAAATTCAAAACATACTGTTGGAGACTACGGGTATGGGAAACACAGGCGAATCATATCTGGTAGGTAAGGATTACCACATGCGATCAACATCACGGTTTTTTCCAGATAGTATTCCAGGGCTTATCCATGTCAATACTGATGCTGTTCGAAATTCATTTGAGTCACAATCGGGCAATGGACTCATTTTAGATTACAGAGATGTGTTAGTGTTAAGCTCGCACCGAAAGATTGATAACAAAGATTTGCAATGGGCAATCGCATCGGAAATAGATGAAGCTGAAGCCATGCTACCCATTTATCATCTACGAAACTACTTCATAGGTATAACCCTTTTCATAATGGTACTGATTATTGGTATTACTTATTCTTTATCAAATGTTATCGCAAGCCCCATATTGAAATTAAAAGAAGTCGTCCTCACCTTAGCACAGGGAATTATTCCATCTCAGAAATCCATTAGCAGCAGCACACACGAAATTGAAGAAATTGGGCAAGCCATTCTGAAATTAACCGAAGGCTTTGATCGCACAGCCATTTTTGCAAATGAGATCGGCTCAGGAAATTTTACAACAAAATATACAACACTTAGCGATCAGGATACCTTAGGTAATGCACTCATCAGAATGCGAGACGAACTACGCACTTTTCACGAAATGGAATTAAAATCAGCACGCACAAGAGCCGCTGCATTGTTAGAAGGACAGGAAAACGAACGTAGAAGAATTATAAAAGAACTACACGATGGCGTAGGACAAATGTTAACCGCTATTCGAATGCACGTGGACATCATCGATGATGAACGTAAGGATGAAATCAAATCTCAAATAAATGATGCCATCGCAGAAATAAAGCGCATCTCGTATAATGTGATGCCGCAGTCTATTATTGATTATGGATTAGAAGCGGCATTAAAAGGATTGTGTGACTCGGTTAAGAAGTATTCCCCCATCATCATCGATTTCAGATTCATCAAAGAAGTAGAACATAAATTGGATTTTGAGATCAGCATTGCCTTGTTTCGAATTGCACAGGAAGGACTTAATAACATTATAAAACATGCACAGGCAACACATGTCGATCTGCATATCTTGGATAAAGAAGATGAAGTTTATTTTATTTTAGAAGACAACGGAAAAGGTTTTGATCAAACAGATAAAAGTCATCAATCCGGTTCAGGGTTGCGAAATATTAAGGAACGCGCCAAGCTTCTGCATGGAAGTGCCGAAATACACACCACAACCGGAATAGGAACCAGTATTGAAGTTCATATTCCTATTGCTTAATTTAAATACAATGAACAAAATACGATTACTATTAGCTGATGATCATCCTTTAATACGTGCTGGCTTTAAGTCACTTCTTGGTAAAAGTGAGCGCTTTGAAATAGTGGGTGAAGCTGAGAATGGAAAAGAGTTGATCGAGATGGGCAATACCTTACTTCCTGACATCATCCTTTCAGATATTAACATGCCCGTCATTAATGGACTCGCTGCTTTGGAGCAGTTATCCAAACAACAACCTACTATCAAATTTGTGATGCTCTCCATGCATGAAGAGCGTGAATATATCACCAATGCATTAAGGATTGGAGCATCAGGTTATTTATTGAAGAATATAGAATGGTTTGAATTGGAGCGTGCTATTATTACTATTTATGAAGGTGGTAGATATTTTAGTCCTGCCATCACCAATATTCTAGCCGAGTCATTCAATAAGCCTGAAGCGAATGAATCATACGATATTACACCGCGCGAAAAAGAAGTTCTTGAATTAGTCGCTAACGGAAACAGCACGAAACAAATAGCGGATCAATTAGGTATAAGTATTCGCACGGTAGAATCGCATCGAATCAACATGTTAAAGAAAATGAAAGCCAGCAATACTGCCGAATTGATCAAAAAAGCAATTGAAATGAAGCTCTTGGATTAATTCGAGGTTCTTATCCGTATAAATACGGAGTCGTTTTACGGTAATCACTGAGAATCCCCCATCATCATAGCCCGTTTATTTGTGTAAGAACCAAATGAACAATACGATGAAAAATACAGCAAGCAAACTAACGAAAACAGTAGGTTTATTAGGCCTGTTTTTAATAGGTACAATTCTGGTAAACGCTCAAAGCGATCCTTCATGGACGGTTTCAAAGGGTGTTCAGAAAGTTGCCAACAAAAAGAGCTTTGAAAAAGAGGCTAAGAGTGGCTCTCAGCTTCAGGCCGCTTCAATGAGCCAACTGTGGGCTATTTCAAAAGGTGTAAATCACTCGAACGAGACGGAGGTTAATTCGAAAGGTAATTTACCATCTACAGGAGTTCCTTCCTGGACAATCTCAAAAGGTGTGCATCGTTCAAACGAAGCTGGAACTGTAATTAAAAAGAATGTGCCGACAGAAACTCCGTCATTGACAACGCCTCAAAAAGAGTCTGTCACAAGCACTGATTAGGTAGAAGGGTTTAGGTAGTATTGGGTTTTTTAGATCGTTACCTCTAATAAGAGGTAACGATTTTTTTTTGGCGGGTAACAAAACAGTAGTTGGAATGGTAAAGTTCAAAGACCAGCACATTGACATTGATTAAAGCCATATTTACTGTATTAGTCAACTGGAATAATTTTTGGCCAGGTTTTCCTAAAAAAAACTATGGATGCTTTCTCCCAAATGATTATTGATGCAGTGGCCAAAGTCAAGAACGCTGTTGTAAAGATTGATGTATACAAAAATGTTCAAGGTAAATTACGACCAGCGGGCTCTGGTTCCGGATTTATATTCTCCTCTGATGGATTCATCTTTACCAATGCTCACGTGTTGGACAAGGCCGATAAAATAATGGTCTCACTTCTGAATGAAAATGAAATAGAAGCAATCCTCCTCGGCAAAGATCCGGATACCGATCTGGCCATTTTAAAAATCTATTCAGATGGTTACTCGGTTTCGAAACTGGGAGATGCCAGTCAACTGCAAATTGGCCAGTTTGTAATTGCCATAGGTAATCCACTTGGCTATCAACATACTGTTACAACAGGCGTAGTAAGTGCATTGGGAAGAACATTACGATCACAAAATGGAATGCTTGTAGACAATGTAATTCAATCCGATGCCGCGCTTAATCCGGGAAACTCTGGCGGACCGTTAATTTCAACTGATGGAGAAGTGGTGGGTGTTAACACTGCTATCATTCAAGGTGCTAATGGCCTTAGCTTTTCAGTAGACATTAATACAGCAAAAGAAGTAGCCAGACAACTTATAAAAACGGGGAGTGTATTCAAAGCTTATCTTGGCTTTCAACTTCAGGAAGTGAACATCAACGCCAAAGTAAAACGGCATCACCATCTACCAAACGAGAAAGGATTGTTCATCGTTGGCATCGAAGAAAATTCTCCTGCTTCCCGATCACAAATAAAAGAAGGTGATATTATTGTATCGTTTAACAATAAGGCCATTAATTCCCTTCATCAGCTCTTCAAAGAACTTACCAACAAAGAAATTGTAACACTTGTTGATATATCTGTTATCCGCCACACTGAACTATTAAATGTTGGAATATTTCCTGTGGTACAAAAAGCTCAATCATGAATTAAGATTCTGAGGCAGACACATCAAAATCACAAAGAAAAAGGAAAGTGATCGGCATAATCGAAGACACAATTTTAAAATTAATTAACTAATCAATAAAAAGTGGTTTCAAAATAGGCTTATAATCAATACCTTGGCAATCCTAAACCAATTCTGCCTCCTTTTCAATGGCATTTAATCGAACTCTCTTACGGAGCCTTTTCATTGAACAGGATCATTTCATCTTATCACATAAGCAGTACAAGAGAATTCTTCTAACAGGAAGGCTTTGTCTGATGACCTTCGTTGTCTCGGTTGGATATCTTCTATTCGACCTCTACAATGGAATTAATTTTGCATGGCCTTATCAACTGGGGTGCGCTCTTTTTGCATTCATCAGTTTCGTATTGAACCGCATTGGAAAATTCTCTGCCGCAAAAATTATCCTGGGTTTAAGTACGAATTTGACTCTGTTCATTTTTGCGGTTAACGAGCCCCTGGAAGCAGGTCTATATATGTTCTTCATCACCACCAACCTCGGAGCGTTGATTGCCTTTGGTTATGAGGAAAGAGGCAAGGCAATCTTCTTTACATTATTTTCTACAACCCTGTTTCTGCTTTCCGTGTTTATCGATTTTGAATTTATTCCGCAACCTCTTTATTCTCAGGAATACATTCAAGCCAACGTAATCATCAATTTCATTAGCTCTTCTATTGGGTCAGCGCTTATAATCTATTTCTTAATTAGTATAAATCATCGTGCGGAATCGCAAATGGCAAAAAATGAAAAAGAGATATCAACAAAAAATTCTGCCTTAACAAAATTAAACCATGAATTAGATCGGTTTGTATTCAGCACTTCTCATGATTTACGGGCTCCGCTCATGTCCATTCACGGGTTGCTCCAACTAACCAAACTATCCCACGATGCAGCAGAGTTGAAATCATTTCATACAATGATGGAAAGTCAAGTGGATACGCTTGATAAATTAATTCGCGATATAGCTGACTATGCAAGAAACTCGCAACAATCCATTATTCTCTCCAATAGCTCTGTTAAGAAAATAGTTCTAGACTCCATAGAGAGCCTTCGTTTCTTTCCCGGAGCGGAGAAGGTTAAAATTCATTGGCAAGTTCCAGAAGATCTTAGAATCACTACTGATCTTACCCGATTGCAAATCATACTAAGCAACTTGATTTCGAATGCTTTTAAATATCACGATAGTAAAAAGGAAAATTCATTTATTCGGATTACTGCAAAAGAACGGCTAGATAAAATCATTTTTACCATTGAGGACAATGGAATCGGAATACCAAATGAGTATCTGAATAAAATATTTGAAATGTACACGCGGGCTCATGAGCAATCTTTTGGCTCCGGCCTTGGTCTTTATATTGTAAAAGAAGCCATTGAAAAACTGGGTGGCACAATTCAGGTTCAGTCACGCGTTGCAGAAGGATCGATGTTTACATTAGATATACCCAATTTCCTGGAGGCTGCCAATGAAAAAGAGAATGAGGTTGCGCAACAAATGAAGGCTTAGATTGACGGAACGCTTTACCTTCGACTCGCGAAATTTTGACATAAAAAAAAGACAGCCTTGAAGACTGCCTTTCTTTTGTAGCGCGGGGGGGAGTTGAACCCCCGACCTTTGGGTTATGAATCCAACGCTCTAACCACCTGAGCTACCGCGCCATTTGTTTGCCCTCTTAATGCTTAGATTTACAACATCTTCCATTTTTCGGAGCGCAAACTTACAAAGTTGATCCCAATTTTCACACCTCTGGCCAATTATTCTATTTCTTTCGGGCAACATAATTAAAGTTGCAGGTTCAAATTGATCCTTTATTTTTGCCTCCCTGTTTTTAAACTATGGCACACGAGAATATATCACGTTGGGTGGCACAAATTGCCAAAGAGCTTTCTCTCCCTGTAAAGAACATTGCCGCTGTGGCTGAACTTTTGGAGGAAGGTGGTACAGTTCCCTTTATTTCGCGGTATCGAAAAGAAATGACTGGAAGTCTTGACGAAGTTGCCATTGCAGCTATTCGCGATAGAATAGAACAATTGAGCGAACTTGATAAGCGTAGGGAAACCATTATAACCTCGATAGAAAAGCAGGGAAAACTCACACCTCAGCTTATGCAGTCAATTGTAAGTGCGGAAACTTTGGCTGAGTTAGATGACATCTACCTTCCGTATAAGCCAAAAAGAAAAACGCGCGCCAGTGTTGCAAAAGAAAAAGGTCTTGAACCTCTGGCTCAAAAAATAAAAGATCAGGAAAATATCGATTTGAATTCCTTCTCTGAGTCGTTTGTGGATGGGACAAAGGGCGTAGCAACTGTAGAAGAAGCACTTGATGGTGCCCGCGATATTATCGCAGAATGGATCAGTGAGAATCCTGAAATACGGAAATCGGTTCGTGAATTGTTCTGGAAAGAAGGGGCCATTGAATCAAAGGTCTTAAAAACCAAAGAAGCTGAAGGTCAGAAATTTAAAGATTATTTTGAATGGACTGAATCCATTTCAAAAACTCCGTCACATCGGCTTCTTGCCATGAGGAGAGGCGAAAAAGAAGGTATTCTTGCTTTGGATATTTTTCCACCGGAAGATGCTGCAATCGAGGTAATAGAAAAGCAAACCATTACTTCTTCTAACGCATCAGCAAATCAAGTTAAGCTCGCTGTTAAAGATAGTTACAAGCGTTTGCTACGTCCTTCTCTTGAAACGGAGATACGGATGGAGACGAAAATGAAAGCTGATGAAGAAGCTATTAAGGTATTTGCTGGCAACCTGAAGGAATTATTGCTCTCTCCCCCACTCGGTCAAAAAAATGTATTGGCTCTTGACCCGGCTTTTCGCACGGGTTGTAAAGTAGTTTGTCTTGATCGTCAGGGTAAACTTCTGCACAACGATGTTATTTATCCAAATGAACCTCAGCGTGAAACTGCAAAGTCAGCTGCCCTCATTAAAAGTCTATGCGACCAATATCAAATTGAAGCCATCGCTATTGGAAATGGAACCGCTAGTCGCGAGACGGAATCATTCGTGAAAAATATCGGACTGAATAATAAAATTGCTGTCATCGTTGTGAACGAAAGTGGTGCTTCAATCTACTCAGCATCGGATGTAGCACGTGAAGAATTTCCTGATAAAGATCTAACGGTTCGTGGTGCCGTTTCCATTGGAAGAAGATTGACTGATCCACTAGCCGAACTTGTAAAAATTGATCCTAAATCAATTGGAGTCGGGCAATATCAGCATGATGTTGATCAGGTTAAATTAAAGAGCGGACTTGATGACGTGGTGATGAGCTGCGTTAACTCTGTAGGTGTTGAAGTAAACACAGCGAGTAAAGATTTGCTTGCTTATGTTTCTGGACTAAGTCCTGCGTTGGCTAAAAACATTGTAGAGTACAGAAATCAAAACGGACCATTCAAGAATAGAGAAGCATTACTTAATGTTCCCCGCCTGGGTGAAAAGATTTACGAACAAGCTGCCGGCTTCTTGCGCATTCGCGAAGCAGAAAACCCGCTTGATGCCAGCGCAGTCCATCCGGAAGCGTACAGCATTGTTGCGCAGATGGCAAGTGATTTATCCTGCTCAGTGAAAGAATTGATGACAAGTGCAGAGCTTCGTAAACAGCTTGATCTAAAAAAATACACTACCGAAAAAGTAGGATTACCTACGCTCACTGATATTCTTCTTGAATTAGAAAAGCCAGGAAGAGATCCTCGCCAGGGATTTGAACTGTTTAGTTTTACAGATGGTGTGAATACAATTGCTGATCTAAAGATTGGTGTGAAGTTACCAGGTATTGTTACGAATGTTACAAACTTCGGAGCCTTTGTCGATATCGGTGTGCATCAGGATGGATTGGTACACATTAGTCATCTTGCTGATGTCTTTGTAAAAGATCCACAGAAGTTTATTGCTGTTCAACAAAAAGTTCAAGTAACGGTTGTGGAAGTTGATGTTCCGCGCAAGCGCATTGGTCTTTCAATGAAGAGTGATCCGTTTGCACAGCAACCAGCACCCGTAGCAGCACAGCCTCGAAACAAAAAAGAAAGGGAAAAAGAAAAACCAAAAGAGAAAGAGGTAAGCATGGAAGACAAACTAGCAATGCTTTTAAATAAGTTTAAGAAATAAGGGCATCTCAAAAGGTAATCGCTTTGATGATCGAAAACGTTTGTTGAATCATCGGACGTTAATCTTGTATTTTTAATTTCGGAATTTTAAATTTGAACTTTCGAAATCAAAACTACTACCCTATTTCCGTCTTCGATTTGAGTATTTTTTCTTCTTATAACTATTCCCGCCTTGCTTTTTTACTTTAATAGTTTGCAGTTTCTTACTGCTATCGAGCCGGTAGTTGGGAGATTTTTGATAATTTCTTCTTATCGTACTCTTATAGTGCTGACTCTTTTTGTGAGGGGAACCCTTCGCGGTATACTTTGACAATGTCTTTCTGCGAAGTGCAAGTGCCTGCGTATTTATTTTCTTAGAATTGCGATAATTCGAATAATACTTCTGGTTATTGAAATCAAAGCGTAAGGTAATTTCATTTGAAGAGCCCAGGTTTGCTCCATAGTTAGCAGCATTAATATCGCGTGTATAGCCAATTAAAAATTTATCCAGTATTCGGACCCCTAATGTTGCGCTTACTGTTCCACCCGTGCGATATGATCCACCGAGTATCAGAAAATCATTCATGGTATAATATAAACCAGCATCAAACTGACTTTCTCCATTTAAATATCCACGATAGGTAATCATGGGCTCCAGAAGATCTTTAGTCTGGCGTAATGGAATAGTACCATAAGCATATGCTGAATAATATCCAGGGAACTGCGAGGTAACATCACTCAAGCCACGAGTCAGATTGGTTAACCGGTTTGCTGCAGCACCGAGCGTGAAGAATTTTGATTTGTAGGTAATACCAAAAGAAAAGTCGGCCTGACTCGATGCTGAACCTACAATCAAATCATCATCCTCATCTATAACATCTACACGACTCGCGTTAATTTTGGAAATAAGGTATTCGCCACTTAATCCAAAAGAAAGCGATCGTGTATCGGTCATCTTGATATGATAGGCAAAGGCTGCCATAGCAGAGAACGTTTCATACACGCCTACCTTCTCTTGAAAGACGTTAAGCCCCGTACCGAACCGGTCTTTTGCAAACGGTGTGTGAATGCTTAAATAGTTTGTAACTGGTGCTCCAGAGACACCGGACCAGTTTTGGCGATGTAAAAAAGTCAAGCTGCCAAGTCCATTTCCTGCCACCGAAGGA
>DAIQPD010000163.1:0-9174 GCA_036787535.1 Chryseolinea sp.
GTTTTGCCTCTATGACGCAGCTTATTCCAATTCGGTTACAGCCCTTTTGAAATGTAAAAAGGCAAGAATTTAGATTAATAAAAGCTCTAATTAAGCGCCTGATGTACATATTGATACATACTCTAACATTTCAGGCAAAAAAGGTTTGCAGAATACTAAAAATTTTCTACTATATTTGAATCAGTTAATTGTCACCCTTTCAACGAGAAGTAGTTCTAGTTTAAGTCTGTCAGTTTTCGTTAATTAATTTATTCATTTATTCTTTTACACAATGAACATTTATGTTGCCAACATCCCTTTTAAGGCATCCGACTCGGAATTGAAGGGATTATTCGAAGAGTATGGCGAAGTTTCTTCAGCCAAAATTGTAATGGACAAAGTAACTCAGCGCAGCCGTGGTTTCGGTTTTATCGAAATGCCGGATGATGCGAGTGCCAAACAAGCTATCACTAGCTTAAATGGTTTCGACTTCATGGGTAAGACCTTGGTAGTAAACGAAGCAAGACCTAGAACTGATGCTCCTCGCAGTGGTGGCGGTGGTGGCTACAACAGAGGTGGTGGCGGTGGTGGATTTAATCGCAGAAACAACGATTATTAATCATAACCGATACTGACTAAAAAAGCCTCCCGATAATATCGGGAGGCTTTTTTTATGGTTTTAAATTTACCCATTCAATTGCTTTGGGTGGCAGTATAAGTATCTGAATGCAAACGTTTACGATTTTTGTTGCCTTTGCCAGCTTAATTTCTTAAACTTTGTATAATTAAACCCTACTGCAATGAGCGTAATCAATGACGTTGAGAAATGGGGAAATAATCACCGCCCCGGTTTTCTGGATTTCTTCCGAATGGTTTTGGGCATCTTCATCACCTATAAAGGTGCCTATTTTATAACCCACATGAATCAGCTTGAGATGACTGCTTCAGGAATCAATGTGGCTTTCGCAGCTGTTGTATTATCGCATTATATAGTTTTCGCCCATATTTTGGGTGGCCCATTAATTTTCTTCGGCCTCTTTACCCGATTTGTATGTGCCATTCAACTTCCCATATTAATTGGTGCTGTCATTTTTGTTAACCTACCACAAGGTTTACTTTCAATAGGTAATACAGAGCTCTGGGCTTCCATTGTCGTGCTGGTAGGCTTAGTTGTATTTATGATCTTTGGTGCCGGTCGATACTCGATTGATGCCAAACGAAGAAGAGAGATGGATTCTCAAACTTCTTAGTCAACAAAATTTTTTTACCTAATCTGAACTGAAGGGCATTTGAACGATCAAATGCCCTTTCAATTTTTTTTGTGTTTCAATGAACAACCTCTAAGCCACAACTATTTACTATTTTAGAAGCCACAATTTCATTCATGGATTATATCATTGGTATTGACATCGGAACGGGAAGTACAAAGGCAGTAGCGGTAACAACAATCGGTGAAGTGTTGTGTACAGCGCAAGTATCCTACCCTACTCACAACCCGAAACCCGGATATAGTGAACAACCACCTGAACTCATCTGGCAAGCATTTATTAAATGTATAGTACGGGTTATCAATCAACTTCAAAGTCAACCAAAAGGAATTGCATTGAGCAGTGCTATGCATAGCGTTATCTGTGTTGATAAAAGTGGACAAGCATTAATGAATATGATTACCTGGGCTGATAACCGCAGCGCAGGTATTGCCGAAAAAATTAGAGCATCTTCATCAGGAGAAATGCTGTACGAACAAACCGGAACGCCAATTCATTCCATGTCGCCATTGTGCAAAATAATCTGGCTGCGCGAAAATGAACCCGACCTCTTTCAGCAAACTCATAAATTCATCTCCATAAAAGAATATATCTGGTTTAAACTTTATAACGTTTTTGAAATTGACCATTCAATAGCTTCTGCTACGGGACTATTTGATATTGATACACTTTCGTGGAATGAAAATGCCTTGCAACGATGCGAAATTTCGAAAGACAAACTTTCTGATCCAGTAAGTACATCACATATACAAAGCAACTTACCGCTATCCATTTCAAAACAACTGGCAATTGATCAAAGTGTACCTTTTATTATTGGAGCGAGTGATGGATGTTTGGCAAATGTGGGAAGCTTTGCCACTTCTCCAGGTGTTGCTGCGCTTACTATTGGCACAAGTGGTGCTATCCGAGTGGCCAGTACTACGGCAACACCTCAAGCTGAGGCTATGCCATTTAACTATCGCCTTGATGAAAACACCTTCATTACTGGTGGCCCAGTTAACAACGGAGGAGTAGCATTAAAATGGTATGTAGAAAGTTTTCTAATAAGAAATTACAAACGCCTGAAGACTACCACCAAGTACTGAAGGAAAGTGAAACGATATCACCCGGATGTAATGGACTCATTTTCCTTCCCTACATTCTTGGTGAACGAGCACCACTTTGGAACAGCGAAGCGTGTGGTGTATTTTTTGGAATTGACTCATCACATACACAAGCACACTTCACGCGTGCAGTGATGGAAGGTATTTTGTTTGCACTGTACAACATTTGCAAAACACTCGAGGAGTCATCGCTTATCATTAATGATATCCACGTAAGTGGTGGGTTTGTGCATTCTGAATTATGGCTTCAATTATTGGCTGATGTATTCGGGAAAAAGATTGTACTCATTCGGGCTGAAGATGCATCAGCACAAGGAGCGGCCTACCTTGCTATGAAAAAATTGGGCTTGATACAGGATTATGCATCCTTAATGCCAGGATCAGTAAAAACATTTCTACCCAATACCCACTACCATTCAACGTACTCAGAAAAAGTATTTCCGATATTCAAAAACTTATCCAATAATTTAAAGCTGGATATGGCCATACTTCACGAATTGAAAATTAGCTTGCAAGATGATCACGCTAAATAATTATTTAACTTACTTACTCAACACATAGCACTATGCAAATGGGATTAATAGGACTCGGTAAAATGGGATTCAATCTTGCACTGAATCTGCAGCGAAACAAATATGATGTAGTCGCTTACGATGTAAATCCAGATGCTCTGAAATCTATTCAAGAGAAGGGGATCAAAACAGCAACATCGCTAAAAGACCTTGCTGAAAATCTGGAAAGCAAACGTGTAATCTGGATGATGATTCCTGCGGGAGAATTAGTCGACCAAACTATTCAGTCACTTCAGCCTTACTTATCAGTTGGTGATATTCTGATTGATGGGGGTAATTCATTTTATAAAGATTCGATGAGAAGATCAAAAGAAATGGAAGCATTTCAGATTGACTATCTCGATTGCGGAACAAGCGGAGGAACAGATGGTGCACGCAATGGAGTCTGTGCTATGATTGGTGGAAATAAATTTGCGTTCAATCATTGCGAGCAGCTTTTTAAAGACATTGCAGTAGAGGACGGCTACCTATACTGTGGCAAAAGTGGCTCTGGTCATTATGTAAAAATGGTACACAATGGAATTGAGTATGGTATGATGCAATCCATTGCTGAAGGTTTTGAAGTAATGCAAAAAAGTGAATTTAATCTCAAACTTGATAAAGTTGCCAAGATGTATAATCATGGCTCTGTTGTTAGAAGTTGGTTAATGGAGTTAACGGAGAATGCATTAACAAAAGATCCTAATCTCGATTCAATTAAAGGTGTAATGCAATCATCAGGAGAAGGTAAGTGGACATTAGAACACGCATTGGAAAATCAAATTGCCACACCGGTTATTGCACTATCTCTACTGATGCGATATCGATCCTTACAAGATGATACCTTCTCTGGTAAAGTGGTTGCTGCATTGAGAAATGAGTTTGGTGGACATGCTGTTGTTAAGAAATAGTTTTCGGTAATCAGTTATAAGTAATCGGTAATTGCTGAATTGGTGTGTCTGAATAATTTTGAATTTTATTTTAGAAATCGATAGCGATAACACCAAAATCGTTGAACAACATTATTTTAGCAGAATACTTTAAAAAAGTATTGTGAATACAATTTTATACTCCTATTTTCATATCATTACTCTGTTGCGAATAATTCCCACCCTTAAGCCCTTCCGCAGCGTAATAAAATGTTAGCAGAATAGTATTTCAGTATTGTGTTTTAGAAATGGATTGTTGAATGTAAACTATTGAATTGGGTATTGTAACCATTCGTTGATTAAATAAACGTTAACATTAAAACCAAATTTGTATGAAAAAGAATTATCAACTTGGCCTCCTTCACTTTGTACACATGCTGATCAACACCGATGGAAAAATCGATGATCGCGAAATGGAAATTATTCTAAAGATTAAAAATGAAGAGGATATTGACGATACCGTGTTTCTTGAGTTCTCCAGAAGCATTGCACTATTAAAAGGTCAGCAGATTTTCAATCGTGGTCTGGATCTTCTGAACGATTGTACAGAAGAAGAAAAAATTTGTGCATTCGTTTACCTGTTCCAATTAGCCGAAGCAGATGCTACAATCTCCATGAAGGAAGTTCGTTTGCTGATGTATGCACTTAAAGTTACCAATGTTGATTTTAATGATGTCGCCATAAGCACCGATCTCGTAACACCTAATGCTAATCGATTACATCCATTGCATTCTGGAAAGATCTAGCTATCGATGATCTGTTTAATGTTAATAGATCTGCAAAGACTATTAACATTAAACAAATAACATTTAAGCACGCTTCAACTCTATAATGGTAAGTTCCGGAGGCATTCCTATTCTTCCGGGATATCCTAAATAACCAAAGCCCCTGTTTACGTAAAGGTATTGATTGTCTTCCTGATACAACCCCGCCCATTGCTTGTACGCATACTGCGATGGGCTCCATTTAAAATCCCCAATCTCAACACCAAATTGAAAACCATGTGTATGTCCTGCAAACATTATGTCTATATCCGGATAGAGTTTTCGTACCTGTGCATCCCAATGACTTGGATCATGTGAAAGTAAAAGCTTTATAGCTGCTTCTTCTGTTCCGTTATACGCCTGATCTAACTTTCCATATTTTGCAAATCTTCCGCCACCCCAGTTTTCATTTCCAAGAATGGCAATCTTCTCTCCTCCTATTTCTACGAATCGATGTTCATTCATAAGAATATCAAAACCCATTATTTTATGAGCCTCCACTAAATCTTTGAAATTACTTTGTTTCGCTTTTTCAGTTGCCCAAGGTTTGTAATCTCCATAGTCATGATTTCCAGTAACAGAATAAACACCGAGCGGGGCTTTTACTTTATTAAAGATGTCGATATAATCTCTCACCTCACTGGTTTCGTTATTCACCAAATCGCCTGTAAAGAAAATCAGATCCGGTTTTTCATTCATCAACATTTCTACTCCACCTTTTACTGCTGTCTTATTAAAAAAACTTCCTGAATGTATATCAGAAATTTGTGCAAGCTTAATTCCATCAAAAGATTTGGGAAGGTTGGGAAGTTTAACAGTCAAATGCTTTACGCGATAATCATGCGCACCCGAAATAATTCCATACGCCATTGTTCCGAAAGGTATTGCAGCAGCAACCAAAGCCGTCTTCGATAAAAATTCAGAACGGGTTATACCTTCACCTGAGATATTTCCATCGGTTCCTTTGTAAAAGAAATTGGCCAACCACTTTATACCTCGGTAAATATCATCGATGAATAAAATAACAACAGCAAATAGTTTAGAAAAGTAAACTGAGACTAATCCGGTTAACATCCAATTCCGAAAACCAGCACTCGAAGCGTACGGATCACCAAAAGTCCACCAGGTCATTGCGGCAATGCTCAATACAGTTGGAATCCAAAATCCATAGCGCAGAAAATTTTTCCACAAGGGCGACCACTCTTTGCTTACCATTAAGATGGCTTGAAATACATAGTAGTCGATCAGCAAGAAAAGTGCTGTAACAATAAAGAAGGTCATCATTCTGGATTTCATAAAAAGGTAAAAAGTCGTCTTTGTTATAAGACGACTTTTTACTGTTTTTAGTTTATACTATTTTTTTAAGAAAGCACTGGGGACTCAGATATTGAACCTTCATCGGAAACTACTTTCTTCTTAAATATTTTTTCTTTCAACTTAGTAGTCAGTAAATACAGAGTTGGAATAAGAATAAGGGTAAGAACCGTTCCGAAGATCAATCCAAAAATCATTGTCCAAGAAAGTGGTCCCCAGAATGCTACGTTATCACCACCAAAATAAATATGTGGATTTAACTCGGTGAACAAGGTAACAAAGTCAATATTCAAACCAACTGCCAATGGAATCAAACCAATCGTTGCTGCAATAGTCGTTAACAATACAGGTGTCATACGGGTTTTCGCTGCTTCAATGATGGCCTCATAAAGTGGAACACCTTGTGAACGCAACAACTCTGTAAACTCAACCAGCAAAATTCCATTACGAACCACCAATCCTGCCAGGGCCATAATACCTACGCCCGTCATGATGATGGAGATTTCCATTTTAAATAATGAGAAACCAATCAACACACCAATAACACTGAATACAATTTCAGATAAAATAATAACAGGCTTGCTGATGGAATTGAATTGTAACACCAGAATCATAAAGATCAACGCAAAGGCAAGTCCGAAAGCAACACCAAGAAATGCAGAAGTTTCTTTCTGATCTTCTTGTTCACCTGTCATCTTAATCGTAACCCCATCTGGAGTAGGATACGAATCAAGTTTGCCTTGAATATCCGCCACTACTTCATTGGCATTGAAACCACCCAAAACATTTGATGATAAAGTAATCACTCGTTTTTGATTGATGCGTTTTATCCCTGCATAGGTATTCGAATAATCTACCTTGGCAATTGCTGAAAGTGGTACCTGACGGACAACTCCCCCAGAACCCATATCACGATAAGTGATAGGTAAATTAATTAATACGTTAGGATCGTTGCGTTGATTTTCTTTAATGCGCAATTGAATAGGGTAATCATCATTCTCATCACGGAATCTGGAAATCTCGGCTCCGTAAACTGCAGTACCTAATGCCTGCCCGATATCGCGGGTTGAAATACCTTCACGGTTGGCTTTTTCACGATCGATGTCAATGAGTATCTCAGGCTTACTGCTTTGAAAATCCGACTTCAATTCTTCAACGCCACCAACTTGATTCGCCACAAGATAACGTTTAACATCATCTGCAGTTTTTACTAACAATTCAAAATTTTCTGCAGCGATGTCAATGTTAACAGGCTTACCGGTTGGCGGTCCACCTTGTTCCTGATCAACAGATATTTCAGCACCGCGAATTCCCTTTACGGCTTCACGAATTTCATTTAAGTAAGCTCGGGTAGATTGTCCGCCACGATCTGCAAACTTTACAAAGGCAACAGATACCTTACCCAAATGAGGGCTTGTATTACCTCCCGCTTCAAATGGATTTTCACTTGCCCCAATAGCTACGTTTGAAATAACCGACTCTACAATTGGATTATCTTTACCCATCGTTGCAATTACTCTATCTTCAACGATAGCCGTTACAGAATCAGTTACGCGTTGATCCGTTCCAATTGGCATACGGACAAATGCATAGATAAAGTTAGGATCCCCAGCCGGGAAAAATACAACTTCAGGTTTACGCCACCATGTGAATGCAATTGAGAATGCAAGAAGGAAAACAACACTAAGAGCAACAAAAATTGGTCTATAGCGATAGAGCGTCCAGGTTAAAAGACGTTTGTAGGCTTCCTGCACTTTAGGCCATGCAGAAGTTTGGAACGTTGAAATTACACTCTTCAAAACAAAATGATGTAATGCATATAACAAGTACATCAACAACACAAAGTTTCCAAGACCAAAACTCATCAAGTACGAAACGATTATTATGCCTGCGAAAACAACCGAAGTTACTTTAAATCCTTTCGTCACTTTAGGACCATCATTGTTTTCGTCATGATCATGCGGTTTCATAAAATCAGCCGCAAACACAGGATTAATAATATAAGCTACTACAAGAGAGGCAAGAAGTGCAATGATCAGAGTTATTGGTAAATACATCATGAATTTTCCAATTATGCCAGGCCAGAATGCCAATGGAACAAAAGGGGCCAACACTACTAATGTTCCTGAGAATACGGGAAGGAAAACTTCACCCGCTGCGATCTTGGCTGCTTTGCGAATTGGCACCTTGCCATTATCAAAAACGCGGTGTGTGTTTTCAATTACTACAATGGCGTCATCCACTACAATGCCCAGTGCAAGTAGGAATGAAAATAATGTCATCATGTTGAGTGTAAATCCGATAGTCGGAAATACTAAGAATGCAATAAAGGCTGAAATCGGAACGGATAACCCTACAAAAATTGCGTTTGTTACGCCCATAAAGAACATCAGGATAACGGTAACCAAAATGAATCCAATAATAATGGTATTGATCAGATCATGAAGCGTAACGCGCGTATTTTCCGACTGATCTGCCGTTACCGTTACATTAAGGCCTTTAGGAAGCGTACTTTCTTCAAATTCTTTAATGATCACTCTGATCTGATCAGAAGCATCGATAAGATTTTCACCGTTGCGTTTAACAATGTTAAGGGTTATTACATTCTTCTTATCTAACCGCGCAAAACTTTCCTGCTCCTTGTGCGTGTCGGCTACTTCAGCAATATCTTTTAGATATACCTTACCACCTCTGATCGAGCCGATAACGGTATTGGCAATACCTTCAGCCGTTAGGTATTCCCCACTCACACTTAAAGATCGTTTCATTCCGCCAACTGAAATCTGACCACCCGGTATAATTACGTTTTCACCACTGATTGCCTGAACAACATCGCTCAAGGCAACACCTGCTAAAGAAGCTTTATACAGATCTACATTAATTTGTATTTCTCTATCAAGCGCACCAACAATATCAACTCTTCGAATCTCTTTCAAAGTTTCGAAACGATCCTGCATTTGCTCCGCATAGCGCTTCAATGTTTGAAGATCATAGTCACCCGACAGGTTCACAAACATGATAGGCTGTTCTGAAATATCAATGTCAATAACCTGCGGATCATCTGGAAGATTGGAAGGAAGATCAGGCTTCGCCTTATCTACCGCATCCTGAACTTCACGTTTTGCTTCGTCCACATCTACATTCGTTTGAAACTCGATGAGTACGCTGCTAAAATTTTGCAAAGAGTTACTAGTAATCTTTTTTACCCCAGCAATGGACTTAACCTGTTTCTCAATTTGCTTTGAAATCAAATTTTCAACATCGGT
>DAIQPD010000164.1:0-9101 GCA_036787535.1 Chryseolinea sp.
TCTAAACACACAAAGCCACACGATGGTAAGAAATTGAACATTGCGCTTTGTGGACTTGGTCGCTACGCAGGCTATCTCGCTGAAAGTTTTCAGGATGCAAAGTATTGTCGGCTTGCCGGAATCATTACAGGCACACCTGCTAAGGCAGAAGAGTGGAGAAAGAAATATGGAATACCTCAAGCCAATATTTACAACTATCAAAATTTCGATTCTATTATAAATAACAAGAGCATCGATCTGGTATACGTAGTATTACCAAACGCCATGCATAAGGAATTTACCATTCGCGCAGCCAAAGCAAGGAAGCATGTTATTGTTGAAAAGCCAATGGCCATCACGGAAAAAGATTGTGCAGAAATGATTGCAGCGTGTAACAAAGCGAATGTTCAGTTGGCGGTTGGTTATCGTTTACATTACGAACCATACAACATGGAGATGAAACGGTTAGGACAGGAGAAGGTATTTGGAAAAGTGAAACTGGTGGAAGCATCTCTTGGATATCATAGTGCTACTCCGGGCGAATGGCGTTTGAACAAAGCATTGGCCGGTGGCGGGCCGCTTATGAATCTGGGTGTGTACTGTGTTCAGGCGAGCCGATACATATTAGGCGAAGAACCCATTTCAGTTACTGCACAATTTGGTCCGGTCAATAACAAGCAACTCTTCTCTGAAGTGGAAGAATCCATAACCTGGCAATTACAATTCCCAAGTGGAGCAGTGGGCACATCATCAAGTACCTACAACTGTGGGATCGATCGGCTCTTTGCTGCTGCTGAAGATGGATTTTTTGAACTAAGTCCTGCGATTAGTTATGGTCCTTTTAAAGGAAGAACCAGCAAAGGTGAAATGAATTTCCCGACCATCAATCAACAGGCAACTCAGATGGATGAAATATCAAAAGTGATTTTGGAAAACAAAAAATTACCAAACCACATTGCCGGTGAAGAAGGTATGAAGGACATGAAAGTGTTGCAAGGAATTTATGCCGCGGCAGAGAGTGGAAAAAGAATATCGTTAATTTAAAATATCATCCAAAGAAGCCAACTCCGTGTGCCATCAGTCCTGCAAGCAAAGGAATAACAAATAGTAGCAGTAGTTCAAATCGGAGCATCCAAAAAATAGAGGATGGTATCTTTATCATTTCATCAGGATTACCCTTTCTATTTTTAATAAAGAATATCGTAGGGTATATCGACAAGAGTCCAACAGTGATAAACAATGTTATTTTGGTATGGAAGATCGAGTTTTTGGTATAATACACAGAAGGCTTACCAAAGCCGCCCAACCACAATGTCATTCCTGCGGTAAGCAACGTTAAAGCTGCAATGCCATAGACGGCATCAATCGTAGAAATTCTTTTGATCTCAGCTCTGGTCAATTCCTTTTTCAGTAAAAGATGTTCGGATACCAATGAACCAACAATAGCAAAAATGCTAACGAAATGGATGTAACGTAGAATGATTTCAGTTGTCATGGTTTTTTGTTTGAGACTGTTTGCAATACTAAAGAAATCAATCTAAGTATACCAGTCATCCTATTCGCATTCAACAAAATGTCTGATCAATAGGTATTTATCTAATAGAATGAAACTTCTTATAATTTCGTGAAGGTGTTTCGTTTTTTGTTCCGATCTTAGGTACCGAAATAAACAGCAAGTTCATGGATATTCTTTCGCGCATTTTCGGCCCAGATAAAGAAGACTTAAAACGAAGCCATTTGAAAAACCTTGTCTCTATTGCGCTTGCCGATGGACATTTGGCAGATGATGAATGGGAGTTGCTGCTCTATCTTGGGTCGCGTTTGGGAATGAACGAAGCGGAAATTACCGCTATAAAAGAAAATCCCGAATCGGTTCGTTTTGTGATGCCCGGCACACACGAGGAGCGCGTGCAGCAAATTGAAGATTTAGTACTGGTCATGTCCATTGATCGTGATATTGATCCGGACGAAATTGAACTTTGTAAAAAAATCGCTTTAAAATTGGATGTATTACCTCAACTCGTAGATAGTATTATTCAGGCAAACAGAGGTATTAAAGAATAGAAATCTGTAATCACATCCCAAGTAGTTGACATTCAATTTCACTTATCTTATAATAGAATAATTTAAACATCTACAATGAAAAATTTCTTTCGTCCCATTCTGGCTTTCATCTTCTTACTTGTAAGTTCTGTTTCATTTGCACAACAGTTTAAAGCACTGTTGTTCACAAAAACAGATGGCTTCCATCATGAATCAATTCAAGAAGGTGTAGCCGCCATGCGCCTGGTGGCAAGTCGCAACAACTTCACTATAGATTGGCATGAGAACGCTGCTGTGTTTAATGATAAGGAGTTAGAGAAATACAGTGTTGTAATATTTCTTAACACTACAGGCAACATTTTAAATGAAGCACAACAAGCAGCGTTCGAAAAATTCATCAAAGCAGGTAAAGGTTTTGTTGGTATTCACAGTGCCTCGGATACCGAATATGAATGGCCATGGTACACCAGGATGGTTGGTATGATGTTTAAGATTCATCCACAACAACAAACGGCTTATCTTAAAGTAGAGGATAGCAACTTCCCAGGCATGGAGCGCTTTCCTAAAAAATTATTGTGGACAGACGAATGGTATGAGTTCAGTACACCACCAAAAGCAACCGACTTGCATTTTTTAGTTTCTGTAGATGAAAAGACGTATTCACCAAACGCAAAGTGGGGAGACAATGAAGGTAAAGGTATGGGTACTTTCCACCCAATATCCTGGTATCATAATTACGATGGCGGAAGATCTTTTTATACAGCGTTAGGGCACATTCCATTAACTTTTTCTGATCAGACTTTTCTTGATCATTTGTATGGAGGTATTTACTGGGCCGCCACTGGTAAGGGAATCTGATAAAATAACTTCACCAGAAGTTATTTTGAAATCCAGTCCCCTATAAATTTTGTCACATCCCGTGAGTAAGTTAACGTAAGGTTATGCATTGCTCTTGTAGTGGCAATGTATAACATACTTCTGTCTACATCCGTTTGGTAGTTGCGCGATGAGACAAAGGGAACAATGACTTCATCAAACTCCAATCCTTTCGCGAGGTGTACAGTAGTAATAACAATACCTTCTTTGAAGGAGGTACTGTCAACCGTGAGTAAATGAACATTCAACTCTTTTGTTTCTTCATTTACAAATTCGGCCTGATCAAGTGTCTTACAAATAATGCCGAGCGATTGGTGCCCCGAATTTTTAAAGGCAGTGATTAGTTTTTTGATTTCTTCAATTTCTTCGACATTGTTCTCAAACCTCTTTACCTCTGGCATTTGTCCGTGTCGCTCCATGGCAATCAGGCTGGGATTACTTCTGATATGCTGGGTAAAAGCCGTGATCTCATAGGTAGAGCGATAACTTCTAAAAAGTTTCACAACATCCGCTAACGGGAAAACACGTTCAATACCTTCTGCTGATGAAGCACTAAATGGATTTACGGGTTGGTTTACATCACCCAATATGGTCTTATTACACTTGAAGATTCTGGATAGAACCGAGTATTGAACGGGTGTATAATCCTGCATTTCATCAATCAGTAAATGCTTCACATGATCATACGACTGCATACCTTCCATTCTGATCTTACAATAGATCAACGGAAAAACATCAGAATATTCTAAAATACCTCTATAGTCTACTGTGAACAATTCCGGCTTGCCCATTCGTATATAAAAATCTTTATAGAGATCGAACACATTTGTAGCCTTTAGCATTTTCGGCATGGCTTCCCAGATCTGTGTTTTCTCATGCCCGGTTAATTTTCGCTTGACAACATCACGTACAAAGTTTTGAATGTCCTTTATCACTTCATGCGATCGCTTCAATAGCGGAATACGATAATACTTTTTAAATCGTCCCTCTATAAAAGGAAAGGGAACCACCACGTTTCCAACACGAAGTTCAGTAAAGTTGAAATAGTTGTTTTCAATGTAGATCAGATGCTGATTTAACTTACTTAAGAATTCAAATGAAGATTTGAATTCTATTCGCTCGACAAATGCAGGATCGGGCTGATCGAGTAATAAACCTACCTGTTCGAAGAAAGTTTGAAAAGGATATTTATGTTCCAGTAATTCTGTGGCAAGTTCTTCCATACCCATTTCTGGAATCTGCTCTTCACCAAGTTCAGGCAATACATTGGATATGTAATCGGCAAATACCTTGTTGGGTGAAATAATCAAAATGTCTTTTGCCGCAATTTCTTCTCTGAAGCGATACAATAAAAAGGCAATGCGATGTAAAGCTATAGAAGTCTTGCCCGACCCCGCTACTCCCTGAATGATCATCACAGTTGCCAGTTCATTTCGGATAACCGCATTCTGATCGCGTTGAATGGTGGCAACAATATTCTTCATCTTGTCGTCACTCGATTTGCTGAGTTCTTTTTGAAGAATGTCATCATGAATGTTTACAGCATTTTCAATCATGAACTCCATTCTGCCTTCTTTGATTTTGTATTGACGTTTCAATACAACTTCTCCATCAATTTTCCCGGAAGGTGTTTCATAAGATGCTTCTCCCAATTCAAAATCGTAAAACATGGAAGAGATGGGTGCACGCCAATCGTATATCAGATTGGTTCGGGAGGTATCATCGAAAAAGGTAAAGATGCCAATGTAACACAATGTTGTGTCCTCGTTTTCCTTTGCCACAAAATCAATGCGACCGAAGTACGGAGAACTTCGCAGCTTCATCAGTTTTGTTTTCTTCGCTACAGCTGATTCTCCCGTAAAGGCCATTCGATTAATGGATTGGCCTGCGGCTACCATATCTGCATCATCCATTCCCGATTGATGTTCGTAGATGTATTCTTTATTCTGTCTCAGTTCAGTAGCGTGCTGTCGTACGCTATCATCAACCCTTTTGATGGCTAACATCAGCTTTTCTTTGATTTCCTCAAGGTATTCCCGCTCTTCTTGCTCTATTGTGTCGATCATCACTCGTGTTTAAAAGGCAAAGGTTCAAAATTCAAATGAAAAATCCTGAACATTAAAGCGAGAGTTTACAGGTTGTCTATTAAAACATAAAATAAAAGGAGCCATTAAGCTCCTTTTATTTGTTGATCTGAAATTTTAAAGCAAATAGCGGATGAGCGGATTTGTTCTGGGTTAGTTGTTACCTTGTTCAGCAGCTCGTACATCACGCACATTTTTCTGAACGGCAACAGCAGCAAACAATCCGAGTAAGAAAGAAAAGGCATAAAATCCTTTTTCGCTAGGAAGAAGCTCAGCATTCCACAATCCAATAATCAAGAGCAGAATCGCCAATATGGTAGAGAACCAACTGAGACCATAATAGATATCCGTTACCGGAAGATTCTCCAACCTGTCGCGAACACTTTTCTGCAATGACACCACAGAAAAGAGACCGAACATCAATACAGTGAAGTAATACCCTTTTTCATTGAGTTGCATATCCGATCGCCAAAGTCCGATCAGGTATCCGATCATACCAGTACCTAAGGCAACCCACGATGCTCCAATAAATGCATTTGATGGTTTTTGAGTCATAAATAAATTGGTTTTAGTGAATGAAAATGCTTCAGTAAAATTTCGCGTAAACGAATTTTATTCAATGCATTCTTTTTTTTAAACCGTAATAAAAAAGTAGAGATCAATTCAATGGAGAAAATTGTTTGTTAATAAAACAAATAATTGAATAGAATGGTCAACGTCATAAAGAGAGTTTAAAGCGACCGTTGAAATTGACTTTCCACAGTAAACGGAAGTATGTGATGAAGGTTGTTGTTCTTTTGATAGTTTGGAATCCTTCTAAAGGCAAAGGTAGGAGCAAAGCTATTTTTCTGTTATTCTTCACATAAAAAATATTTTCTGGATTGATGAATAGTTGACTCTGCATGATTAACATCGCCACAATGAAATGACGCTAACGCTCAGCTTACATTGCTTTTACATTTAGAAGGAAAGTTTAAATAAAATATTCTTCTTAGAAAAATAACCTTTTGAAATGATATTCGTTTGTTTAACTTTGAAATTAAAAGTACTTTTAAAATACTGAAATGGAAAGCAACTTAACCAGCCCTTCGAGACAAGACTATCAGAATTCAAGCCCCAAAGTGCCAATTGTCACTATGGGTTACGCATTGCTGTTGATTTCATTTATTGGCTATTTGTCTACTGAATACTTCGGTGAGAAGAAGGATATGTTTATGATTTTTTGGGTTCACTATATTCTTGCTATGGCTTATACTGTTGCATTACTTTTTGTGCGTGTAATCGGAATTCAAAAAAGCTGGAACAAAGAGAATATTAATAAGACGGTTATCGCACTTAACTTATTTTTAATAAGTGCCTATGCCTTAAACAGGGAGATACCTGTATTTGAAAATTCGAGTGATTGGCTTTGTGTTTATCTAATGCTTTCATCGCTCACCATATTGAGCTATCGGTATTTTACTAAGCTTCCGGGCTGGGTCAACAACCTTCAATTTGTTTTACTCGGTTTTGCGACAGCGCTGTATGTGTACCTGGCTCTGTACGCAGCCAACTTTTATTTTTTTGGAGCATTTGGAATTATAGCTTTTGGAATTGGTGCTCACATATTGGTGCCTTTGTTTTTAACTATTGCGTGTGTGAGTCTTTTTATAAAGAACTATAATGGACTAGGAAGCTCTCTTTGGTTCGGAGCAGGAATTGGTTTATCACTAAGCGTTGTTATCTTTTTTGTCACGGAATGGAATTCAAGGATTTCAAAAATGGAGACATGGGCTAATCAATCCGTGATATATGGTCCTGCTGAACTTCCTGTTTGGGTTTCATTAGGCAAGTATGTAAAGAATGACTGGATTTCAGAACGGATATTAAAATCAGACCTTGTCTATACTACGGCCAGTGAAAGTTTTAGAGAGTGGGACTTTATGCCAAAAATGGTTTCGTGGGATGAGGTTAGAAAGCATGATCCATTGGTTTATATAGCGAGTCTGTTTTCAAAATGTCACATTGGCGATGAAGATAAAGTTCAAATTTTGAAAGCCATTGCAAATGGGAGGCATCAGTCAAATGAAAGATTGTGGTCTGGTGATAATCTTACTACATCTTACATCGTCTCAGATGTTGATATCTATACTGATTTGCGAATTGCATACACCGAGCAATATCTTAATGTAAGAAACAATAGTTTTAAAGGTGGCTGGCAAGGTAACAGAGAAGAAGCTATCTATACTTTTTATTTACCCGAAGGTTCTGTTGTAACCTCTCTCTCACTTTGGATTAACGGTAACGAAGAGAAAGGTATTTTAACTTCCAAACAGAAAGCAACAAATGCATATAAAACCATTGTGGGTGTTGAGCAACGTGACCCCTCAGTCATTCACTGGCAGGAAGGGAATACAGTAACCGTTCGCGTATTTCCATGCACAACGGATGAAGAGCGAAAGTTTAAAATTGGTATTACCTCACCACTGAAGGAAGAAGATGGTGAAATTATTTACCGGAACATAATTTTTGATGGACCAAGTGCGGATGATGCCCGGGAAACAAGAAGAATTAGTTTTATAGGTAAATCTCAAAACATAGCCATTGGAAGTGACTTTAAAAGAGATAAGAATGGAGATTACATTACAGAGAAGAAATATAATCCTGATTTTCAATTAGCATTCGGGGCAGAACCTTTTGTATCAAATAATTTTACATTTGATGGTTTCACGTATTCGCTCAAGCCTTACATTCCGAACAATCAATCCGTAACATGGAATGAAATATTTCTTGACATCAATAGCAGTTGGACCCATGACGAATTGAATGAATTGCAGGAACTCCTTAAAAAATATACGGTCTATGCTTTTTCTGATGAAAGACGGGTAAAATTAGATAATGAGAATTGGGACGATATTACAGATGAATTGCTGAAGCAAAACTTTTCATTGTTTCCATTCCATCGCATTAAAGATCCTGCACATGCTTTGATAGTTACAAAGGGAAATGTGTTGTCGCCACACTTGAGTGATTTTAGTGACAGTAAGTTTGCTGAAAATATAAATTCTTTTTTTGCTAAAGGAACCAGAGTTAATGTTTTCAGTTTGCAGGGGGCTAGTTCTACTTATATTAATTCATTTAAAGAATTAAGAGGATTGGAATTTGCAAATGGCACGTCCTCAGAATTATTGATGATGATTTCCGAAAATACCTTTCCAAAATCGGATGAATCTGAAGAACGGATTATTATTCAGGATTCAAAATTACTCATCACCAAAACAAAATCAGATTCGACCACGCCTGTCAACAATGCGCCCGATCATCTTGCACGACTCTTTGCATACAATAACATTATGCGAAAAGCTGGCGCCAATTACTTTAGTCATGACTTTATTAATCAAGATTTAGTAGATGAAGCCGCCAAGGCATATGTGGTTTCACCCGTATCCAGCCTGATTGCTTTGGAAACAAAGGAGGATTATAAGCGATTTGATATTTATGATACTGAGAACAGCCTTCATAATGCAGCGAAGCAATCATCTGGCGCTGTGCCAGAACCCCACGAGTGGGCATTAATCATTCTCTTTGTTTTGTTTATTCTGTATCTAAAATTCAGACATTGATAGAAGTATTGTGAAGTACGAAGCCACAAAAGATTAACCAATATTCCAATTAGAAGATGAAAGCAGAATTTCTGTTGACTAAGTATAATGAGCCGTTGCTAAATAAGTTGAAGATTTATTTTAATAAGCGTATAAACGCATTGTTCGTACTTTACATTTGTATTGGTATCGTAGGGGGATTCTTCGCGTTTCCATTGTCGTTCATGACGAAGAGCAATGTGCTAATTGGTTTTGTCTTGTTTCCATTTGTATTATTCTTTGGTAGTAAGCAACAATTCAATTATTTGTACCTGACGATTCTGATTTTGTTTCAGATTCTGGCATACATATATCATATCAGAATATTCTATTTTTTTGCGCTCGCTTTTTTTATCCTCTTCATAGCCGAATTGTGGATTGGTAAGGTTAGTACACTTATACTATTCTTAATTGTGTTTATGTCTCCAGTCTTCCAGCAAGCTTCAATTATTCTGGGTTTTCCAATCCGATTACAAATCAGCAAGCTGGCAGGCCAACT
>DAIQPD010000165.1:0-9070 GCA_036787535.1 Chryseolinea sp.
AACACCAAGCAAAGCAATACGAGAAGGTGTGTTCATACTAAAGGAATCGGATCAAACCACTCACTTATCAATTGTAGATTCAGAAGGCAATGCCGTTTCGATTACGACAACACTAAATGATAGTTACGGATCGAAAGTAGTGGTGGCAGGATCGGGTTTTATTTTGAATGATGAAATGGATGACTTTAGTGTGAAGCCTGGTGTGCCGAATATGTATGGCGCAGTAGGAGGAGAGGCCAATAAAATTGAGGCCGCTAAACGGATGCTGAGTTCAATGACACCAACCATTGTAGAGAAGAATGGTAAACTCTTTATGGTGGTAGGTACACCTGGTGGAACAACCATCATTACTTCAGTATTCCAAACTATTTTAAACGTTGTTGAATTTAAAATGACGATGCAGGAAGCAGTGTCAGCCAAACGGTTTCACAGTCAGTGGTTGCCCGATGAAGTGTTTCCGGAAAACGGAACGATGGATAGCGTCACCATAAAGAAATTAGAGAGCATGGGTCATACGCTACAATTCAGAGGTGAGATCGGACGAGTAGATGCCATACTTGTTACTCCTGATGGAAAATTAGAAGGAGGTGCAGATCCAAGAGGTGATGATGCTGCAGCCGGGTTCTAATTTTACTTGAAGTAATAGTTTAACTAAGAACCGTTTTCGGAGATGATACAAAAATCGCGTGTAAGAAATTTATCGACTCGTTATCTGGAGTTCTATCGGTATGGTTTTATTTTCATCATAACCTGTTTGTTTATTGCCATTATGCTTGGTTCACTACGCAGCAGCAAGGACAGTATTTTATTCTCAACAGTATACTTTTTCACATTCTGGGCTTCTTAATTTATAAATGGATAGATGCTCACTTAAAAGTTTTTAAGGTAGAGTTTGATGATGATTTCCTTTATATCCTTAGGAGAAAGCAGGATATTATGATTCCCCTTGAGAATATTTAAGGACATCGAAATGAAATCACTGGGTGGAATGTGGTGCGTTGATTTACTTTCTACGGATGTGATTGGCGATCACTTTTACTTTAAGCCATCGCGGTTATATCCATTAAATTACAAGGTAAAAGACGAATTGGTGAATTTACTTTGGCGAAAAATTGAAATAGCAAAAACCAAAAGAAGAGAATTTCTTAGCAATGCGCTTACAAGTTGAGTGATTTAAAACATGAACGAGAGGTAGTTCATGATCGAACGAAATGAAGATTATATTGACTCGTATGGTTGCGTTGTTGATGAAATGAATCACCTCTTCGAACGTCACCAAAAAAAAATGTTATTGTAGTTTAAAAAGTATAGTATATATTCGTGTAGAATTGTGTTTACATTTTTTTGTAAATGCTTAATTTATTTTCAACTAAACAAAAATCGCTATGGCAAAAAAAGCAAAAAAGGCTGCTAAAAAAGCAGTGAAGAAGACAGCAAAGAAAGCTGCAAAGAAGACAGTTAAGAAAGCTGCAAAGAAGACAGCAAAAAAAGCAGCGAAGAAAAAGAAGTAGATAATCTCTACTGAAATTTCTAAACAAATTTTAACTACAATTAAAAAACAAAAAATTATGGCAAAGAAAGCGGCAAAAAAAGCAGTGAAGAAAACTGCTAAGAAAGCAGTAAAGAAAACTGCAAAAAAGGCGAAAAAATAATTTTATAAATTAAAAACGCTATGGCAAAGAAAGCAAAGAAGGCTGCGAAGAAAGCAGCTAAGAAGCCTGCAAAGAAAGCTGCAAAGAAAGTAGCTAAGAAAGCAGCAAAAAAAGTAGTTAAGAAAGCAGCGAAAAAGGTAGCAAAGAAACCTGCAGCAAAAAAGACCAAAAGAAAGCCTAACGCGGCTTTTATGGCGCCACTTACATTGAGTGCTGAATTATCTGAAGTAGTGGGAAGCAAGCCTTTACCACGTACCGAGGTAATCAAGAAAATGTGGGATTACATTAAGAAGAACAATCTTCAGGATAAGAAAAACAGAAGATTGATCAATGCTGATGCAAAACTTAAAGTAGTCTTTGGTGGAAAAGGACAGGTTTCAATGTTTGATTTAGCTGGAATCATTAACAAACATGTAAAGTAAAATCGTAATTGATTTTGCTGCAAGAAAACCCCGCTCAATAGCGGGGTTTTTTTATGTCTACTGAAATGATCCACGTTGGGGTATTTATTATTCTGCTGAGTACTTTACCTTTATTCTGTAATTCCGATCTGAGCATGAAAAATATTTTCGTGACCCTTCTGCTTTTCTTAATGATGGCATCCCCTGTAACAGCCGTGAGTATAAAAGCAAAACCAAAGTTTACACTTCGTCAGGCTGACTCATTGTTTAATGCCCAGCAATGGAAAAGTGCCATACCGGTTTATGAATCGGTGCTCAAAGCCGGGCCGAACAATGCGCTCGGTTGGAACAGACTTGGATTTTGTTACCACAATTTGAATGATTACGATAAAGCAATTTTAAAGTATAACAAGGCTTTGCTCTATACCCCAGCAGCATCATTGGAAACTGTTATTCAATCGCGATTGGCCAGAGCTTATTCCATGAGGAAGGAGAATGATAAGGCATTTGCAAGTCTGGATAGAGCCATTCAATTGGGTTATACAAATGTTGGCGAACTAGAAAAGCAAAGTGAGTTTGATAATATAAGAAGTGATTCCAGATATGCCGGGGTAATGAAGGCCGTAACCAATAATGCATTCCCCTGCATGACCAATGCCCAGGCTCGCGAATTTGATTTTTGGATTGGTGATTGGGATGCCTATGTAACGGGTACAACTCAACTGGCCGGACAGAGCCGTATTGATTTGGCTTCAGGTGGTTGCATGATTTTAGAAAACTGGACATCGAAAGGTAATGTTCCCTTTACGGGGAAGAGTATGAACTTTGTTGATCCGGCTACTAATAAGTGGAAACAAGTTTGGATCGGATCGGGCGGAATTAATGTATCTGAATTTTTAAATGGCGAGTACAGGGACAACGCCATGCGTTTCGAGTTTGAAAGCACGAATGCTCAAGGGGTAAAAACCTTAACCCATTTTCATTTCTTTAATCAAGGTCCGGATCAGGTACGACAATTCCACGAGACGTCTGTTGATGATGGAAAGACATGGACGACTACCTATGATTTTACCTACGTTCGGAAGAAATAGTTTTAAGGTATTATTCGTAATGATTCTTTGCGATAGAATGGCTCAGGGTTGAATAATCATCCAGGGATAATAGATCTGATTTCTCAGCCTCAAGACCATCATTCAATTGTTGTTCGGTTCTCATTCCTACTACAGCAGAGGTAATCGCTGGATGATGAAGTACAAATTTTAACGCGACATCTGTTGAACTTCTTTTGGTATTGACTGCCACTGATTTCACAGACAAGGCTGCTGTCTTCACTTCTTCATTTGAATACTTTAGAAAAGGCGCTGCGGGTTTATCAATTAGTAAACCCTTAGCTAAGCTACCTCTTGCTAAAACACCAATGTTATGCTGATGAAGTAAATTCAAACACAATTCTTCCGGACGCCTGTCAAGAAGACTGTATTGCATCATTACACTGGAGATGTTAGATCGTTTAACATACTCTTGAATGACTGCTGGTCGGATGGAGGAGATTCCATAAAATCTGATTTTACCCTGAGCTTTGAGTAACTCAAAAGCTTCAATGGTTTCATCGATGGGATCTTCCATTGTACCACCATGCAACTGGTACAGATCAATGTAATCGGTTTGCAATCGCTTAAGACTGTCATCAATGGATTTCAGAATATATACCTTTGTTGGATTCCAGTCAAAGCCATTACCATCTTTCCGGATTTGATTTCCCACCTTCGTGGCAATCATTACCTTATCACGAATTCCTTTAAATGCTTTTCCTACTGTAATTTCATTGAACCCGTTTTGATAAACATCAGCCGTATCAAAGTAATTGATACCTTGATCAAATGCGTTGTGTAGGAGTGTAGCATTCGATTCATGATCATCACCTAACGACATACATCCAAAGCTTACCTGACTTACTTTAAGAATCGAGTTTCCGAGGAGGTTGTATTTCATCTTGTGGTGATCTGCTACAGATTTATCGTTTTTAATTTCTTTCGAATATAGAACTCAACAATTAATAAGTTTGGAACCCAACTCAGCCACGATAGGGTAGCGTAAGCCGTAGGCTGACTGAGATCAATACTATACGAGCAGAAGAAAATATAAATCCTCAACGTGATCGCGGCAAATGTCAGTGCAAAACTTCGCCACATCCATTGACGGTGAGCTTGAATATCCTGATGCCGAATCCGATAAAAAGCCATCGCTGTAAAAAAGAACCACAGACTTGCCTGCGTTATAAAACTGAGCAGAACCAATGGACCTCGCTCAATGAAGAAACTCATTACTAAACCACCCGGTGCTGCAAAACACAAGATGCCCATTACATAAAAGTATCCAAAAGCACGATGAACCTGCTTCCATCTTAAACCAAAAGTAGGGTGGAGCTGAAAGAAGCCAATAATCAAAATAAGTCCACCGATAAGAACATGAGAATAATATGCTGGTAAGTACCAGCCAGTTGCAATGGCTTTTTGTTTGAGCCGGAGAAAGCCATAGGTAAAATCGAAGTTGAGATAGGTAAGGGCATTGTAAGCCAATGCAGCGCCTAAGATGAAAACGAAAGCAAAAAGAATCTGAAGAAGTACAGTTACACTTCGGGACATTACATATTTACATTTTGCTTCAATGGACCAACTATTTTTTCCAGAAAGGCCAGGTTGTATTTATCAATCTCGGTGAGCTTACCTTCGATTTGTGAGAACGAATCGTATTCTGGTTTGTACCATTTGCAATATTGAAATTGATCAATGTCTGTTTGAGCTACGAACTTGTAACCGTAGTCGGCCAGGATTTCATTGCGCATTCGAATCATCGTATCGTTTGACAGAAAATAAACTTTTTCCCTCTTTTCATGAACATATGTATCAAATTCTCCTTTTAAATAAGAACTGTCCATTTTTACAAATTCTGTAAACGTAAATCTTCTATTTGATTTAAGAGGAGTTACAGTAAAATCCGTATTTAATTTAATGTAGTTGTAAAGCTGAATAGGGTATTCATCGAGATCTTCAAATTCCCAGGAATATTGATCAAAGTGCCTTAATTCAAGTAGTGATTCATTAATTCTTTTGAATTGAATTTTACCATCAGATGAAAATTCTTGAGTAGCCAATGTGTCATTTTTTGAGTTTAGAAAGACCAACCTATCATTCGAATAAAATTCTTCACGTCCTTCAAGGTATCTTGATTTAACGGTCATAATGAAAGCATTAACCTTATCCGTAATAGATGTTATTACACCACTGGTTGTTTCAATATATTCTGTATTTGCTGATAATTGAATATCACCAATTGTAAAACCTCCAATAATTTCTTTAAAGATCCCAGTCTTTGTCCAGTAAGATGAAGGAATAATAATCCCATATCCAAGTCTTTCTTCATCAGGAATTTCACACAACGTTTTTGTCTTTTCACTAAGAACAAACTGTGAAGAAAGAAATTGAAACTTCTTTATGTATTCCTCTGCTGCCATAGAGGAGAATCCAGGCGTGTAATTTTGATACTCGGCATTGAACCATCCATAAGTAGAATCTTTTTTTACAATTAAGATTTCCTCAGCAGCACAAGGTATGATCATATCATACTCTGGTGCAATAAGTTGTTGTCCAGTTAAATTAAAGTAGCCCACCTTACCATCTTTCTTTACCTCGAAAGTATTGGGTAAGGAAAAGCCAAGTGTACCAATTAAATCATATTCAACCGGAACGATTACTTTTCCATTTTGATCAACCAACCCCATTTTATAGTTTGTTGGCTTTACCGGATTTTCCCAGTGACGGATAAAATAATTGGACCATTCTCCATTCACAACATAGAAATAGGTAATGGAATCATACTGAGCATACCAGATAACAGAGTCATAGTGTTGTTGCAGTTCCTCTGCTTTGTCAAAAATGGATTTGCGACTTAATAGCTCTTTTTCCAGATTGAAAGATCCGTCCGTTTGGTTTCGTAACGACACAAAGCTGTTATAAAACTCATCAGCTTCCAGTTTACTTATATAGAATGAATTGTCCTTTCGCTTTAGATAGAAGGTAACGGCCGATTCATTTTTTAAATAAACACCCATATCGGTGGATTCAACAGATGCAGGAATCACTACGCGAACACCTTGGTCTTCAAAATAAATAAGCGCTTTATCGTAAGAAGGGATACATTTTATATTTGCCAGGTCCTTGTTTCGAAGCACATCCACTGCCAGCATAATTACCTCGTCCGTTTGAGGTGTGTTGAAGAATTTAAGAATCTCAGCGTCAGGTTTGGAAAGACTGTTCTGAAACGTGCTAAGGAATTCCCGAATGTCTTTTTCAGCATCCTCCTTTTTTAAGATGGAACATCCAACAACGAGTACGGAGAGGAAGAAAAGGAATGATTTTATCTTAGCACTTTCGTAAAACATAACTTGTATTTTTTGGTTTTTAACTGTCGAGAAAGGTAAAGAATCTTCTCAATAATCTAATGCGTATTTAATTGCCAAATCGTTGATAAAAGCCGGAAATCATTCCATTTTTGCTCTATATTTACCTGCGTTTTACAGGTTGATCATCATGTTTTGGAATGAAATGAAATCAATCGTGTGCAGACAAGTTAACACCTAAAACACTATGGAAGAAACCGGACTCATTCAATACCTTCCCATTGTTCTCATGTTTTTTGTGGCCTTAGGTTTTATTGTTACCACCATGCTGGCCACTCATTATTTCGGCCCTAAGCGAAAGACCATTATCAAACTAGAAAGTTTCGAGTGTGGAATAGAATCCAAGGGAAACGCGCGTGTTCCTTTTAATATCAAATATTTTCTTGTGGCCATCCTCTTTGTCTTGTTTGATGTGGAGGTAATTTTTATGTATCCATGGGCAGTAAACTTTGAAGAACTGGGCATGCCTGGTTTTATCCAGATGGTTTTGTTCATCACCACATTATTGATTGGCTTCTTTTACATTTTGAAGAAGGGGGCGTTGAAGTGGGAGGAGTAGAGTCTAAAGTTTAAAGTTTGAGGTTTGAAGTTTGAAGTTGGAATTGAGAATTAAAAGCAGTAAAGATTAATCATGATCATCATAAAAATCATTTTAATCATAGTCTAAGACGAATGGAAATAGCAACGCCAAAATATAACATGTCAGAAAAGCCCGAAGGTATTGAGGGTGCTGGCTTCTTCGCGACAAGCCTGGAGAAAGTAGTGGGGTTAGCGAGAAAGAATTCCATCTGGCCATTGCCCTTTGCTACATCATGCTGTGGTATTGAATTTATGGCTACTATGGGCGCGCATTATGATCTCGCACGCTTTGGTTCGGAACGTTTAAGTTTTTCTCCGCGCCAGGCTGACTTGCTAATGGTGATGGGTACAATCGCCAAAAAAATGGGACCTGTGCTCCGACAAGTATATGAGCAAATGGCTGAGCCGCGGTGGGTTCTCTCCGTTGGCGCGTGTGCTTCGAGCGGAGGAATATTCGATACCTATAGTGTGCTTCAGGGAATCGATCGGATTATTCCGGTTGATGTTTATGTACCGGGTTGTCCGCCACGTCCGGAGCAGATTATTGATGGTGTGATGAAAATCCAGGAACTTGTTGAGAAGGAATCATTTCGCAGAAGAGATTCAAAAGAATATAAAGCCATGTTAAACCAATACGGGATCGAATAACATGGAGGTCGTAGAACAGGAAAAAATTATTGGAGCGATCAACGAAAAGTTTGAGGGACAAATCCTGAAAACGGAAATGCTCTACGATTTTTTTACCATTACCTTAAAGAAGGATAGCATCATCGATATCATTGGTCATCTCTATCATCATCCTTCTACCCAGTTTCAATACCTTACTACACTTTGCGGAATACATTATCCTGATCAGAAACAAATTGCCATGATGTACCAGCTTCACAATCTGGTAAGCAATGTTCAGGTTCGATTAAAAATACATTTACCGGAAGAAAACCCAACAGTGCCAACGCTTACACCAGTCTTTGCAGCAGCAAACTGGTTAGAGCGCGAGACCTACGATTTTTTTGGAGTTATTTTTCAAGGACATCCTAATTTGAAGCGCATCCTGAATGTTGATGAGATGATCATCTTCCCGATGCGCAAGGAATATCCATTGGAAGATCAGACCCGTGAAGATAAGAACGATACTATGTTTGGAAGATAAATAAATGGAAGCAACACCTTTATCGGATCGCGTAACTCAAACAGAGGAGAAGGAATATTCCTACCTCAACCTTGGCCCGACCCATCCGGCTACGCATGGTATTTTTCAGAATATATTGAAGATGGATGGTGAAGTCATTGTTGATGCTGAACCGACCATCGGTTACATACACCGCGCCTTTGAAAAACTTGCCGAACGCAGACCATTTTATCAGGTAACCCCCATCACCGACCGACTCAACTATTGCTCGGCACCCATCAATAACATAGGCTGGCACATGACGGTTGAGAAATTATTGGGCATTGAAATTCCGAAGCGTGTTCAATACCTCCGTGTCATCATTATGGAGCTTGCGCGAATTACCGATCACATAATTTGTAACGCTGTTATTGGAGTAGATACAGGTGCCCTTACGGGATTTGTGTACATGTTCCAGCAGCGTGAATTGGTTTATGAAATCTACGAAGAGATTTGTGGTGCACGGTTGACTTCCAACATAGGCCGCATTGGTGGTTTCGAAAGAGACTTCTCACCAAAAGCATGGGATAAGATCAATCACTTCCTGATTGAGTTTCCAAAAGTGTTGAAAGAGTTTGAAAATTTGATGACGCGAAACAGAATCTTTATGGATCGCACCATCGGAGTAGGAGGTATTACAGCAGAGCGTGCGCTCAACTATAGTTTCTCTGGACCGAACTTACGAGCAGCAGGTGTTGATTACGACATCCGTGTTGCAAAACCATATTGCTCTTACGAGGATTTTGAATTTGTAATACCGGTAGGTATTAATGGTGATGTATATGATCGCTTCATGGTTCGCCAGGAAGAG
>DAIQPD010000166.1:0-9045 GCA_036787535.1 Chryseolinea sp.
TAACACCGGCCAACGGTGTGAAGCTTCATCTATAATTTTCTTTATTTCAGCAACAGCCATAGTTTCATAGGCTTCATATTCAAGCCAAACTACATTCTTACCATTGGCATTATTGCGAACTGTACCAATAAAAACATTTACAGCACCAGCACCCAGGCTTGATGCCGCCTCAATGACCTTATGAACGTCAATGGCTTTTTCGGTTAATTTGATCATAATGATATGGGTTGGTTGAACAAATTGAGAAGGCTATGAAGGTAAAATTTAATGATGCGAATTGCAAGCACAATTTGATTAACCTCCACTGACAGGAGGTATCAGGGCAATCTCATCGGTCTCTGCTAACAACTTTGATTCCTCCGCGTAATCATTGTTTACAGCAATGTATAACGACCGCAACCCCATTAACTTTGGGAAACGTGTATTCAATTCAGCTCGTAATTCACCAACCGTTTTGGCCTTCAATTCAAATGAATTCTCCTTACCTCCCAGAATATCCTTTGTCACTCCGAAGGCCTTTATTGTGTATTTGTTCATGGGGTAAAGTTAAGGGTTAAGGGTTAATTGTTAATGGTTAATTGTGAGCCGTTTGTGGTTATTGGTCATACACTTTTAAAGCTGCTTGATTGTCCTTAAAGTAAGATTATATCCGATAATACATTTCCCATTAACCATTAACAATTAACCATTAACTTTGAATGACCATGCTTTACGACAACCATAATCGCCCCATTACCTATCTCCGGCTTGCCGTGACGGATCGGTGCAATCTGCGTTGTTTCTATTGCATGCCCGAAGAAGGTATTCGGTATATCCATAAAAAGGAATTGCTCACATTTGAAGAAATTGAAAGGTTGATTTCCATTATGGCATCATTCGGTATTTCAAAAGTGCGATTAACCGGTGGAGAGCCTTTTGTTCGAAATGATTTAATGAAACTCATCAGAACCATTGTTGACCTTCCCGGCATCAATGATTTACATCTTACAACCAATGGCATTTTAACAGCACCTCACATTGCTGAATTAAAGCAGCTCGGCATTGCTTCCGTCAACTTAAGTTTGGATACACTCGATAGAAAGAGATTTCATGAGATTACAAGACGCGATGAGTTTGAACCCGTTATCAACACGCTTAAACTCTTGCTCAAACACGAAATACCCGTTAAGATAAATGCAGTAGTGATGGACGGAAAAAATACTGATGATATTATTCCGCTCATTGAACTCACTAAAAATAGTTTGGTCGATGTTCGGTTCATTGAAGAGATGCCCTTCAATGGAGAAGGTAATCATTATCCAACATTACATTGGACACACACTAAAATCAAACAATACATACTGGAACATTATCCTTCCCTTTATAAAATTGAAGATCCGGATTTCTCCACCTCAAGTGGCTATCGTATTCCTGGTCATGAGGGTAGTATCGGAATTATTGCAGCGTTCAGTCGTACCTTCTGTGGCACATGTAATCGCATACGCATTACTGCTCAGGGTGAATTAAAAACATGTTTATATGATGATGGCGTTTTGAACGTAAAAGAAATTATGCGTTCAGGAAAAAATGATGACGCCATTAAAGAATCACTCCTTCAAGCCTTTCAATCACGACCCAAAGATGGATTTGAAGCCGAATCAAAAAGAAAGAATCATTCATCCATTTCAGAATCAATGTCGACTATTGGTGGATAAGTTGGTTAATGGTTAATGGTTACTAGTTAAGCGTCACACAAAATTCTAAATACCGTATTGTTCATTATTTACCATTAACGAATAACGATTAACTCGAAGTCAATGGAATTCCCGCTTCTCATACTTTTCTTTTTCATTATTGCATTAGTCTATTCTTCCGTAGGTTTTGGTGGCGGGTCGAGTTACCTCGCTGTTCTTGCTCAACCTTTCTTTATGCTCTTGCCGGAGGAGATAAGACCTATTGCGTTGTGTTGCAATATTATTGTAGTGACCGGTGGTGCTATTATTTTTTACAAGGAAGGTAAAATTGAATGGCGCGAAGTGTGGCCCTTTTTAGTATTCAGCGTTCCGATGGCTTACCTTGGTGGATTTTGGAAATTAGAACATCATACCTTTTTCATTGTACTGGGTATAACGCTAATTGTTGCTTCCCTTTTTCTTTGGATCCAACCGGAGAAGATGAATGAAAATAAAAAGATGAATGAATCGCTGCCCGTTAAAATTACCTTAGGTGCAGGCATCGGTTTTCTTTCAGGACTTGTAAGTATTGGAGGTGGAATTTTTCTTTCCCCTATTCTGCATCTACTGAAATGGTCTGAGCCAAAAAAAATATCAGCGTTAGCAAGTTTATTTATATTGTTTAACTCCTTTAGCGGATTAGCCGGACAAATCAATAGAGGTCTTCCTCCTGTCAATTATTCATTTGTTGGTGGACTGATGTTGGCGGTATTTTTTGGAGGACAGATTGGTTCACGATTGGGTGCTCGCAAATTCAATCCACTTTACATCAAGCGCATTACCGCTGCTCTTATTCTGATAGCAGGAGCCTTTATTCTGAAAGAGCATTTGTAAGAATAAAATGCCACAGATATTAGATTCTACCTACTCCTCCTCCTCAACATGGTCCGCAATGATCTGATCAACCTCTTCACTTGAAAATCCCAGCTTACCTCCCACCATCTTAATTAATTCATATTCTGCCGGTGCAAACTCTCCATCAACCTTTGCCAGGGAGATCATCTGATCGAGTTGCTTTTCACGGTCTTCGTTGTTTTGAGGAATAAAGTAGATATACTCACTTGCCTTACTGATCATTACATTTAGTCGATCGAGTGGTATACCCCATTCAAATGCGATTTTAGAAAGCGCTACGTGTTCTATATTTTCTATTTTACCATCGGCTGCACTCAATGAAATTAGATTTCGGAAATGTTCAATTCGGGTAGGATTCAGCGTCATTGAAGCGATAGGTTTAGTTGATTTTTCCTCTAACAAGGAGAATGTGAATGTAACAAATCTAAACTCCAGGTAAAGCGTAAATGAAAGAAATTCATTTACTTTTTTCCTTTTCGATTGGAATTCAAAACCCATCACGATCTCTACTTGACATCTTTCACACATCTAAACCCTGTATGATTCCTGCCTGAATAATATGCAGAACCTTGCCGGGTGCTGGGTTTATAGTTAGGGCAATATTGATCGCTGCAAACAAATGAACCGCCTTTGGAAATATGCTCAGGCGCTAAAGAATCATTTGGATCCTTTGTTGCCCATCACAGCAAACGAACCCAAACCATTTGGCGGAATTCTCCACGGTGTATCCAGATCATACCTGTGGGTGTTTCTCCCAAAGGTTCTGTTTTCGTATTTGGCTTTTTCTCTGGTGAGGTACATGCGCCAATCAGCACGGTTAGCAAGAAAAAGGAAGCCTATACTTTACACATCATATACTATATTCTCCAGTCAAATTAAAGGTATTGCAATTTAACGCTTATGTCTGGCCAACTGTGAAGGCAGTGTATTTCTAAATTTATACGGGTGCGTTCCTATTCAAATTTCATAGTATAAACCAGTTTTCAAGTTAACCATCTTCCTCTACCGTTTTAAGAGTAACTAAACTTACAGCAAGCTTTAGGGTTGCGGGTAAGCCTTGCTATTCGAATTTATTCCGCTACCTCTGCAATTGAATTCAGAATCACTATCTTCATGCTTCCAATCTCGATGCACTGTGTCTATATTGAACCGAAAAAGTAAGAGATCCCTTCCAGGGAGTGAACCACCACTTAACAGGCTCGTACATTTTCGAGTTCATTGCTCAATGCTTTTGATAAACCAATATCCTTAAATCCGATGACCACAAAACATTCCATCCTTTCTTTTCTCTTTTTCATGGCATTGCTTCCAGCGATGGCACAAACGGATACTACGAAGACGGCTCCGGCCGATACATTATCGAAATTTGATTCGTTTAATAAAAAAGCCGAACGATTCTTTAAGGTATTTCCAGTGCCCTTGATCTCCTACTCAACAGATGCCGGAAATATTTTTGGATTAGCCAAGTTCAACACCTTTCGTCTTTCGAAAAAAGATACCCTTTCTCGGCCTTCCAAATTATCAGAAGTAGCTACCTTCTCTACAAAAGGAAGAGTAAACGTATCGATATCAAATGATTTAATTTTTCAGGCAGACAGGTTCATGATTCTAAGCTATTTTAATTATAAGAAGCAACCTGAATTCATGTTGGGTATTGGTAATGATGTTTCAAGAGATGATGTAGAAGAGGTCGTTACCAACCGGATCAAGTTTGCCAGTACTGCGATGATGCGCGTGAAGGGAAAATTCTACGCTGGTATAGGAATGGACATCGCTGATTATTTTGGCATTGAATACGCAGATACCAGTTTTCTGGAGCAAGATCAAGTTCTCGGGCGAAACGGTGGTACCGATTTTGGTGTTGGAATTGCCGGTGCGTTGGATAATCGTGACAACCGCTACAATGCTTCCAAGGGTATGCTAATTCTCACCACCATGGTTTTCTATCCAGAAGCTATTGGGAGTACTTATCAATTTACCAAGTTTGATCTAGACATGCGGAAATATTTTATGCCTTGGAAAAATCTGAAACACGTCATTGCCATTCAGGCCTCGACAACTTTTACGGATGGTAACGTTCCTTACTATGATCTCGCACAACTTGGAGGTGAAGATAAAATGAGGGGGTATTATAAAGGTGCAATCCGCGATAAGGTATTAGTAGACGGACAGATTGAATACCGTATGCCCATTTGGAACATCTTTGGTATTGTTGGATGGATAGGTACTGGCCGTGTTGGAAAGGGATACGATGATCTTGCGCTTAGTGGATTCAGATTGTCGTACGGTGGTGGTGTTCGTATACGGGTCGATAGTGGTAGCAATGTAAACCTTCGTATCGATATGGGCTTTGGGCCAGGCGGTGTGAGCGGATTCTATTTGAATTTTGCTGAAGCCTTCTAATCCGCTACTCCCTTCAAGCTCTTTCTACTGACTATCTCGTGTATTCATTCTTTCGTTTGATTTACTATCTCAGGTGATGAAACTAAAATGATTTCGCAATACTAAAACTTGACGTTGCAAAGCAAATTGAATCTCTCGTAGATTAGTATGTTTATGAAATTCAGGATTCTATTTTTTGTTTTCATCCTGCTTGGTGCTACCCCCCATTGGCTTGCCGCACAAGACGCTTCCGATACGCTGAAATCTTCTCATACAAAAAAGTTGATGAAGAAGACGTTTAACCAGGGGATGAAATATATTACTACGAATAAAAAAGACACCATTATAAATGAAACGAGTGTAGACGTTAACAAAATACATGAAGGTAAAATCGTTCGAAGAATCTACATACAGCACATTGGTTTTGAACGTTCCATTTACGATAGCACCAAGCGAACAAAAAAAATAATAGCCGATGCAGCCGATGCACTTCATGGCACCACAAAAGAAGGTATCATTCGACAGCATCTGTTTATTAAAAAAAACAAACCACTCAATCCATATCTTTTATCCGACAATGAACGATTCATTCGTAACCTTGATTTTATTGTCGATTGTCGTATTCTGGTAATACCCTTACCCGATCAGGAAGATTCGGTTGATATTTCTGTAATCACAAAAGATCTCTTCAGTTTAGGTATTACTATTGGAGGTACCATTCCTACAGCACCCAAAATTGGTGTGTACGATGCCAATCTTGCCGGGCTTGGTCAACGTCTTCAATTTACCGGATTAGTTGATGCCACGCTCGATCCTCAATTTACCTCAGCAGCTTTCTATCGAAAGAGTAGCGTCTTTGGCAGCCTTACTAATGTGGAATTAGGATATACCCAACTGAATACCGGAAGCAGTTATGGAGAGGAACCTGAATATGCCTATTACATTAAAGCATCACGCCCTCTTGTTTCACCTTACTCCAGAATTGCAGGAGGATTTGAATTCAGTCATAACTGGTCGCAAAACATTGAGCAAGAACCCGATTCAACTTTTTTAAAATACAAATACAATGTTTCCGATGTTTGGTTTGGTTTAAACTTTGGCATCAAACAAAAAATCAATAATCGAAATCGATACTTTCTCGGTGTCCGATATTTTGATGGCGCCTACCTCAATAAACCAGATCAACCAGAATATGCAGAAGAAATAAAATACAATAGCGTGAGCGGATACCTTAGTGAATTCACTTTTTACAGACAGGATTTTTTTAGAACCCGCTATGTCTTTGGGTTTGGAATGACAGAAGATGTGCCCTATGGATTATCGCTTGCCGTATCAACCGGATACATTACTCAATTGGATATTGAACGTCCCTATAGTGCGATAAAGTTTAAATATTCAGTTGCCAGACGAAAAGGTAGTTTTTACTCTATCAATGCGCAAGTTGGTTCTTATGCCCGATCTGGAAAATTAGAAGATGGTGTTGCTACAACCAATGTTACCTACTTTACGAGAGCAATGAATTTGAATAATTTTAAGACGCGGGCATACATAGCAGGGGGATACTCTACATTACTTAATCAACACATTCTTCCCCCTGTTGAAATTAATCGATCGGAACTACTTGCCTTCTCTGCTGATAGTGTTTGGGGAAATCGCAAAGCATTTATTCGCATTGAGGATGCACTTTACACGCCATGGCAATTATTAGGATTTCGGTTTGCACCTTTTTTAGGTGGTGGCATGGCATGGCTTGACTGCCTTTCCTGCCCTAGTCGTGATCAAATATTCTATGAAATAACAGGAGGTATTCGTACCCGAAATGAAAGCCTGATATTCGGCACCATCGAAATTCGTTTCACTTTTATACCCGCCACAGATGTTACCTCCAATAAGTTTTCATTTGGTTTCAAGCAAAGACTAAGCATTAAAAATTCGGGAAGCTTTGTACAACCACCCTCTCTCGTAAGGTATTAGGTATCCATCATGGATTTTGTATTTGAAGAATCTGCCGTACGTAATTTTCAAAACTTACTGCTTAGAAAAACTACCCTTACCTGATTAAACTTACCCCGTCAAACCAGATATTATTCCGTTTTCAATCGTTATCGGTTAATTTTTAGACCGTACTTTTGTAATTTTTATACTTTTTCTATTGCGATAGCCTCAATCCCTATTAATTTCGCGCCACAACTAAACCGACCAGACAACCAGAATGAAAATTTTACTCAGATGCACACTCTTGCTGTGTGCACTTACACTCCTTCCTGTGTCCAGTGTTTGGGCACAAGATGCACCCGTTCTCGATACAGGTGCCACCGCATGGATGTTAACCTCTACTGCATTTGTTTTATTGATGATCCCCGGTCTTGCCATGTTTTATGGTGGATTAGTCCGCAGTAAAAACGTACTCGGCACCATGATGCACAGCTTTTCCGCCATGGGCGTAATGACTGTACTCTGGGTAGTCTGTGGATATGCCATGGCCTTCGGTCCTAATGTATTGGGTGGATGGTTCGGCTGGAGCAGCGATTACTTCATGCTCTCCGGCATTGACGAAACAATCATGGCTGGAGGTATACCGGAATATATATTCTCCATGTTCCAGGCAAAGTTCGCCATCATTACTCCTGCTCTTATTGCTGGCGCTTTCGCGGAAAGAGTTTCGTTTAAAGGATATTGCTTCTTCATTGGCATTTGGGGAATCCTGATTTACAATCCACTTTGTCATTGGGTATGGGCTTCTGATGGATTCTTATTCAACCTCGGTGCACGCGGAGCCATTGACTTTGCCGGTGGAACAGTCGTTCACATTTCTGCAGGTGTTAGTGGATTAGTAGCCGCACTTTTCTTAGGTGGCCGAAAAGCACATCCTCATTTACAAATGCGACCAAACAATTTAGTAATGACATTAACCGGAGCAGGATTGCTTTGGGTAGGATGGTTTGGCTTTAACGCTGGCTCAAGTTTATCCAGCGGACTAAGTTCTGCGCAAGCACTTACCGCTACACAAATAGCCGCAGCGGCTGGTGCCATGACATGGGTAATTATTGAAGGCCTTCATCAAGGTAAAGCAACGGCACTTGGTTTTGCCAGTGGAATTTTAGCAGGATTGGTTGCCATAACACCAGCGGCTGGTGTTGTGAAACCCGGTGGGGCACTTGTGTTGGGAGCATTGGCAACCGGTATTTGTTATCTCGCCATTGTAGTGAAAAATAAAATGGGATATGATGATACCTTAGACGCCTTCGGTATTCATGGTGTAGGTGGAATTGTAGGAGCCATTTTCTTAGTGTTCTTTATTCGTGATAGCTGGATGGTCGAAGCAGCAGCTACCGAAGTTGCTGGCGGATCGTGGACCGTATGGCAACAATTAGGTGTTCAGGCAACTGCTGTTGGAATAGCGGTAGCGTACGCTGGCATAGGTACCTGGATAATTCTATTTGTTTTGAATAAATTTATAAAGATACGTTCCAGCGAAGAAGCCGAAATGCGCGGCCTCGACAACCACTATCATGGTGAAAGAGGTTATGGAATGATCAATCCAAACTAAAACAAAATTTATTTTGATTGAAGCGTTTAACGTGATGATTCATAAAATGTCAGACACTTCAACACTTCGCAACACCAACACTTCAACACTCAAAAGATGAAATTCATTATAGCAATCATTCGCGAAAATCAACTCGATCAGGTGCGCGAAGCACTTATTGATGCGGGTATAACCAGGATATCGGTAAGCAATGTTTCGGGTCATGGAAGACAGTCAACATCTGAAGAAATATACAGGGGACAAATCGTAGTGCCAAACCTTACAGCAAACATCCGGATAGAAATAGCACTAAACGATGAGTTTGTAGATACTGCATGCAATGCCATTATCAATGCCACCAAGGCAAATGAAAACGGTCTTGTTGGAAGCGGTAAAATTTTTATCCTTCCGCTTGAAGAGGTAATTCGTCTTCGCACAGATGAGCGTGGGCCGAAAGCCATTTAGTAAAAAGTTAATCATGAATGGTTAATCCTGCCTGCCGGCAGGCAGGCGTGGGTGTGGGACTTGAGTGTATTTGATTTTAAAGGAGTAATGCCTTTGAAAGGT
>DAIQPD010000167.1:0-6820 GCA_036787535.1 Chryseolinea sp.
TCGGCACGCTTGATATGCCTGACAAAGGCTCGGTTCATATTAAGGGCAAAGATGTCTTTTCACAGTCATCAAAGAATCTTGCAGCCTTTCGAAATAATTCACTGGGTTTTGTATTTCAATTTCATAATCTCCTGCCAGAATTCTCTGCGCTTGAAAATGTAATGATCCCAGGTCTAATATTAAACACCGGTGAGAAGAAAGTGAAGGATCGTGCTATTGAGTTGTTGAAGATGCTTGGGCTTGAGGAACGAATACATCATAAGCCTTCCGAACTTTCAGGGGGAGAACAGCAGCGTATTGCCGTGGCCCGGGCAATGATCAATTCTCCTGATTTAATTTTGGCGGATGAACCCAGTGGAAATCTCGATTCAAAAAACGCACTCGAACTTCATACTTTGTTTTTCAAACTTCAGAAAGAAACGGGACAAACCTTCATCATTGTAACGCATAATGAAGAGCTATCAAAAATGGCAGACAGGCGCGTAGAGATGGCAGACGGATTAATAGTTCACTAACAAAAAAAGGAAAGAAGAGAACACACCAAACAACCCTCCCAATCTATTACTTGTTCTCTTCTTGGGCTCCTATATCATTATACTTTTGCAGTAATTCCCTGACTGTTTTGTACAACAAAGGTAGGTTTACCGTATCATCAGCTCATGGCATTGTAGATGAGTAAGGCAAGCATGTAAGGAGAACTCAACTCATTGTGCTTTTTGATATTTGAAATTCATTTAGAGACTTAAATGGCGGTAATTCTTACGAGGGAAAAAATGCTGGATTTGGAGGAACCTTATTTGTACCTGAATTCAACTATTATAGACTGTTAACTGAAAAGCGAGAATGTCGCGAGAGGTTTTTGGTAACAGCGGTTGTAAATTAGGAGTATTACTTCAAATTCTTACACGCCATTACTGTGCTTCCGCCATTAACATAGTCAGAACGTAATTGTCATTTTTTGTGAGATTATCAGCAGAAAATCAAAATAGGATACAGCAATTAACTGAACAGTTTCCAGTAGGACTTATCCCTGACACGTGAAGCACAATGAAGGACGGTCACAAAATGAGCTTTTCGTGTCTTTGTCGCTTTCGGAAAAAGATCATTTTAACAGCCTTTACAAGTAACACCGCCAATATACCAAACACCAATCCGCTCAACAATTCTTTAAGGATTAACGGCCATGATGGAAGGATGTGGTGCAGATAGGCGAAACTGTGAACAAAGATGCCACCGGAAACCAGAAGTAAAGCGATGGTGCCAACGAATGAAAAAAAATTGATAATAATCGGAAGCGATTTTACTAATGCCTGACCTACTTTTGACCAGAGTCCCTGCTCGCGTGAACCCTTTATAAGTCTGTATCCGAAGTCATCTATTCGGATCAGGATGCCTACCAAACCATATACACCCACGGTTGCCAGCAACGCGACCACACACACCGTGATGATCTGTATCGGCAAACTTGTATCTAAAACAGAACTCAGGGCAATTACTACAATCTCTACGGAAAGTATAAAGTCGGTGGTAATGGCGGATTTGATTTTCGTTTTTTCGATCTCGCGGTTATCTTCTTTTGTAAGTTCAACTATTGGATGACCACCTTTCGGACGATGAAAGACAAATTCAACAATTTTTTCAGCGCCCTCATAGGCCAGATAAACTGCACCCAAAACCAGGATTACTTTCATCACGATGGGCACAAATGCGGTAAGCAGTAATGCGACAGGAACAATAATAAGTTTATTGATGAATGAGCCTTTTGTGATGGCCCACAGTACCGGTATCTCCCGATTGGCTAAGAACCCTGTTGCTTTTTCAGCGTTCACGGCAAGGTCATCGCCCAGTATACCTGCCGTTTTTCGTGTGGCTATTTTGGTGGCAATCGCCACATCATCCATTAATGCAGCAACGTCATCTAAAATCGAAAAAATACCAGAAGCCATAGTTTATTCGTGCTAAGGGGCTGCAAAGTTAAAATTAAAAGTGAGGCATTATGTACTTACCAAGGTGCAGCATAACGAAACCAACTGGCAGCCACGCTGACTTTAAAATTCTTATTAAGATGCGATGCCAATGGTTAAGTTTTGCGCGATGTCTTCGATGGTTTTTTTTTACGCTTGTCAGGAGAGGTAGACGGTTTATTTTTCTCTGCATCGTTCGGAGCGGAGGGATCCATCACCTGGGGCGGAACGGGAGTTTCAATTACAGGTGCACCAGGAGACGATTTTTTTGTATTTGGATCTTCAACTGCGGGTGTTGTTTTTCCAGGTAATTCTTTCGGCTCTTTCATCATAGTATACTTTTTCATCATGCTAAAAGAATTTTCATGCCAGTATTATGCTACTGCTTCACTACATGAATAAGAAGGATGTGAAGTGAATTCGGGTTTTTTATCTACAATCCGATGATAATTATTCTCAATGATTCTGATGTGCCATCCGTACGATGAAATAAAAATCACATGAAATGGGTGGAGGACGTTACTACTGGCCAAATTCGATTTGCCCGTACATCATCAGGTCGAAAACATTCATTCTTCGCCCCCTACAAAGTAAAGCTCCCGGAAGAATCGGCTATGATATGTATTGGATTGATGCAAAAATAATTGATGAATTAAAGCGAAAATGATTAGCCTTTTCATTATCGATTTGCTTACATCAGCGTTCCGGAGGCCGGTGATCGTTAGACTATTAAAAAAGTACTGATCTGTAGTATTATTCTTCAGAGCCCCATGGGCTATCCACACCATAGTCTGAAGGAAGTATAGCGATATACTGGTTAACCCCTGGAGAGTCTGAATATTTCATTGGGATGGATGGGTCAAATGCTAAATTGAGTAAACCATTAACAAGTATGCGCTGTCCGGCAACAGGAGAGCGTAAGTATTCCGCGAGATGTACCATTCACTCCACAGGGCAGCACTGTACGTTTACAAATTCATACTAACCGTCCGCGAAATCTACCGTACCGTCCGCAGGTATGCACCGTTCCTTCAATGAAATGGACGGATCACTCCACAGGTAAGCATTGTAACGTCAACATATTCTCACATCTGGTCCGCGTATTCACACCATCCGTCCATAGGAAACCACTGTTCACTTCACGAGTAAGAATCGGCAGACTTGAGTTGCCCGTTGCCCGCTAATAGCCACGGGTAATGGAAAGCCGTCAACTCCTTCCATCCTTATCTGCCACGTCAAATGTCATCACCTTAAAATGTTGTTTTGTCGAGAATAGTTTACAACGTCATCACTAGTTACCGAATGAATGCATCCGAACGTGCCTGTGTGTTTTCAGTTACACTTTTGCAAAAAAATATAGTTTGGAAAATAGTTTCAAAAACGAAAACAAAGTAGGGATCGTGCTGCGTACAATAGCAATAACGAAACAAATAAAGTTATGTCACACACCAAGAACATGCAATCCTTTGAGAAGCTCATGGGAATCTGCACCGGGTTAGGAGGAAACTATAACCCCGGAAAACAAAACCTTCAGGTGAATGCGATGACCACCTTGTCGACCATCGCACAACAAATAGGGGAAGAGGTGAGGGAAGCCCGAAAGGCCTATGACAACGCCACCAATGCCCGGGAGCAAGCGTTCAGCGACATTCGACCGTTAAGTTCGAGTATCTATTTTATGCTGAAGTCCTACGGAGCCAATACGCTGTTGTTAGCCGATGCGTTAAACTGCAAACGCAGAATCTGGGGAGCACCGATCTCAAAGCCAAAGGCTGTTGATCCGGAAAAAGCAAAAGAAGAAAAAACCGGAGCGCGACCATCGTATGGCCAGGGTTACATCACCATTGCCGAGTACTTCGACCGATTGGTGAAGACCGTGGCTTCAGAGCCTGTGTACCAGGCGAACGAACCGCGACTTGCGGTAGCGGGGTTGCAGCAAAAAGCAACTGAATTGTTCAGCTTGAACAAGGCGGTAGCGGATGCCGAGATCAGGTTAGAGGAAGCGCGGATTAAACGCAACACCGTTTATTACATTGCCGCTGAAAGTCTGGTTGAAACAGCCGGGGCAGTTAAGGCGTATGTGCGCAGTGTGTTTGGTTATGATAGCCAGCAACATCAGCAAGTGCAAAAGCTTCGTTTCACTAAACCCCTTATGTAATGCGACAAGTCGCGAATTGAAAGCCTCCGTGGTCAGACTGCGGAGGCTTTTTTGTGTCATATTATTTCTAATAACCGGAACAATGGAAAGTGATCGCTTTTCACGAACCCTGATCAATGCCCCCTGCCTCCGTGACACGGATATATTCTTTGCAGGCTCTTCTCACTTCCACTTCACCAATGCAACTTTCGTTGATCGGGAGTATCATTACAAAGATTTGAATGCTTGAAACGATGATGATTGCTGCTCCGAAGCATCAACGACCCGGAGGCCGGTGATGTTGATGGGGAGTACACTGATCTAGAATTATTTTGTGATGGTGATGAGACTATTTACTAGTATAATGAATACTTTGGTGAATGTTAGATTATACTTTTCGTTAGTATGGATATTGTAGTAAAATCTTTTTTTCGGCCTTACTACCTTGAGCGGTGTTTACGAAGCATTAAACTGAAGGTGAAGGGTGATTATACTGTTACGGTGTTAGATGATGGCACTCCTGAGAAATACCTTACTGCAATTCATTCTCGCTTTCCGGATATTAGAATTATTAAGTCAAAGGAATATGATCTTAAAACAGAACAAATACATCAACATCTTAAGGGTCATCAGAAGTATGAAAACAGATTGATCCCAGTTGCGTTGTGGAAAAATTTTATAGCGGACTGTAGTGAATATTTTTTACTACTCGAAGAAGATGCATGGATTACAGATCCGATTTCAGTTGACGACATTCAAAAGGTAATGCAGGAGAGCGATTTGCTAATCGTAAAGCTTGGATGGAATAGCAATGAAAAATTGGTGAGTGGCCTGAAACAACAATTGCAGCAAGGTATTGAAGAATTCATTATTGACTTACCCAGCATTAGTCTTTCTATTTTGAAACCCTACTTTAACGATACGTTTCGAGTTCGATCTATTTTGAATAAGCTGGGTTGGTCAACTTCAAAATTCACATTACCGTATTATAAATTGTATACCGTTTCTTCTGCATTCTTTAACAAGGAATATTGGCAATACATCTGGACGGATGCAGAATCACGGGTAGATGAACCATCACAGTTATTACGTGCTGTAGAATGGAGAGTAAAGGTTGGAACTGGAAGGTATGGTAAAACCGTTGAGGAATTTATCAAGACTTCATTCATTACGTCCTCTTATAACTCATTTAAGCTGAATCAATTTGATATGATCAGGTTAAACTCCATACTCAATGAGGCGTGGTTAAGTGGAGAGTTTGATTCGATGCTTAATTTCCCAAAAGATTATGATGTTAAAATACTCCAGCAAATTGTGATAAAAAGAAATGATCCTCTTTGTACTGTAGCCGATTGGAACTCATGGATTCAATTGTTTAAAGAAGTTCATGATGTTCGTGTTAGATGATCCAATTAGTGATGTTGTTCTTGAGAAACCCATGGCTCTCAATTTAAAATTGCAGATATTATTTCAGCAATCGGTTATTAAAAAAATGACGAATTACATCTTTGGAAATGATGCCAGGATTCTCTCCACTCTCGGCACAAAATAAATGCTTTTGCTTAAGCAATTGGGAGTAGTATTGGACAGATTCCGGAAGTACATTGGGATGAAACTCAATAATCATCTGTTGGATTAAGTCTGTTTTTTTATGTTCAATGATGTCTTTCAGTATTTGAGCTTCAGATCCTTCAACATCAATTTTTAGCATAGTCACCATTTCCTGAATATAACCAGAGAGTCGTTTTGTTTGAACTTCCTCTCTATGACTATCCACGTCACTCGAGATCAGGCCCGTATTTAAAGAAGCATTAGGAAGGTTTCGCACGAACAAAGAAGCACTGCCCTCAAAATCGGATAAAGCATAATTCAATAGTGAAATGTTCTCCAGGTTATTTCTTTCTACATTCTCTTTTAAAATTTTAAAAGTCTTTAGCTCGGGTTCAAACGCCAGAATAGTAGCATTTGGGAAAATCTTCTTAAAGTAGAAAATGGACATACCAATGTTACTACCACAATCAATGATGAAGGGGTTTGATGTGTTACACTGAAATTTATAAACCTGCTGGATAAATATTTCTTCAAACAGATAAATCAATTCTGGGTAACTATAAAATTGAATTGTGAAATCAAGGATTCGTTCATTCATAACTTCTTTTCGAAGTCGTTTTTGTGAAGGGAGTTTGTGATAGGATATTGATTTTGAAACTAATCGAATGTAAGAAAATAGTAGTGTTATCTTTGGATAGGAATACGATCCGGATAGAATTTTGAAAACAATAACGAGTAAATGTTTTAAATATTTCATTAGCGGATATTACACACTTTGTGTTTTCGTATCGTTTTTACAGCAAAATTAAATGTAACAATTTTGACCATAGCCGTACTAGAATGCATCTGGAAATAAGTTTAATATGGCGTCTACCCCGATCAGTGTCACCGGCCTCCGGGACACTGATCTATTCTTTGCAGCCTCTCCTCACTTCCACCTTACAAAATAACTTTCAAAGAAAATAATTACCTATTCCAGTGCAAGGCTTTATGAGCGCGTTGAGGTTGGGCATTTTGAGGTTATAGATTACAAAGATTTGAATGCTTGAAACGATTGTGATTGCTGTTACGAAGCATCAACGTCCCGGAGACCGGTGACATTGATGGGGAGTCATGAGCGCGTTGAGGTTGGGCATTTTGAGGTTATAGATTACAAAGATTTGAATGC
>DAIQPD010000167.1:6920-9023 GCA_036787535.1 Chryseolinea sp.
ATTGCTGTTACGAAGCATCAACGTCCCGGAGACCGGTGACATTGATGGGGAGTCAATTGTTTATCAATGATGATGCGTTTGAAACTCTTCCGAAAGTTCTTCTACTTCAACTATACCTTTTTCATTAACCGATGAAAGTTTTGCTTTTCTGAGTTCATTGATCAGTATAGGATCATACTTCGCTGCGACACGAATGTAATTCTCTGTCCAGCCGTGCATCTTCCCCTCTTCAATGTCATTTTCGAAAAGAATGGTTGATTCACGCCCAACATTTTCTTCGTAGAATTTTCTTTTCTTTTTATCAGAAAGAATATGAAGCATCTTCGAGCGATCACTTCGCTGACTTGCAGGAACAACCTGAGGTAAGGTAGAGGCAAATGTATTTTCGCGCTCTGAATAAGTAAATACATGAAGGTAGGAGATGTTCAATTCATTTAAGAACGAATAGGTCTCCAAAAAATCTTCTTCTGTCTCTCCGGGAAAACCGACAATTACATCCACACCAATACAAGCATGAGGCATAACTGATTTTATCTTTTCCACGCGCGCAACATACAATTCACGTTGGTAGCGTCTGCGCATCAACTTCAATATTTTGTTTGATCCGGATTGAAGCGGAATATGAAAGTGAGGAACAAAACGTTTCGAGAGCGATACGAATTCAATGATTTCATCCGTCAGAAGGTTGGGCTCTATAGAGGAAATTCTAAATCGATCAATTCCTTCAATTTCATCCAACGATTTTATCAAATCAATAAAGCGCTCAATGCGGACACCTTCTTGAATTCCAAAGTCTCCTGTGTTAACTCCCGTAAGTACAATTTCTTTTACTTCGGTCAGTGCGACTTCTTTCGCTGTCTTTACAATGTTTTCGATTGTATCACTTCTGCTGCCGCCCCGTGCCAAAGGTATTGTGCAAAAGGAACAGGTGTAATCACATCCATCTTGAACTTTAAGAAAAGTCCGGGTGCGGTCGTGCATCGAATACGATGTATTGAACCGTTTAGCTTCAATGATATCAGAAGCAAAAACTTCCGCTTGTGGCTTGCGCACAAATCCATCCAGCAATTCCACTAATCTGAATTTCTCAGCTGCACCCAATACAGCGTCAACACCGGGGATTTCAGAAATTTCTTTTGGTTTTAGCTGAGCGTAGCAACCAATAATAGCAACATACGCATCAGGAGAAATGCTTCTTGCTTCACGAACAATTTTATGACATTTCTTATCGGCATTCTCAGTGACCGAACAGGTATTGATAATGAAAATATCAGGCGAATCACTAAAGTCAACTTTCTTATAACCTTTCTCTTCGAACGTACGCGAAATCGTAGACGTCTCCGAATAATTGAGTTTACAACCGAGTGTGTAGAAAGCGACCTTTTTCACTTATAGTTATAAGTTAATGGTTAATCGTTAAAGGTTAATCGAGAATTGACACTGTTAACGATTAACCATTAACGATTAACTTTTCTCTAAACTAATTCTCTCAAGTCAACCGGCACCACACGTGAAATACCTTTCTCCACCATGGTAATACCATAGATCACATCCGTGCTAATCATAGTACGCTTATTGTGCGTGACAATTACGAATTGAGAATCTTTGCTGAAGTTACGGATGATGTTGTTGAACTTATCAATGTTGGCATCATCAAGCGGTGCATCTACCTCATCAAAAATACAGAACGGTGCAGGCTTCAATAAATACATAGAGAAGAGCAGGGCAGTAGCCGTTAAGGTTTTCTCCCCTCCTGAAAGTTGATTGATCGTCAATGGACGTTTGCCTTTCGGTTTTGCAATAATTTCAATATCAGAATCAAGCGGATTGCTTGGATCTGTTAATCTCAAATCGCACTCATCACCTTCCGTAAATAAAGATCTGAATACACGAATGAAGTGATCTTTAATTTTGATGAATGCCTCCATGAAGGTTTGGCTTGCCACACCTTCAATTTCAAGAATGGTGTTTAACAACGATTCTTTTGCTTTCAGCAAATCATCTTTTTGTGCTAAGATAAAATCATTGCGTTCTTTAATCTCTGTGTACGCCTCCATGGCCATCGGATTTCCGGCTCGGTTGGATAGCTATATGTCAAATATG
>DAIQPD010000020.1:0-39785 GCA_036787535.1 Chryseolinea sp.
ATTGTTCCCACTCCGAAGGCTGAAGAAAAGCGACTATATTTGAAGCCTCAATAATTAATCTTTGTTTAAGCATCAGAGTTCTTGAGGCAAGTTACTCGGATAGTGAAGCATCTCTATACTACTCCAGGCATGGCTTCGTTAAATCCACATTCTTCAAAGTTGTGTACGCATTCTGTTTAGAATGTTAGCACTAGAACATACAAGAGCAAATGGATTACCGTATTATCGCATCCGGAAGTTTAAAATCAATATCGGGTTGTTAGTTTAATGGCAAAACAATAGCTGATTGGGTTCGAGCCCCACCCTTCTACCTGGGTAGTTTAACCTGGTTAAAACCGCTATGTTGCATTGTTCGATTCGGTGCACAACCACTTTCTGGTTCTGAGATGTTTAAAACGATTTCAGAACCAGAAATATAAAATCAATTAGCTTTGATGATTCACTAAAACAAACTCCATTGAAATACATGCTGATTATACTAGGTGCCTTAGCATTACTATTTGTTCTGTTCATTATCAGTTTTTTCCTACGGGTAGGTAAGCCGGTCAATGCCGCTCTCTCGGATTCCTATTATCACCATGCATGGAAAAATAAAATCATCTATTCGCCCATGGGTAACTGGTTTGAACTGGGTTATGAAGAAACGAATGCAGATCCTCAAACCTTTACCGTGCTCGCACAAAATTATGGCAAGGACAACAAATCTGTTTTTTGGCGTGGCTTTGAACAGGCTGTGGACTATGCCAGTTTTTATGTAGACGAACACGGAACTCCGAAAGATAATTTTAAAGTGTATTATGATGATCACTATCAGGATTCATTACTGATAGTGAAGGGTGCTGATCCTAAAACATATCGACCCTACACACTGACCACAGATCAATACGCACAGGCGTGGTATCGTGATGATTATTTATTTTTTGTAGAGGGAGAAAAAGTTGATGTTGATGCAAAAACGTTTAAAAGAATTAATAATTCACTCGGCATTGACTCGCAAGCGGTGTATAGCATTGTCAGAAACGAATTGATGTCTTCTGGTCCAGGTGCTGTAATAGTGACAAAGCGAGCAGTAAATCCAGGTGGAGTAATTCAAGCCCTATCCACTGACTATGGCCGTGTTGGCAATAGTATTATTCTCTCGAATTGGAAAAATGATTTTGCCATGCTGACTTTTAAAACGATTGATTCAGTTGTGGTAATCAACGAAAGAAATCTTTCTGTTGATGGTGTGTTGGTAAGTGATGGGAAGATTATTCCGGAATTTGATGTACGTACTTTTGAAGAGATCGATCGAGATCATTTTAAAGACAAAGCACATATCTATTATGATGGTTTACTTATCAGCGATGCAGATGTTAATACATTCAAAGTGTTGTCAGAAGAGTATGCCAAAGATGCAAAGCATGCCTTTTATAAAAACAAGATCCTGTCGGGAGTAAACACAGCGACTTTTAACTTTGCATTCAACACCGAAATTGCCAGCGATGGAAATTTATCTTTTAAGGATGGGGAGTTGATCGAAAAGAAAGGTCAATAGAATAAACTGTTTGATTATTTTGTCTGCTTTATTTCCGAGGAAATGGAAAATACAACTCGTCATCCCCAAGCCTTGTCACTACCCAGTTGTTGGTGAGCTTACGCGCAAGGCTAACGCGCAACACCAACAAAGGCAGTTCGCGACACTTTATAGGGTACTTTGAATTAATGTCAGAGTCGTTAGTTGTCGTGTAAAGCCCGGTCTATTAAGATAGCTCTTATTGGAAATTCGCACAATCATGATAACAATCATTACGCGTAGAATTTATTGTCATTAAAATGTCAGATGGTCCATCGTAGTTTTAGGGTACAAAATGAGTTCTTACAGTCGGTTGGTTACTTTGGTGTTCTGCTGAATGGTGTTTGAGGTGGTGAGTTAGCTCAATCAATAACACAACTTCTGGTTTAGCTGGCACTGAAAATTTCAGTTGACGAAAAGAATGCACTTGCGACACATACAAAGTATTGCGAACTCAGTTCATAAAATCGCCAAATCAAAAGTGTTATGGAAACGAAAACAATCAATTCAAAATGTGTAGTTGCAATTTTGATTCTCTGGTCAATGGGGTTTACTTCTGCTGGCCAGGAGCTTAATCTAACCATTGAACCCGCAACATTAAATCTGAATTCATCAAACACCTTTACCATCATCAATACGGGTACAAACCCCTTGCCGTACACCATTGAAGCCAATACTTCTTTTCGCACATCCCACTTCAATCAACTGACAACATGGAATGAAGAGCCCATCAGTGCCGGACCAGCAGACACTGCAGCTATTCCCAATAATGCTAAATGGACAACCGAAATTGCATTTTCTGATGATTTTAATGAATCCATACTTACCTATAGTTTATATAGTCCAATGGGACCTGGAAGTATGGGAACAGGAAACATTAATGGGGAAGTTGGATGGGCAAGCGAACGAGATAATTGGGATTGTGTCCGTCCTTATCCTCACATCATCGCATCCTATTTACGCGGCCGCGCTGATGGAAGCGGAATTCCTTCCGGAGTATTTTCACCGAAGGCTGTTACGGGTACCGAAAATATATCGTCCATTTCAATGGATGTCAATTTCGATTATTCATCCGGCAGTACGTGGCAGTTCATTCCTCAGTCGACCAACACGAATCTGGTCGTCACACGTCTACAGATTAATCCGGACCATACGTTACAGGTACTCGTGAAAGATGAGTTTGAAAATGCATCATTTCAACGCATCCTTACCGAATTGCCGCTGGGCGGATTTGCCTTAAGCATGGAAGTAGATCGTAAAACTTCTGTGTTTACTATTTTTTTTAATGGGTTAAAAGTTTTTACAGGTAGGGGATTCTCAAATAGTATCAGTCAAATGGCGATGATTACGTTAAATGAAAAAGCAGGATCTGCTTTGTTCTTCAATGGTTTTTTGACGCATAGTTTGCTACCCGGAAACGACTTTGTCATCAATAGCTGCAGCTCACTCATATTGGTTTATGAAGATTTCGATTACAATGGGAAGAGCAAAATTAATGGAACGCTTCAATCCGGTGAATCGCTAACAAGGCAACTCGATTTTTCTGTTTCCGACCTTAGTCCAGGCATCTATCGAGATTCTATTAAGATTTCTACCAACGAATCCGATCAACCCGTTGCATTTCTACCCTACTCCATCACGCTCGAAAATCCATATGAAATGCCGGGCGATTATCATTTTACTTCAGTTGCCCCAATGACTTTGACGTACGACACTCTGGAAGCTACCGTTTACAAAGGAGACTCTGCCATTATTCATCTTAACCTTAATAATTCGTCCACCGTTGAGCAATCAGTTTATTTTCCTGATGCAATTCAAAACCCATCTGGTTACCGGGCCTTCTCAAGGGGATCGCAAAATTTTCAATGGAAAGACATCTCATCAACCGGAACAGCACTAACCCTGGGCAACGATGATTCACAAGTTGTAGAAATACCTTTTAGTGGATCAATCACGATAGGTTCAAATGGTTATATGATATTTGGCACTACCCGAGCTGATGATCCTGATAATATGCCGATGTATGACACGTACCGATATTTGTATAATACCCTTGCGCCTTATTGGGATGATCTTGCTCCGGATGATTCATCTTCAATAAAATATCAAACGATTGCTGATGAGTTTATTGTTCAGTATACCAACGTTCTGATTAACGGTACACTTATCCGGAACACGTTCCAGGTGATACTAAACAAAAACGGAGTCATTAAATTTCAATACCTACGCATGAATGACCGACAATCGGCAAACATAGGTTTCGCTCTGGATGAATATTATGAAGCGATCGATCTTGCAGGGAATGAGCCATTCGTTTCTGATAGCCTCGCAATTTTATTCCATCCCGAAGCAACCCAGATTATCTATGATTCAAATGCGGAATATCAAACCTATTCAATGTATCCATGGATTGAGTATCCTTCAGCCTTTGGTGAAGTCGTAGCTCCGAACAGTAATCAGCAACTTGATATAAAATTATCGACCACTGTTCTAATGGGATATCCCGGTGAGAGTTTGCCTGTCGGTATCACAAAAGGCTATATCTTTTTACTAGGCCATCACTATGCAGGTGATGATTATCAAGGCTGGGACACTTATGATGCTGGTGCATTTGTATTACCTGTAAAGCTTACTGTACTCGACAATCCTCCTCCGGTGACTGACCCGGTTCAAGCTGTCTCCCTATTCGAGGGTGAATCGAAAATTATCGTTATAAGCGCTACTGATCCGAACGATACACAGATTACTATATCGCTGGATAGCCTTCCTGATTTTATAACCTTACTGCAATCTCAGGATGGATCAGTAGAATATAAAATCAATCCTGAGATTGGCGATGCTGGCGAATTCACGCTTCTGATTAGCGCAAAAGATCCGCATGGTGCAGTGGATGTTGATACGCTTCATCTTTCCGTTAGTCTAATAAATGCTGTAGTCAATTTTAGCCTTATCGATTTTAAAACGGGGGCCATAGTCTCTACTTTCGATCAACAACTAACGCTCGATGTTGCCGATCCTGATCTTGAGAATTATACCATTCAAGCGAACATTGCAAGCGAAGCAGGTAGCGTCAAATTCAGTCTCGATGGTCATAAAATAAATATCGACAACTCACTGCCTTTTGCAATCAACGCATGGGCATTGCCTGTATTAAGTCCGGGTTCGCATACACTGGTGGTTCAAAGCTTTTCTAAAAACAATGCCAAAGGTGCTCTGAACGATACGAAGGAAGCTTACATTATTGTGATGAATTCATCTACTATAACTTCTTTCCAAATAGCAGATCGCAATGGAAACAAAATAAGAGAGCTCGTTGATGGCGATAGCATTTATGAAGATCAAGCTCAGTTCAACGATTATAATATTGTCGCCAATGTCAGCATACCCACGATTCGAAGTGTGAAGTTTATACTCAACGGCATAACAGCACGAATAGATAATCGCGCTCCTTATGCCATCAGCGGAAAGGCAAATGGAAAAGATACTTTCTGGAATGCTGATCCGGGTGTATACACACTAACCGCCATCCCGTATATGAAATACTATGCGTGGGGACCTGAAGGATCGAGCCGCACGGTTCATTTTACTATTATCAACAGTACACAAAATTCTCCAGGCTTAGCCACAACAGCGAGACTACAATCCGATATTGGAAACGCTGCTGTTAACGAAGCACAAATGTCACTTTACCTTTATCCGAATCCGGTAATCGATGAACTCAATATTTCATTGAGCAACATCACTGAAGGTCAGTTTATATTGAAGATTATTAATCTCAACGCACAGGTGATGTATATACGCGAAGGAAATGCACAGACTATTCAGACGATTAGTATCAGCACCACCCAGCTGGGGCTTAATAGTGGTGTATATTATATTCAACTGATTGGCTCGAATGGTTTTAGTGACGTGAGAAAATTTATAAAACAATAACAGCATTTAGAGCAGGGCCCTTCGTAAACCGAATTGAATGATGTCTCCACCCTGTGGGATTTTGAGAAAGTTGAAGCACTATTAATATTGCAACTTTTTTTGTTGAGACATCAAGTTCTTGATGCAAGTGACTTTGGTGGGGGAGAAGAGCGCTCCTAAGAGAAATTACTTACCTCTTTCCATGCAACCTTTTGGGAAATCGGGAGTATTTCAGATTCAACACTCGCCCCATGCTTAGAAATTATTTGTTAGTAACCTTTCGAAGCCTTCGGAAAAACGGCTTCTACTCTTTTATTAATATCTCCGGTCTCGCCATTGGCATTACGTGCTCCATTCTAATACTTCTTTGGGTCGCGGATGAAACGTCATTCGATAAATTCCATCCCAAAGCCGATCGTCTCTACCAGGTTTGGGTAAATGCTCACTTTGACAACAAAATTAATTCATGGAATTCGCTGCCGCTGCCCACACATGAGGCTTTGAAAACTGCCAACGCTAATATCGTCCGTGCGCTGGTAACGGACTGGGGTGGCGATCATCTTCTGGCCGTAACAGAAGATAAGCGCATGAGCAAACGTGGTTTTAATGTCAGCGAAGAGTTTCTGGAAATGTTTCAGTTTCCGCTGATCGCTGGTAATGCCGAACAAGTGCTCGATGATGCCGCGAATATTGTCATCACCGAGTCAACAGCAAAGTCCTTATTTGGTGATGAAGACGCGATGGGAAAAATCATTCGTGTCGATAATCAACATGATCTTAAAGTAGCAGGTATATTAAGAGACATTCCTTCCAATTCATCGTTCCAGTTTGATTTTCTTTTGCCCTATAAACATTGGCATAATACCAGCGACTGGGTGAAACGCAATGAAACCAACTGGGGCAATTACTCTTTCCAGATCTTCGTAGAACTGAACAATTCAAAAAATAAAGCAGATGTTGAAAATGGCATTCGCGACATGCTCGAGAAGCACGGTGAAGACAAAGAGATGAAACACGAATTCTTTCTCTACCCTTTGCTGCGCTGGCGATTGTACTCCAACTTCGACAACGGTGTTGAGCAAGGAGGTATGAGCGATTACGTGCAACTCTTTAGTATCATCGCGATATTTATTATTGTGATTGCCTGCATCAACTTTATGAATCTGGCTACAGCAAGAAGTGAGCGAAGGGCACGCGAAGTAGGTATAAGAAAGAGTGTCGGGTCCAGGCGATGGGAATTAATCTTTCAGTTCATCGGTGAGTCGGTCATTATTGCATTCATTTCTTTTGTCATTGCTGTACTGGCGGCTCAACTGCTTTTGCCTGCGTACAATACGCTGGTCGATAAAAAATTATTTATTGATTATGCCAGCAAAGAGTTCTGGTTGTTCTCGTTGGGATTGATTTTGCTGACGGGAACGGTAGCGGGAAGTTATCCGGCATTTTATCTCTCTGGGTTTCAACCGGTGAAAGTATTGAAGGGCAAACCTACCGTTGGAAAAGGTGCCAGTCTGCCCCGAAAAATTCTGGTGACGTTGCAATTTGGTTTTTCTATTTTGTTGGTCATCTCCATGTTTGTGATCTACAACCAGATTCAATTAGCGAAAGGTCGCGATATCGGTTATTCGCAGGAGAACTTGATTACTGTACCGCTCAATAAAGATTATCACGATAATTTAAAACATCTCAAGGTAGAACTGCTGGCATCGGGCGCGGTGGAGTCAATGGTGAGGGTGAACAGCGCGATCACGGATGTTAACTCAAATAATTTTGTTGGCTGGCCCGGCAAACCTGATGACTTAAAAGTAATTTTTACCACGATCGTTACGGATTATGACTGGGCTAAAACCATGGATGTGAAAATGCTGGAGGGGCGTGACTTTTCGGAAGACTTCAAGTCGGATAGCATGGCGATCATTGTGAACAAAGCAGCGGTAAAGCTCATGGGTATGAAAGATCCGATCGGCACTCAACTGGATCTTTGGGATAAGAAACGCACGCTCATTGGTGTGTGCGATGATGTTCTCATGGGATCGCCTTATGAAGAAGTGAAACCCATGTTCGCGGTTCTCGATGATTGGTGGGGCTCTATTTCTATACGCTTGAATAAGACCGATGATCTTCCAGCCTCGATCAAAATTGTAGAAAACATTTTCAAGAAGTACGGACCTGCCTATCCATTTGAATACACCTTTGTTGATGTGGAGTTCCAGAAGAAATTCACAACCATTAATTTAACCAGTAAGCTTGCCAGTCTCTTTGCTGTTCTCGCGGTGATTATTACTGGTCTTGGTTTATTTGGCCTCGCAGCATTCACTGCTGAACAACGCACGAAAGAAATTGGTATTCGAAAAGTTCTGGGTGCTTCGGTCCCTGGTCTCGTAAATCTGATCTCGAAAGACTTTTCTATTATGGTGATTGTGGCCTTTGCATTTTCTGCCCCATTGTCATGGTGGTTGATGACGCAATACCTTGAACGGTACACCATCCGCACGTCTATTGCCTGGTGGATATTCCCGCTCACAGGTGTTATCGCGCTGACGTTCGCCTTGTTGATTGTAAGTACGCAGGCGTTGAGGGCCGCACACTCGAATCCTGTGGATTCATTGAGGAATGAATAGGATTAAAATCCGACTCTCAAATTTCCTGTGATCGGTAAAACAAAAATGCCCTAGGAGATATTTCCTAAGGCATCTAAAGTGATCGCGCTGGAACAAGGACATTCGTGTCAATCAGCATTAAAAAATACTCATTTTAAGCCGGAGTGGCCCTTTTAGTACCAATCAATATCATGTGATACTGATAAATAAACATTCCGGTGTTAAAATTCGAGAAGTATTACCCTGAACTGATTCATATTTATCATTTTAGAAGTTCAGATAACTATTCGCACTTCCACGGCCGCCTCTTAATTCATTTGCTTCTTAAGGAAGGTTATAACTTTATTCCGAATATCGTCTGCATCAAACATCACACCAAAGTGTGGCGCATCTTTGACGATGACAAGTTCGTTTTGAACGCCCACCACGTTTAGCCATGAACTCAGTAACTGAGAGTGTTTATTTGAAACAATCTCATCTTTTTCGCCATGAATAATCAGGAATGGTGGATCGTTTTTATCGACATAAGTAACAGGACTCGCTGCCTTTGCCAGATCAGGACGTGACAACGGTGTTGCACCGATCAAAAGACTTTCGGGAGATTTAGGATCATTGCTTCCAGGAAATAATATTAATTCAGCAGGGCCATAAAAATCAACAACAGCTTTGAAGGTGAATGATTTATTTGTTCCTGGCATGAAAAAGTTCTCTACGTTGTTATTCTTTGACAAACCCGTCAATGAGGCTAAGTGTCCACCTGCCGAAAAGCCCATGACCGCAATTCGTTTTTTATCGAGGCCGTATTTGTCTGCATTGTCCACTAGAAAAGAAATGGCGCGATTGCAGTCTTGTATTTGTGAAGGAAAAATCGCTTGCGTTGCAAACCGGTAATCGATAGAGGCTAGTGCAAAACCACTGCTAACTATTTCTGCCACCGTTTTTTTCATGTAACCAATATCTGCATACTTATCATTGCCTAACCAGCCACCGCCATGTATGAAGATCACCAGTGGTACGTGGCCATTTGCGTTTGGTGGCAGGTAGATATCAAGCAAGTGCTTGGCTAATGTATCATTGTTGTAGGCTATATCTCCGTGCAAAGTAGTGCCCCTGGGAAATATATCGATGACGGGGTTGGATTGTGAAACAGCGGTAGTCGATACTACCAATGAAAGAGAAACGATAGCGTAAAAAATTCGATGGATCATACTTGTTAGAATGTTAAAATAAATAGATCAGTTTTAATTGTCATTTTGATATTGCTCATCGCTCACTTTTTCCATCCAATCCACAACTTTTCCATTCAGTTCCTCTTGCGTGGCAATATGTGTCATTGCCATTGTTGCCGATGCTCCATGCCAATGCCTTTCACCTGGAGCTATCCAAACAATATCACCAGGTTTAATTTCTTCAATCGCATCGCCTTCCCGTTGTACCCACCCGACACCGGATATAACAATAAGTGTTTGTCCAAGTGGATGTGTGTGCCATGCTGTTCTTGCACCCGGTTCGAAGGTTACTTCCGCTGCACCAGCACGTCTATGTCCATTTGGTTGAAATAGGTAATTAATGCGAACCGACCCAGTAAACCAATCTTCCGGGCCTTTGACGGATGGTTGAGAACCTAATTTAATAATTTCCATTTGTTTAGTTGTTGGATTTATACTGCTCATCTGTAACGGACTCCATCCATGTGACAAACCCGTTTTCCGTCTTTGGCAAAATATACATTTGCGTAAGACTGTTATATTCAGTTGCGCCATGCCAGTGCCTTGTATTTGCCGGAACCTTAATGACTTCACCCTTTTTCATCGTTTGCCTTGGCTGTCCTTCCAGTTGATGATATCCTTCACCATCGAGTACAATTAGAATTTGCCCGCTTGGATGTAAGTGCCAGTTTGATCTTGCACTTTTTTCGAAATAAACATTTCCCACAAGTGTATTGTAGATAGAATCATTTGCGACTAAACCAAAGTTGTAAGCTTTGCCTGTGAAATTTGTTGCCGGACCCAATTCACCCTTTGGAAAAATTGTTTCATCAGAAGAACCCGATTCTGATTGTTGGCTTTGACCTTTGTCATTGCAGCTAATCAGTGTGACCAGCAATAACAAGACAGTGATGGAATTAATAAGTTTGTGTTTCATCGTTGAGTTTTAAGTTTATCATTTGCTGGGCAGCTCAAACGTGACCGTCACGTTACCAGAACCTAGTGCCTGCGAGAGACCGTTCGGGTTTTCGATTTTTCCAAGCCTTGTGTAGCTATAGGACGTGTTGAATGTCTTATAAAACAATACCAGCGTATTCGAACCCCAAAGCATTAAATCTCCTGAGTTGATTGTATTAGGGTTAGAGGCATTAGCTGGTAGACTAGTTGAAAAATCAAAGAACTTTTCATTGCTGTTGAGATCCTTCATGCTAATGGTTAGGGGCAACATGTTTTTAAATTCGGTTGCCGCAGCATTCGATTCGAGTATTGCTGTAAAATGGTTATCGCCTATCGTTATCTTTATTGTATCCTTCATAAGTTCTGATGTTGGAGGTGTAGTGTCAGAAACGCTGTTTTCAAGTAACACGGTATTTTCGCTCGTGCAACCGCCCCAAACGATCAAAGGCAAGTTGAATATAATGATACTTGCTGATAACTTCATGATCTTGATCATTTCAATATTTGTTAATGTTTAAGCTTGTTATGAAATTGTCTGAGTCGTACTTGCTTATTTTATAGTTCCTGGGATGTCGGACGAAAAATAATTTCATTGATATCGACATCTTCCGGCTGACTGATGGCGAACGCAACTACACGAGCGAAACTATCTGAACTAATTCCAACAGCTCCCACGTAATCTTTATTTGCTTGCTGAACATCTGCCTCGGTAATATGCTCTAGCAACTCTGTTTTAACAGCGCCTGGGCAAACTATCGTTGTACGGATATTATAAGGCTTCACTTCCATCCGTAAGCCTTCAGTCAATGCGCGCACTGCAAATTTGGTAGCTGAATAAACCGCAGAGCCGTTAAATATTTTATGACCCGCTACAGAAGAGGTGTTGATGATCTGACCTGACTTCTGCTGTTTCATGTGAGGCAGAACTGCGGCAATTCCATTGAGCACGCCTTTGATATTAACATCAATCATCTTATCCCACTCATCAACATTAAGCCTGTCCATTGGTGACAGTGGCATGATGCCTGCGTTATTAAGGATCACGTCAACCCGCCCAAATTTTTTAACTGCTGAATCGACAAGATTCTTTACCTGATCGCGGTTTGTTACATCCGCTGCGATGGAGAGCGCTTTTCCTCCGTTGTCACGAATCTCTTTTGCGAGCTTTTCAATCCGGTCAGCTCTTCTTGCGCCAAGTACTACCGTTGCGCCAAGCGCTGACAAATGCTTCGCTGCTGCTTCGCCCATACCACTACTTGCGCCTGTAATGACTACTACTTTATCCTTTATATTATTTTCCATTAATGCGTTAAGTTATATTTGAGTTTATCTTTTTGTTGAGTGTTAATGCAATCGCATGACGCGGATTGCTTTATCGACTTTCTTCCAGAGTTGTTTTGCTTTTTGTCGACTCAACATTTAAATGCGTCTTGAAGAATTCTTCGAGTCTATTAAAAGGGATGATATCAACGTTATCATACAGGTCAACATGAACTGCTTTAGGAATGATAATCAACTCTTTTGGCTCCGCTGCTGCCTTGTACGCGTCTTCGCTGAAGTAGCGTGAATGAGCATTTTCGCCAGCAATAATTAATACAGGGCGTGGAGAAATTTCTTTTATGTAAGTCAGCAGGGGCATGTTCATGAATGACCAAGGATTGGTTGCTGTCCAGGAACTATTTGAATTGATAGAACGGGGATGAAACCCACGTGGTGTTTTGTAATAGTTAAAGTAGTCGACTACAAATTGCGGCTCATTACCAGTAAGTTTCTCGGGTAGATTGCTGGAGCTGGCGGCATACGATCCCTTCTCGGCATCTTTCCAACGTTGTTCTCCAAGCCGCTCAAGAGTTTGGGTACGTTGCTCTGGAGTAAGTGCATCGTAGTATCCATTCGCCATTACACGGCTCATATTGTACATGCTGGTGACAGTAACAGCTTTTATCCGTTTGTCAACTGCGGCAGCATTCAATCCCATCCGGCAAATCGACAGATACCAATGATACCAATTCTGTTTCTGTCAATATTATTTTGCAGTCCAAGAAAGTCAACTGCTGCACTGAAATCTTCCGTGTTGATATCAGGTGATGCAACATTTCGTGGTTCACCACCGCTTTCGCCTGTGTAAGAAGGATCAAACGCAAGCGCGGCAAAACCTCGCTCTGCCATGTTTTGCGCATAGAGCCCAGATGATTGTTCCTTGACCGCGCCAAACGGCCCACTGATGGCAAGAGCGGCCAAAGATTTTCCTCCTGCATTTCTAGGAAGGCCTGCCTGCCGGACAGGCAGGTATAGATCTCCTGCAAGCTGAATTCCGTACCGGTTTATAAAAGTTACTTTTTGGCGAGTGACCTTGTCACTCAATTGGAAAGTATATTGTTCTCCTTGATTTTCTTTGTTCATAGTTTCCTTCTTTTGGTTTGAAACTGCGCGTTGATCTTGTGAATGGGCTTGTCCTATAATCAGTAGTGACAAAGCCGCTAAAGTGGCTATTGCTTTCATGCTTTTTTATTTGATTTACTTATACAAAGCTGGCGCAGTTGGAGCGCTTTTGGTTAAAGGAAATCAAACCAATCATTAAGATTTTCAAACCTATTTGTCTGCCAGATTATAAAGAGTGTTTCATTACACGCTAAAAAAGCCTTTTTTGTGGATCACCGAGTATTGCCGCAATACCTCGCTTGCAATTTGCCGCATGGCGACTGACCTGTCACTGGACTGAAAACATAGGTAAGTTGAATTTCGTAAGTTTGATAATCTTAATAGAAAGATTGAATTTCTTATTTTCCAATCGTGTTAAAAGGAAGAGATTTGTGCTCGAGAATTAAAGTAAGGTGAGCATGATTTTCAGAGCGATAAAAAAGGCATGTGCATGGATCTGCAAGCAGGATTCGTTTCCAGATTTTCAGAAATGAAATTGACACTTAATTAAAGGCATTGTTATGGAGAAAGGTAATGAAAGATCAGTCTCGACTTTTAACAGCGAGCTTAAACTCAAAGGCTTTAACGCCTTCCAGATTGAAGACGATTCGAATGGTGTCAGAGAATATAGTCGAAAAGATTTTTACAAGATCTGCTTAACGACCGGAGAAAGTATTATTAACTACGCTGATCGGAGCTTCGTTATGAAGGGCACGATATTGTTCTTTGCTAACCCCAATGTTCCCTATTCATGGGAGACAATTTCAAGAAGTTACGTAGGGTATACGTGTTTGTTTTCGGAAGATTTTTACAAACCATCAGACCGTACGGAAAGCTTACAGCAGTCATCCCTCTTCAAAATTGGAGGAACACCAATCTTCCCGATTTCTGAGGAGAAGCGTGAATTTCTGAATGGAATCTTTCGAAATATGATCACCGAACAAAGTACCAGCTATGCGTTCAAAGATGATCTAATTCGAAACTATGTGAATCTTATTATACATGAAGCTTTAAAGCTTCAGCCCGCTCAAGACTTCGACCAGGTCAAGAATGCATCGCATCGGATCACAAATGTTTTCCTTGAGCTACTCGAAAGACAATTCCCGATCGAGAGTAAAGATCGTCCACTTCAATTACGCACCGCGCAGGACTATGCCAGTAATTTGAATTTGCATGTCAACTACCTGAACAGAGCCGTTAAGGAAACAACAGGAAAATCTACAACAACGCATATCAGTGAACGTATTGCAAGTGAAGCAAAAGCATTACTTCTGCATACGGATTGGAATGTAGCGGATATTGCGTACGCACTTGGTTTCGAGTACCCGACTTATTTCAATAACTTCTTTAAACGTATAACAGGTACCAATCCTATGTCGCTCCGACCAGCGGAAGTTTAATAGAAATAAAACATTTTAAAGATGTCTCAGAATATTTTTCAGAGAATGCTTGCCGGAGGTATAATTCGAAACGATGAAATGGGCGAAGCATGGGAAGTCGTATCCCGCACACAAAAATTATCGGTAGCTCTTAATGCATCACCAACCATTGATGAAATGCGTGAGCGCTTGAGTGAGATTATAGATTCTCAGATTGATAAGAGCTCAACCATATTTATTCCTTTCCATACCAACTTCGGACAACACATAAAGATCGGTAAGAATGTTTTTATCAATCACGCCTGTAGTTTTCTTGACATGGGAGGCATAACGATTGAAGATGATGTACAGATCGGACCAAGAGTTAACCTGATCACAGAGAATCATCCCGTAGATCCTTCGAAAAGAAAACAACTGGATTTAAAATCGGTTCACATAAAACGAAACGTTTGGATAGGTGCAGGAGCAACGATATTACCAGGTGTGACTGTAGGTGAAAATTCTATTGTGGCCGCAGGTGCAGTGGTGAACAAGGATGTTCCTGCAAACACAATTGTTGGGGGAATTCCTGCTAAAATGATTAAGCAATTAGATGTTTTAGGTGGGCACTAATTTCCTTCAGCCTTGGCTGTGATGTTTGTGATCCCAATTGGGATCACATGAGTATCATCACTTTGAAAAGGTTTAATTCTACCTTAGAAGTGACGCTATTTGTGATACTCATTGATACCCATTTCCGAATTTTGGCAATCGGTGTTAAAACGAAAATAAAAAAGCCTCAGATTTTTAGATCTGAGGCTTTAGTGTGATCCCGCTGGGATTCGAACCCAGGACCCATACATTAAAAGTGTATTGCTCTACCAGCTGAGCTACGGAATCTTTTCTTCTGGCTTGCTTTGTTTCTTTCCGAATCTAAATCTCTACGTTCTTGCCTGTTTAAAGGGCTTTTCCGTAATTGAGGTCGCAAAGGTAACAGGATAAAAAAAATATGCAAAGACGTGTTATAAAAATTCTCATCATTCTTGCGATTAGTTTTTTTGGCTCTGATCAGTTTGCCTCTGCTCAGGTTTTGGGCTACAGATTAAAACAAGCTGATTCGCTCTTTCAAGCCAAACGTTACGTACAATCTCTAGAGCATTACGAAACTATTTTAGAGCAAAAACAATACACGCCTTCCATGTTATTAAAGATGGCGTTCATTCATGAAGGCCTCGGGCGCATTGGCCCTGCTCTTTATTGTCTGAATTTATATTATACGCGTACGCATGATCAGGCTGTGAGTGATAAAATGGAAGAACTGGCAGCAAAATTTAGTCTTAAGGGTTATGAATATTCTGACCGGAACAAAATATTCTCTTTGTATCAGCAATACTCTCTATACATTTCTTTTGCTTTGATTGCAATCGCCATCTTTTTGATGAGTCTCGTTTTATTTTTGAGACGAAAGAAGAGCCATTTATTATTTCCAGCTTCCGTGTTGGTGGTGATCCTCATTGGTTTCATGGTTCATGTAAATGTGGGTCAGTTTTTTTCTACCGGAATTGTTTCCAGTCCACATACCTATGTTATGGCAGGGCCATCTCCTGGTGCTGATGTTATTACAGTGCTGGAAGAAGGACACCGCTTTACGGTATTGGGTAGAAAAGATGTGTGGTTAAAAATTAAATGGAACGGAGCGAATGCTTTTGTAAAGGAAAATAATTTGCTAATGCTTTAGCCACATAATTCTTTGCCACAGATTCACTGATTTTGAATTCTTTTGTGAGGCAGCATTTATAAATTGATGCAGTGATGAAAGAAATCCGAAAAGAAAATTTTTACTACTCGCGAACTGTAATCATCCCTTTATATTCTTTATCGCTATAGGTAAGTAAATAGAAGTAAACGCCACCGGCTTCGCCATCCGCATACCATCTGAAATCACGGTTATCACTTGAGTATACTTTCTTACCCCAGCGGTTGAAGATTTTAATATCTACAAAACGGCCGGTACAATTATCTTTTGGCAGAATGGAAACCAATTCGTGTGTTGTTTCATCTTCTTTTACCATGGCAAAGAATGCATTCCAATCATCACCATTCGGTGAGATAAAATTAGGAGGTATAAAATCAGCATCACTACCGTCAACATCGCGCACGGTGACAGCAATTTTTATGGTGTCTCCTTTTGAATTGAAACACTTGTCGTCAATCACCCGAAACGTAAAGTCGTAGTCATTTTTGTAAATGTTGTTTTCAAAAACGGAGCAATCGGGAAGCCACGTAAAGGTTGTGTTGGCAATTCCATTTCCTTCAGCAGGCGCAAAGATGTAGCCGGTTGGCGATACATTACCTGTTGCTTCTATGAGTTCCACGCGTACTTTATCTTTTTCAGGATTAAGGTCAGCGTCTGTGCCAATGAGACTTAATGAAATCTGCTGACCAAGAAAAATACTTATAGAGTCGCCATTCAATGGCACGGTTTGACTTGTACTAGTGATGAGTAAATCAGGTTTACTGTTATCGGGTGGTTCAAGTTTAACGATAACATTTAAGGTATCCGCTTTATAGAACCGGCATTTGTTTGCATTGTCGACTACAATAAATTCAAATTCAAATTCATCTTTTACGTTCAGGTTTACTTTATCGCAGGCAATGTTCCAATTGAAAGGGGATGATACATTTCCATTGTCCTGATCACCTGGAAAGGTAATGTTGTAGTTGCTGATGTTGAAATCTTTCCCTTTTACACCTAAAATCAGAAAGTCGTTGTCACCATCGGCACCCAATACATTGAAGCGAAGCGTTTCATTTACCTTACGTGTGATGTTATCTATGATCCTTTCATTGGCAACAGGGGTAAGGTCAGTATCAATAAACGGATCTATGTTGCCCGGTAGTTTTACATTCAACTTAAAAATCATCGTATCCGGATGAGCAAATTTGCAGAGGTCGCCATCTTCAATTAATATTTTAATTTCAAAATTGGTTTTGTGCGTGAAGTCATACACATCGCATCGCGTGTCCCAGACTAGTTGAGCAAGGTATTCACCATCTTCATTTTTAGTTTGTGTTAGCGTCATCCCAACATCAGGAGGATTAAATCCATCCGTAAAGATGGCAACTGAAATCGGATCGCCTTCATCGTCAACTCCACGAATGGGCCATGTTGCTATATCTCCTTCATTTAGTAATTGCGTGATGTTGGGCGTTGTAAAGCGTGCGTTTGAATTTGCGGGAGGTTGAATGTTAACCGTAATCTTTAAGGTATCCGAAAGGGGTAAGCTGCATGCATCATCATACGCCACGATACCAATTTGAAAAGGCCCCTCTACATACGGACATTCTTCAAAGCAAATTTGAAAATTGACTGTGCTTCCATTGATGAGTAATGCGCTTGTAATAGCCGGAAGTATTCCTTTAATATCTTTTTTGAAACTTAACGGAATGGCTTTGATTTTTACGTTTTCAGCAAATCCATCACCGGGTTTTAATGCATCCGGATCGGAAATCTGAACTTCAATACACCGGTTGGCATCGTCCACAGTGTTACTAAAGGTAACGGTCATATTTTCATCAAAAGTGAAATTGGCATCGGTTAATCTTTTGCCCATAATATTAGGAGCTTCAGCTTCAGGGCAACGATCTACCACCAGCATTTGAAAGTCGCGTCTCACTTCTCCAATCTTAATCCCTTCTCTGAATTCTTCACACTTCACGGCAAATACATATAGACCTTGTTTCGTAGGAGTAGCCGTAAGAAAACCATCGGTGCTGATTTTTAAATCCGGATTACCATCAAGGATATTATTGAGACCAAACGGATTTTTCCAGGTAACTGGCGGATAAGGTGCTGGTAATAGGGGAGGAAGAGGCTCTACCGTATGCGTACTAAGAGGTGTCGCCAATGTGTACACCAGTGAATCACCGTCATCATCCTCACCGGCAAAGTCAACATAGTATACTTTAAAAGGACAAGCATAGTCATTGAGCGGAGGGAATAATCTGGGTGTGGAATTGATAAAGGGTTCACCATTTTTTACAACCGGAGGGAACTCCAGGTAAAAAGTTTGTCCTGCGGCTAGTCCGCCTGCATTCGGGTCCTGACTAAAAATATTGGTGATGGTATAGTTTCGGCAGCAGCGTTCCCAAATAATATAATAACCACCCGGATCACTGTATTGTGCATCTGAAAAGAACTCGACAGTTGTGTATACTAGTTTCTCTGTTTGGATTTCACCGTTTGAACATTCTGGTTGTGTGTATTGAACATCAGATGACGAAGGACTTCCAAAGAATACATTTTGTACAAACTGATTGTCGCGTTTGCGAAAAATGGCAGCGGTAATGTTGAAATCTTTCGCTCCGGGACTTCCGTTCAGTTTATCAAAATAGAGGATTAAGTTGATGCGATAGGAATTGCCATTGATATGACGAATTTCAAATTCACCTCCAACGATGTGCGACCCCAATACAGGTACCGCAAAAAAGCAAAGCATTATTAGTAAAACTCTCCTCATACCTTCTAACCAGACACGAAAGATAAGGAATCGGTTGGAGGCTAAAAACATCATTATTCTGTATTTTGCGCGCTTTATGAAACGGCCAGGCAAAGAAAGCAACTTCAATTGCCTGACTATCAACATGACTGTTCCATGGGCCCGTTATTTTAGAAAGAATTAGCACATGAAAAAAGGAGACGTAATCGAGGATATTGTAGTTGAAACCATGGCCGCGGAAGGTAAATGTTTGTCGCGGGTGAATGGTTTGGTCTTGTTTATAGAAGGTGCTGCACCAGGAGATACAGTTGATGTTTCATTGACAAAGATTAAAAGCAGTTTTCTGGAAGGGAAGGTAGTTCAGATAAAGAAGCTCTCAACTAATCGTGCTACACCGTTTTGTTCGCACTTTGGTTTGTGCGGAGGATGTTCATGGCAGCATCTTCAATACAGCATTCAACTTACCTATAAGCAACAACAGGTTATTGATAATTTGGAGCGCATCGGAGGTTTAACCCTTCCGACCATCTCTACTATTATTGCTTCGGATAAAATCAAATACTATCGCAATAAGCTTGACTATACTTTTTCATCACATCGCTGGTTAACGTATGAAGAAGTAGCCGATAGAAAAGCAATTGCCTTAAAAGAGGGTTTGGATGAGGTAACTATTCCTGCGGAACCTGCATTGGGTTATCACATGCCGAAAAAATTTGATCGTGTGTTCGATGTGAAAGAATGTTTTCTTCAGCCTGAACCATCGAATGGAATTCGCTTAGCCGTGAAAGATGAAGCCGTAAAAAATAACATTCCGTTTTTTGATTTACGAAGACAAACAGGATTCCTCCGAACGATTACTATTCGTACCGCGAACACAGGCGAGACGATGATCATTCTTCAGGTAACAGAAGATAAAATAGAGTGGACTGAAAAAATTCTGAATCGACTAGAGAAAGATTTTCCACAAATCACTTCCTTCAACTATATCATCAATGCAAAACGCAACGATACCTTTCACGATCTGGATATCATTTGCTGGAAAGGCAATCCCTACATCACCGAGCAAATGCAGAAGCCGGATGGATCGGGAACTTTGCAATTTCGTGTAGGACCAAAATCATTTTATCAAACCAATTCCGATCAGGCGTTTGAATTGTATAAGGTAGCATGGAAACTTGCTGAATTAAAAGGTGACGAGTTAGTGTATGATCTTTACACAGGAACAGGAACCATTGCCAACTTCGTAGCAGGACAAGCAAAGAAAGTAATTGGATTAGAATATGTAGCGGCAGCTATTGATGATGCAAAAGTCAATTCACAGATCAATGGCATCACCAATACCGATTTTTATGCTGGCGATATCAAAGATTTATTAGACGATGAATTTCTTTCGGTTCACGGAAGACCAGATACTATTATTACTGATCCGCCACGTAATGGCATGCACGAAGATGTTTGTAAGATGTTATTAAAAGCCGAGCCGAAGGTAATTGTTTACGTCAGTTGCAATCCAGCTACACAGGCCCGCGATTTAAAAATCCTTTCGGAGAAATATGACATTGCAGCTGTTCAACCTGTCGATATGTTTCCGCATACGACTCATGTTGAGAATGTTGTTCGATTGGTGAGGAGAAGTTAATAGTTAATAGTGAATAGTACATCATGTTGATAACGGGCTGTTCACCATTAACAATTAACTATTAACCTCTAACCGCGCCTAGCTCGCCACTACCAAACACTCGTTATAAAAATTTTTTCTTCATTCTTCTTGAATCCTTCCGTCAAAACTCTCAACATCGTTGTTTGAAATTTTACGGATGCGACAAAAATTATTAAGTGAAGGTGCAAGTGAGCTGAGTTACGAGATCAGAGAGATCGTAAAGAAGGCTGACCAACTTAAAAAACTGGGCCTTACTATTTCGTGGGAAAACATTGGTGATCCTATTCAGAAGAACCACAAACTTCCGCAATGGATTAAAGATGCTATTTCTGATTTAATGAAAGAGGACGATACCTATAGTTATTGTCCTTCGAAGGGAATGTTGGAAACAAGAGAGTTTCTGGCAAAACAAACCAATGCCTTTGGGGGTGTACAGATTACAGCAGAAGACATCTGTTTTTTCAATGGACTTGGTGATGCGATTTCAAAAGTCTATCAATTTATTTCGCGCACCTCGCGCGTCATTGGTCCCTCGCCCGCATACTCTACGCACTCCAGTGCTGAGGCAGCACACGCAGCACACGAACCGATTACCTACAAACTCGATCCGAACAACAAATGGTATCCGGATCTGGATGACTTATACAATAAGGTAAAATACAATCCGAATATTGTCGGCATACTGATCATCAATCCGGATAATCCAACCGGGATGGTGTATCCTTTGGAGACTCTTCAGAAAATTGTTGCTATCGCGAAAGAGTTTAACCTCTTCTTAATTGCCGATGAGATTTACATCAACATTACTTACAATGGAGCACGGGCGTATGCGCTTTCTGAGATCATTGGTGATGTGCCGGGCATTTCCATGAAAGGTATTTCGAAAGAACTTCCATGGCCCGGTGGACGATGTGGCTGGATGGAATATTATAATCGCGATAAGGATAAAGATTTTAATCGCTTCTGTCAGGCATTGGATAATGCAAAGATGATTGAAGTGTGTTCAACCAAACTTCCACAAGTAGTGATCCCGAAAATTTTTGGCGATCCTCGTTTTAAAGTGTATCGAGAAGAGACGAATCAAAACATTGGCAAGCGCAGTAAAATCATAGCCGATATTTTACGCACGGTTCCTCAGCTTACCTTCAATGAAACCTTTGGTGCGTTTTACAACACCATCATTTTCAGAGATGGAACATTGAGTGCAAAACAAAAAATGATAATCGCGGACTCAAAAATCAAATCGTTGGTAGAAGGCTGGGTTGATCAGGATGACATAGCATTGGACAAACGCTTTGTCTATTACTTATTAGGATCCAAAGGTATTTGTGTTGTTCCTATTTCTTCGTTCTGTTCTGAACTTCAAGGTTTCAGAGTTACTTTATTAGAGGAGAATGAAGATACCTTGATCAGGACATTCACTGCTATTCGCGATGGAATTGTTGAGTATCTTAATTCTTAAGAAATAAGTTTGAACTATGCTAAGCATCAAAAGGTAACAGGTCAGGCTGTACAAATTCTTCCTTCGCCTTAGCAGAATTGTAAATATCTACCTGATAATGTGCTGCCATCAGCTCTTTAAAATTGTATTTCAGTCTCGGAAATTCGAGAATGAATTCTCCAAACGAAATAGCATCCGATCGGTCAATAAAATGATGCACCGCTTTGATGGCGGCAATGGTTAATGTCATGTTGAATTTTGCTTCTGCTCCATGCAGGATCACAAAAGCCTGTAGTTGATTACAGATGTTTGAGATAGCAGTGTACACTCCATATTTCTGTACATGAATCCACGCCAGCCGGAGATGTGCCTCATGACTGAAGTGTGTTACATCAAATGTTCCTGTTTTGAATTGGTCTTCAAACTGGATATCGGAGAGATCAAAATGTGTTTTCATTGTTGTAGAGTGGTGAGATGGATGTGATACGGATGAAAGACCGATCATGTTATCATTTGTTTTAATAGCCATTCTTCAGCAAGGTTCATATCTTCAAAGATCTCAATAAAAAAACCACGTTGCAGGCTCACTTCTTTCCAATAATTTCCGAATGCAATCCCCTTACCTTCAAACACTGCGGCAATCGTGAGTTTTTTAAGTTCAGGTTGAGCTACTTCATAACGTTTCACAATGTTATAAGCCTGGCTTAACGGCACATTGATCTGTAGTTGACGGTAATCCACCAACAGGTAATTCGTTTTTGTTTCGAGAACTTTCGCATAAATCTCTGCGGATGCCTGAGTCATGGTAACAAGGTTATCTCGTTTTCCATGACCAATCACCAACAAGTATTTTTCTCTTTGCTTAAAAGATACCAGTTGCAAGGGTCGAGGGTCTTGATATAACCTGCAATATAAAGGTTAACGGAATGTAGAAGGTAGTTGAGTTCATTACTTTGTCGGGTCAGTATCCAGGCATCAGACACTTCATTGAAGCGCTACATCCACTGTCGCTGATTTGTAAGGTGAGACAGATTAAATTAACGATCCCTTTTTGAGTTTTCACTGCATGCCTTAGCATAAAAAGGAATTATTGATGAATCACACCAACATCTGTTGACTGTGTCCTAACATTTCAACAACTCCGTGGTCTGTGTCCGCACAGACCACATACTTTGTTTCGGTCTGTAGGGACACAGTCCGAGGAAAAGGCATAGTGATAAGTCCAGACTATCTCCATCATTCCTTATCCGATACCGGACACTCGCCATCATTACCGAACGCCATCAAAAGTGTTTTACTTGAAATTTCAGCGTAAAGAGGTTTTTTCCTCATGGTATAGGGTTTGTCATCTAAAAACCAAACCTCGACTATTATGCTTCGCTATTACTTTCTTCTCTTCTTCAGAAACCTGAAACGCCAAAAGCTTTTCTCATTCATCAACTTGCTTGGGCTTACGGTCAGTATCGCGAGCACCTTGTTGATTTACCTATACGTGCGCCATGAATTTAGTTACGATCGTTTTCACAATCATGCCGAACGCATCTATCGCGTAAACCAGACATTCATTTGGGGAGAAGGTAGCGATCAGCAATTTGCTTCAACCGGTCCAGGAGTAGCATACGCCATTCAGGAAGAATTGCCTGAGGTAGAGTTGATGACCAGCATTCATACGCCTGGTAACTTTATAATTTCATACACGAATCAGAAGAAAGAAGTAATCGCCTTTGAAGAAGATAAAGTTCTCGCAGCCGATTCCAATTTCTTCTCGATGTTCAACTTTCCTTTTGTGAAAGGCGATGCGAAGAGCGCGTTGTTACAGGCGAATACATTGGTAATGTCAGAATCAACCGCCAAGAAATATTTTGGTGATGAAGACCCGATAGGTAAAATGGTTCGCCTTGGTGGTTTAGGTGGAGGTGCAGAACAAAAGACGTATGAAGTAACAGGTGTTGTTAAAGATACTCCGGATAATTCCTACATCGAATTTGATGTATTGCTTTCCATGAACAGTTTTCAGGTGGTTAAAAGAATTTACTGGAGTTGGATCTGGACCCAGTTGGAAACGTATGTGCGCTTCAGAGAAAATACCAACATGCAAAATGTAGAAGCCAAACTTGCTGCTATTCCGCGCAAGCATGCAGAGCAAACTTTGCAACGCATTATGAATACTACCTTTGATGATTATATTAAATCCGGAAAGAAGTGGGAGTTGTTTCTCCAGCCGATGACGAGTATTCACTTACCGGATTCCATTGTATTGAATCGTTTGAATGATTCAGGAAACATTAAAATTATTTATTCTCTTATCGGTGCAGGAATTTTTATCGTGTTGTTGTCGTGCGTCAATTTCATGAACTTAAGCACAGCGCAATTCACACGAAGAATTAAAGAAGCCAGCATCCGCAAAGTTCTTGGACTCGGTCGAAGAGGATTGAGCTTGAATTATTTTATTGAAGCCCTTACATTTTGCTTGATTTCATTGGTCACAGGTTTAGCGCTTACTCAAGTGTTGTTGCCTTTCTTCAATGTAATGACCGGAGCCACCTTATCCATTAATTTGTTTTCCGATCTCAATTTACTCCTGGCACTCTTTGCTCTTGTTTTGTTCATGGCCATCATGTCAAGTAGTTATCCATCGTTCTTCCTCAGTGGTTTTCATCCGATAGAGGCGATGAAAGGCAAATTAAAAAGCGGCCAGCAAGGAAAATTATTTCGCAATGGGTTAGTCGTATTTCAGTTTAGTGTTTCAATTATTTTGATGGTTTGTACTGCGGTAGTGTTTCAACAACTTCATTATGTATCGTCAAAAGATATCGGATTCAACAAAGAAAATCTCCTGGTCATCAAACACATTGAAGGGGTAAGCGATGGCGAGAGTTTTGCAAATGCCGCTGCCAATATTCAAGGTGTCGCGAAGAGTTCATGGTGTACTTCGTTGCCGCCTACTATTTGGGGGGGAGATAAGTTTTCTGCTGACGGTATGAATGGAAAAACGTTATCGTTGAACTACACCACAGCTGATGAGCGATATCTTCCAACACTGGATATTAAATTAAAAGTAGGAAGGAATTTTTCGGCTGATGCACCAGGTGATATTGACCGTGTCATCTTGAATGAAGCTGCCGTAAACCGATTGGGTTGGGATTTAGATGAATCAGTTATCGGAAAGAAAATTGAATCTCCGGGTGGTGAATTGCGATTTGAAGTCATTGGAGTGGTGGCTGATTTTAATTACTGGTCGTTGGAAACACCGATTGAACCGATGGCAATATTTCACATCAAGAATGCTAGCCCCACGATCAATGCTGGCGACAAACAATTTGTAGCCTTGAGTATTACACAGCAAAGCAGTGAAGCATGGGAAACCACTTTTGCACAGCTCACAAAATTATGGAAACAACATGCGGGTGATTCTCCTTTTCAATATGAATTTGTTGATCAGGCATTCGCGGAAACATTCAAAACACAAGCACAGTTTGGAAAGGGCTTAACCGTATTGGCAAGTCTCGCGATCTTGATTGCTTGTTTGGGACTGTTGGGTATGATTATCTATTCGCTCGAACAACGCTCCAAAGAAATTGGCATCCGAAAAGTATCTGGCGCATCGGTATGGAATATTGTGACGTTGATTTCGAAGGGATATACCAAACTTATCATCCTTGCTTTTATTATTGGCGCACCGTTTTCTTACTGGCTCATGCAGATGTGGCTGGAAGATTTTGCGTATCGCATTACACCATCATGGTGGATGTTCATTCTCGTAGGTATTACTACGTTGTTGATGGCCATGCTTATCACCAGTTATCATTCTATAAAAGCAGCATTAACCAATCCGGTTGATGTGTTGAAGGATGAGTAATATGTATGCATTTATTATGAGGATGAAGTGAGATTTTTGAAACATTGGACTTTGAAAATCTCACTTTTAACTCACCTTTATCCTGTGGTGTGTTGAAAATCCTTCAAAAAACTAACACTCGTTTTGTGACATTTATAAATTTTTTCTGACATTAACTTGAATTACACCTTTTAATTCTTGAGACTTGTACTCGAACAAAATTAAATGCTGAACACAACTCAAATAGCAACACAAACATCGATCTCCTACCGGACGATCGCTATTGTTAATGTGCTACTTCTGGTCGTGATTATTCTTAAACCCGCAGGGGCGACAGTGGTTTAGCATCAATATAAAAAACTAACGAACCGTCCCGCCCTCAAGCGGGACGGTTTTGTTTTATAGGGGCAAAGACAAACTAACAATTGTTATATGTACTACACTAAAGACACCATTTTATTTCTGAACGGTAAGTTCATTAAGGCAATGGATGCGCACACCGATTTGTATAGCCAAACACTGCATTATGGCTATGGTGCTTTCGAAGGTATCCGCGCATACCAGACCATGAATGGTGTAAAAATTTTCAAGGCCAACGAGCATTTCGAACGTTTGAAAAAAAGCTGCGCATTGGTGGGCATTCCTTTCGACTACGAAACCGAAGAACTGGTTCAGATTTCGTATCAGCTTCTGGAGAAAAACAATTTATCAGACTCGTACATCCGTCCGTTAGTGTATTGCGGGCCAAACATGACCCTGACTCAACCGAGCGAAGTATTCTTAATGCTTTGCGCGTGGGAGTGGGACAAGTATCATGGCAATAAATTATTGAAAGTAGGTCTGTCATCGTACCAACGTCCGAATCCAAATTCGTTGAAGATGGAAGCAAAAGTTACCGGGCATTATGTGAACTCGATCCTGGCCACGAGCGAAGCGAAAGTTCGCGGATACGATGAGGCGTTGATGTTAGACATGAATGGCAATGTTGCCGAAGCACCCGGAGCGAATTTCTTCTTAGAAAAAAACGGAGTGCTGTATACACCACCACTCGGTCATATCCTTCCGGGCATCACACGTCAATCGGTGATCAACATCTGTCAGGAAATGGATATTCCCGTAAAAGAAAAAATTATTAAGCAAGAAGATTTAGAAGGTGCCGACAGTGCATTCTTATGTGGAACGGCTGCAGAAATTGCAGGCATCGAATCGATCGATGCAAAACCAATGCGCAAAGAATGGTTCGACAGTTTGGGTGCTACTGTACAAGAAGCATACAAATGCCAGGTACTCGAGAAATCGTTTAGCTACGTCATCATCTGACAACCAGATGCTCGAGGACGTGGAGCAGTTGCAAAATTGCTTCACCTATCCTCGTTAATATTTGAGATTTTCGATTTAAGATTTTCGATTTACTTTGAGAACACGCACACACATTTAGAGACCATATTTTTTAAACTATCGAATGGAATTAAACAAGTACAGCAGAACCGTAACACAAGACCCAACGCTTCCAGCCGCGCAGGCCATGTTGTATGGAATAGGGTTGACAGAAGAAGATTTGAAGAAGGCACAGGTAGGCGTAGTGAGCACAGGTTACGATGGTAACACGTGTAACATGCACTTGAATGATCTGGCCAAAGAAGTGAAGACTGCTGTCTGGAGTAATGAATTAGTCGGATTGATTTTTCATACCATTGGAGTAAGTGATGGTATCAGCAACGGAACAGAAGGTATGCGCTACTCTTTAGTGAGTCGTGAGATTATTGCTGATTCGATTGAAGCGGTTTGTGGTGCACAATATTATGACGGACTGATCGCAGTAGTTGGTTGCGATAAAAATATGCCCGGTTCATTAATCGCGATGGGAAGATTAAATCGTCCTGCGATTATGGTGTATGGTGGCACGATTGCCGGTGGACATTGGAAAGGTGCTGAGCTCAATATCATTTCAGCATTCGAAGCGCTTGGTCAGAAGATGGCGGGCAACATTACTCCGGAAGATTTCAAAGGCATCGTACAAAATTCTTGTCCGGGTGCAGGTGCTTGTGGTGGCATGTATACAGCAAACACCATGGCATCGGCTATCGAAGCCTTGGGAATGTCGTTGCCGTATTCAGCATCGAACCCTGCATTGAGCAAAGAGAAATCAGAAGAATGTATTGAAGCAGGTAAGGCAATAAAAGTTTTGCTAGAGCGTGACTTGAAGCCGCATGATATCATGACGAAGAAAGCATTTGAAAATGCAATCACAGTCGTGATGGTGTTGGGTGGATCAACCAATGCTGTGCTTCACTTGATCGCAATGGCGAAATCAGTTGGAGTAGAAGTAACACAAGAAGATTTTCAACGCATCTCCGATAAAACTCCGTTGATTGCTGATTTAAAACCAAGTGGAAAATATTTGATGGAAGCCCTTCATAAAATCGGAGGTGTTCCATCAGTAATGAAATATTTATTGGAGAAAGGATTTATTCATGGTGACTGTATTACCGTAACAGGTAAAACAGTAAAAGAAAATCTGAAGGATGCGAAGTCGCTTGATTTCACAACGCAAGATGTTATTCACCCATTAGAGAATCCGATCAAAGCGACAGGTCACTTACAAATCCTTTACGGGAATTTGGCAGAGAAAGGATCGGTAGCGAAGATCACCGGTAAAGAAGGAGAGAAGTTTAACGGTCCTGCTCGCACATTCAACAGTGAGTTTGATTTGAATGCCGGCATCTCTGAAGGACGAGTTAAAGCGGGTGACGTAGTCGTCATTCGAAACGTTGGTCCGAAGGGTGCGCCAGGTATGCCTGAAATGTTGAAGCCGACATCCGCCATTATGGGTGCTGGTCTAGGCAAGAGTGTAGCGTTGATTACAGACGGAAGATTCTCCGGAGGTTCTCACGGTTTTGTGATTGGCCACATTACACCCGAAGCGTATGACGGTGGACTGATTGGTTTAGTAGAAGACAATGATCCGATTGAAATAGATGTCCGGGGCCGTACCATCAACCTGAAGGTAGATGCTGCAACCCTGGCCAAACGTAAAGCAGCTTGGGTGCAACCTAAGTTGAGAGTGAAAAGTGGAGTTCTGTTGAAGTATGCAAAACAAGTAAAAACAGCAGCTGATGGATGCGTTACTGACGAAAATTAAAACTGCGGGAGAGGCCAGCTCCAAGAAGGAAGCGTCACCCGCCAAAATGATTTCAGGTTCTGAAACATTATTACAATGCCTTGTGGCAGAGAATGTAAATACATTGTTTGGTTATCCAGGCGGTGCGATCATGCCGGTGTATGATGCCCTCTATGGTTATGCCGATAAGCTCACTCATATTTTGGTGCGTCATGAACAAGGTGCTGTACATGCGGCACAAGGTTTCGCACGCGTGTCTGGTAAAGTAGGCGTTGCTTTGGCAACATCAGGACCCGGTGCCACGAATTTGGTTACAGGACTTGCCGATGCGTTGATTGACTCAACACCAATCGTGTGTATCACCGGCCAAGTGTTTGCGCACTTGTTAGGTACGGATGCGTTTCAGGAAATTGATGTGATCAACACCACGATTCCAGTAACGAAGTGGAACATACAAGTAACCGAAGCAAAAGATATTGCACCGGCTATCGCGAAAGCATTTTACATCGCACGTACCGGAAGACCAGGACCTGTGTTGGTGGACATCACCAAGAATGCACAGAACGAAATGATTGCGGAGGCAGAATATGTTCCGTGCAAAAACATTCGCACGTACAAACCGAAACCTGAATTAAACCTTTCGCAAGTAGAAGAAGCAGCGAAGCTGATCAACGCAGCGAAGCGTCCTTACATTCTTGCAGGACAAGGTATTTTGTTATCAGGCGCAACAGAAGCATTGATTGCGTTCTCTGAAAAGACAGGTATTCCAGTGGCTTCAACTTTATTAGGCTTGGGTGGATTTCCAACGGATCATCCAAACTATGTAGGATACCTGGGCATGCATGGAAATTACGGACCGAACGTGAACACGAATGAGTGCGATGTACTCATTGCAGTAGGTATGCGATTTGATGATCGCGTAACCGGAAACGTATCGAAGTATGCCAAGCAGGCCAAAGTAGTTCACATTGAAATTGATCGCGCGGAGATCAACAAAATCATACCGGCAACGGTAGCAGTTCATGCTGATGCGAAAGAAGCGCTGACAGCATTGATCACGAAGTGTGATTCAAATCAATATCCAGAGTGGATCGGAAGCTTCCACAAGATGAAGGATATTGAATTTGAGAAGGTCATTAAACATGAGTTTAATCCTACAGGAGAATTGATGATGGCCGAAGTAATTCATCACTTGTCCGAAATGACAAATGGTGAAGCGATCATCGTAACGGATGTAGGGCAACATCAAATGACAACATCCCGCTATTACGAATATAAAAATCCACGCACCAATGTAACATCCGGTGGAGCGGGCACAATGGGTTTTGCGCTTCCCGCAGCAATAGGAGCGAAGTTAGGAATGCCTGTTAAACAAGTTATCGCAGTAATTGGAGATGGAGGATATCAGATGACGGTACAAGAGTTAGGTACCATCATGCAGTATAAAATTCCGGTAAAGATTTTAGTGTTGAATAACAACTTCCTTGGAATGGTTCGTCAGTGGCAACAACTCTTCCATGAGAAACGCTACTCATTCACCGAAATGTCGAACCCGAATTTCGTGAAGCTTGCAGAAGCGTATGACATCCCGGCAAGGAAGGTTGAAAAACGTGAGGACTTAAAAGCTGCTTTAAAGGAAATGCTGGATGCCGAAACATCTTTCTTTTTAGAGGCGGTAGTCGGTAAAGAAGACAATGTGTTTCCAATGGTACCAGCAGGCGCGGGAGTAGCGGAAGTTATTTTGGAAATACCGAAAAAGTAAAATCGACAAAATGAAAAGGCAAGAGTCTTTTGTCTCTGTCTAAAATCTAAAGTCTAGTTATGAAACAGAATTTCACCTTAGCCATACATTCGGACAATAACTTTTCGGTACTGAACCGGATCGTAAATATTTTGAATCGCAGAAGAGTGCGCATCAAAAAACTGATGGCCCACGAAAATGAAAATGATTTCACAAGAGGTATGGCGTTAATATTAGTACACACCACGCCTGACTTGATGGAGAAAGTAAAGCATCAACTTGAAAAACTAATTGAAGTAGAACAAGCTCTCTATTATGAAGGAAGTGATGTGTATATCGAGCTGAGTGCAAAACACACTGAAGTAGCAGCGTAATAAGAATTAAAAAATCAAACCGTAAACAATTAAACACAATAAAAATGGCACAGATCAATTTTGGCGGAACCGTAGAGGAAGTTGTAACCCGCGAAGAGTTTCCAATGGAAAAAGCATTGGATGTAATGAAGAATGAAACGATTGCAATTATCGGATATGGTGTTCAAGGTCCTGCACAAGCATTGAACTTGCGCGACAACGGATTCAATGTAATCGTTGGACAACGCAAAGGTTCCAAGACCTGGGACAAAGCCGTTCAACATGGTTGGGTTCCTGGCGAAACGTTATTCGAAATTGAAGAAGCGGTGAAGAAAGGTACTGTTGTTCAATTCCTTCTTTCAGATGCTGGTCAGATTGCATTGTGGCCAACGATCAAACCATATTTTACACCGGGTAAGACTTTATATTTCTCTCACGGATTTGGGATCACCTTCAAAGAGCAAACTGGAATTATCCCATCTAAAGATATCGATGTAATTCTTGCTGCTCCAAAAGGATCAGGTACTTCTGTTCGCAGATTGTTCTTACAAGGTAAAGGTATCAACGCAAGCTATGCTGTGTTCCAGGATGCAACAGGAAATGCAAAAACAAAAGCTATTGCTTTAGGTATTGGAGTGGGTGCAGGTTATTTGTTCGAAACAGATTTCAAAAAAGAAGTGTACTCTGACTTAACAGGTGAACGTGGAACTTTGATGGGTGCTATCGCAGGTATATTCGAAGCACAATACGAAGTATTGCGTGCGAATGGTCACTCACCATCTGAGGCCTTCAACGAAACAGTAGAAGAACTTACACAAAGTTTGATGCCACTTGTTGCTGAAAACGGAATGGACTGGATGTTTGCTAACTGTTCAACAACAGCGCAGCGTGGAGCATTGGATTGGATGAAGAAATTCAAAGCTGCAACACTTCCTGTATTCCAGGAATTATATAAGAGCGTTGCGACAGGCGAAGAAGCAAGACGTACGATCGATACGTGTAGCAAACCAGATTATCGCGAGAAGCTTGCTGAAGAATTGAAAGAAGTACGCGACAGCGAACTTTGGCAAGCAGGTGCTGCTGTGCGTTCACTTCGTCCAGAGAAGAATGCAGTTGAAGCGAGTATGATTAACTAAAATAGTTTCGAGTTTAAAGTTTCGAGTTAATTCAAACTCGAAACTTTAAACTTATACCTGAAGTCATTTAACAAGGTGTGTACAAATTAATTACTGGCAAATGACCGAAGAGATAAACCAGCACTTTCCAAAGGCCTACAATCGTATTGATGAGGCAACAAAGTTGTTGGGTTTTACCATGGCGTCTGATGTGCTGACGTGTTCGTTGTTGAGAACATTAGCAAGCTCAAAGCCAGCTTCTAAGTTTCTTGAACTCGGCACCGGAACAGGTTTATCGACTGCATGGATTTTGGATGGTATGGATAATGACTCTACACTTACATCAATTGATTTTGATGCAAAGTTTTTAGAGATCGCAGAATCGTTTTTAGGGGATGACAAACGCTTAAGTCTCGTTTGCACCGATGGCGCAGATTGGGTTGAAGCGAACGGAGATAAAAAGTATGATTACATCTTTGCAGACACGTGGCATGGTAAGTACCTGATGTTAGATGAGGTTCTTGCCATGTTAAATAGAGGTGGTCTGTACATTATTGATGATATGATGCCACAGCCAAACTGGCCGGATGGTCATCATGAAAAAGCAATCAAGCTCGTTGATCTGTTAGAGAAACGAAATGATTTAGTTTTGACAAAACAAGTTTGGGCAACGGGAATCATCGTTGCTGTTAAAAAATAAGAAGTAATAATATTTTAGCCAACACAACAATGGCATCCGACACGAAAGCAGTTAATCTGGACATCAACGCAGCAGCCGAAGTTTTAAAATCGGTGGTGTTGAAAACACCTTTGCAGTTTCACCGTAAACTCTCTGAAAAATTCAAAGCAGAGATTTATTTGAAGCGCGAAGATTTGCAAGTGGTGCGTTCGTACAAACTTCGTGGTGCCTATAATTTAATTCAAAGCTTAACAGAAGAACAACGCAAGCGCGGAGTAGTGTGCGCGAGTGCAGGTAATCATGCGCAAGGCGTTGCGTATTCTTGTCGCACGTTAGATATTAAAGGTGTAATCTACATGCCTGCCATTACCCCCAAACAAAAAATTACGCAAGTGAGAATGTTTGGCGGACAAAACATCGAGATCGTTTTGATTGGCGATACGTTTGACGAGTGCCAGACGCATGCCTTGGAATTTACGACAGCGAATAACATGGTATTCATTCCACCATTCGATCATTTAAAAGTGATCGAAGGACAAGGGACGGTTGGCAAAGAAATAATAGATGAACTCTCAAACATTGATTACATCTTCTTGCCAATTGGTGGAGGAGGATTGTGTGCTGGTGTAGGGCAGTATTTTAAAGTATTCTCACCTCAAACAAAAATTGTTGGTGTTGAACCGCAAGGTGCGCCCTCAATGAAGGAAGCACTTAAAGCGGGCAAGCCAGTAGTGTTGGATTCGATTCAACGTTTTGTTGATGGAGCATCTGTAAAAAAGGTTGGTGATATCACATTTGAATTGTGCAAGGATACATTGTCGGATATGCTTCTTGTTCCGGAAGGAAAGGTGAGTTCAACTATTCTTCAACTTTACAATGAAGATGCCATTGTAGCCGAGCCAGCAGGAGCATTGTCAATCGCAGCGCTGGATCAATATGTGGATCATCTAAGAGGTAAGAAAGTAGTATGTGTGTTAAGCGGTGGTAACAACGACATCGATCGCATGCAGGAAATAAAAGAGCGTTCGTTGTTGTACGAAGGATTAAAGCATTATTTCATCGTGCGCTTTGCTCAGCGTCCAGGAGCGTTGAAGGAATTTGTAAATGATATTCTCGGTCCGAATGATGATATCGTGCGTTTCGAGTTCATTCAGAAAAACAATAAGGAGAGCGGTCCGGCATTGATTGGTATCGAAGTCAAATCGAAGGAAGATTTTCACGTGTTGATCGATCGGATGAATGCGCACAAATTGAATTACACACTCGTGAATCAGAACGAGAATTTGTTTGAATATTTGGTTTAAGAATAGTTGTCATTTCTTCAGTAGTTAATTCAATCGGGCGATGCAATCTTGAGTCGTGCCAATAATGCCGAACACAAACAGGTTGCCCCTCTGGGGCAAAGCCTTAAAATAAATCGTTTTTTTCTACAAAGAGGTTACGTCTCTGGCGCAAGAAACTACGATGCCGTTAGTTTGCAAATTAGGTGTGTTAGATTAAACTTTATGCTAAGATGCATTTGCCCCAGCGGGGCAACCTCGTTGTAGAATAAAGTATGTTTCAATAATTTGCCCCGGAGGGGCAACCTGTTAGCAGCACGGATTATGAATAGTGCATATAAAATACACCAATTATACATTCGTTTAGATTTCTCTGTTCGTGGTAGAAACAACTTTATAGTTTGACTAATAGTATTAATTTTATAATAAGATGCATTTGCCCCAGCGGGGCAACCTCTTTGTGGAATAAAACATGTTTTGATAATTTGCCCCGGAGGGCAACCTGTTAGCAGCACGAATTATGAGTGACACCTATACACAATTGTACATCCATTTAGTATTTTCTGTAAAAGGCAGAAATAATTTCATTCAATCAATCTGGGAGGATGAATTACACAAATACATCACTGCTGTCGTGCAAACCGACAGACATAAAATGTTGGCCATTAATGGCATGCCAGATCATATACACATCTTCCTTGGTTTGAATCCTGCATTTTCAATTTCTGATTTAGTGAAGGATATAAAGAGGGCGAGTAACAATTGGATCAATGATAAAGGATTTGTGAAAGGAAGATTTGAATGGCAAAGTGGATATGGTGCCTTTTCTTATAGCAGATCGCAGATTGATTCAGTATGTAAGTATATCCATAATCAAAAGATTCATCACGCTAGATTTTCTTTCAAATCCGAGTATGTGGAGTTGTTAAAGTTGTTTGATGTTTCATTCAAAGCCGATTACCTCTTCGAGTTTTACGATTAACAGCCGGACAAAGAGGTTGCCCCTCCGGGGCAAATGCGCTAACGCATACGGTTTCTACAAAGAGGTTACGCCTCTGGCGTAAATGTTTTCGTTTGTTAGATTCTAGTTGCACCTTTTTTAACCCCCTGTTGTATTGAAATAAAAAATACAGGGCAAAACATTTTGATTGATAACACAAAGATCGTGAAGGCCTGATCTTTAAAATTCCTATCTTCGATCCAACGAATTAAAGATCAATAAAAGAAATGGCACAAGGTTTATTAATTGACATGGATGGTGTGGTATATGGTGGCGACACCATGATTCCCGGAGCGGATGTATTTATTGCCCGGTTGTTAAAGGAAAATGTCCCCTTCATGTTCATGACGAATAATAGTCAACGTACCCGATTGGAAGCGGTACGGAAACTTACGAAGCTTGGCATACATGTAACCGAAAAACATGTTTACACCAGCGCAATGGCAACGGCTAAATTTCTAGCCGACCAAACCCAGAAATGTACAGCGTATGTATTAGGTGAAGGCGGATTAATAACCAGTCTTCATGAGAACGGAATAACATTGGTTGATAACGACCCCGATTTTGTTGTGCTGGGTGAAGGAAGAAACTTTACCTTGGAGATGGTGCAGCGCGCGGTTGATATGATTTTAGCAGGAGCAAAATTCATTACTACAAATCGCGATCCATCACCAAAGATGAAAGGATGGAATAATTTGGGAATAGCAGCAACTACTGCCATGATTGAGGAGGCCACAGGTGTTCATGCATTTGTGGTAGGAAAGCCTGGTCCCGTAATGATGCGTGCCGCCAGAAAAGCACTTGGGTTAGAAACGGCAGAGACTACAGTAATTGGTGATACAATGGTGACCGATATACAAGGAGGAGTGCAGATGGGATATAAAACGATCTTGGTTTTAAGTGGAATTACGAAAGTTGACGACTTAAAAAAATATGCGTTCAAACCTGATTTGGTGGTTGATTCAGTAAATGAAATTGCATTGCCATTATCGTGGTGGTAACATTTTTCTTCTTACGTGCATCTACCGTTTGCAATGCTAAATCGCTACCAAACACTTGTGAGTTTTGGTAAAAATTTTTTAACAATTCGTTGATGCATGCCTTAACTTTTTTCATCTTCGCACATCAAGAACTCTCTTATTAATTTTTTATTTTTTTGATTAAAGTACATCTCATATGAGATGACAGAATAACATCAGACCTTTGTATACCGCCCCGTCCACTCCCGATAGCTATCGGGAAGGATGGGGCGGTTGCGTTTTTAACCTTCGTGTACAAACTAACACTTGTTACACATTTGAAAAGAGAAGTTGAATTAAGAAGAAACATGGCCTCACAACGGAAAACATTATTTGACAAAATCTGGGATGCTCACATTGTGAAAAACAGTGAGGGTTATCCGGATGCAATTTACATCGACCGTCATTTTATTCATGAAGTAACCAGTCCGCAGGCGTTTGATGGTTTGCGTAAACGTGGCATTAAAGTTTTTAATCCATCACGTACAACGGCTACAGCCGATCACAACGTACCTACGATTGATCAGCATCTTCCGATTAAAGAAGCGTTGTCACGTCACCAGGTAGAAACCCTTCGCAAGAATTGCCCGGAGTTTGGAATTGAGTTATATGATCTTGGTCATCCATACCAAGGTATTGTTCACATCATCGGTCCTGAGTTGGGATTGACCTTGCCGGGCATGACGATAGTGTGTGGTGATAGCCATACATCAACGCACGGTGCTTTCGGTAACATCGCGTTTGGTATTGGAACCAGTGAGGTAGAACAAGTATTGGCGACACAATGTATTTTACAATATCGTCCCAAGACCATGAAGATTGAAATCAATGGTAAACTTGGAAAGGGCGTATTGGCGAAAGACATCATCTTATATGTAATCGCGAAAATTTCAGCAAGCGGTGCTACCGGATATTTTGTTGAGTATGCTGGCGAAGCAATTCGCGACTTGTCAATGGAGGCACGCATGACCATTTGCAACATGAGTATTGAAATGGGAGCACGCGGAGGATTGATTGCACCTGATCAAACAACATTTGATTATATCAAAGGAAGAAAGTTTGCACCTCAAGGAGAGAAGTATGATCGTCTTGTTGAACAATGGAGACAATTAAAAACAGATGATGGTGCTGAATACGATTTAGTATTAAAGTATGATGCTGCGGATATTGGCCCGATGATTACCTATGGAACCAACCCAGGTATGGGCATGCGTGTAACAGATCGCATTCCAACGCTTGAGGAGTTAAAGGATATTTCCGAACAAACATCTTTCAGCAAATCACTCGACTACATGGGGCTTGAGCCTGGCTCAGCTTTATTAGGAAAGTCGATAGATTATGTTTTTATCGGAAGCTGCACGAATGCGCGCATTGAAGATTTGCGTTTGGTTGCATCGCTTGTTGCCGGTAAGAAGAAAGCTGATGGTGTTGAAGTTTGGGTTGTGCCTGGATCAAAACAAGTAGAAGATCAGGCACGCAAAGAAGGACTCGATAAGATTTTTGAAGCTGCAGGATTTCAACTTCGTCAACCCGGATGCTCAGCATGCTTGGGAATGAATGAAGATAAAATTCCGGCAGGTAAATATTGCATCAGCACATCGAACAGAAATTTTGAAGGAAGACAAGGACCAAAGTCAAGAACATTTTTGGCGAGTCCATTGAGTGCAGCAGCGGCAGCTATCACAGGAAAGGTAACAGACGTAAGAGAGTTAGTGTAACGAGCATGGTATTTTCATTACAAGACTACCTCGCAAAATTACCACTGCCAGCAACAGAGAAATGGCCGCACGGTGTTTGGGATATTGAAGCTTTTAAGAATGGTACCATGTCGGTGATTTTATATCATCCTCATGTGAAAGACTTCCAAACGACACATGAACAAGATGAGCTGTATATCGTGATGAGTGGAAGTGCTGAATTACGAATTGAAGGTGTTGTGAATTCTTGTAAGACAGGTGATGTGTTGTTTGTTCCAGCAAGAAAAGATCATCGTTTTGAAAATTTTTCAGAGGACTTTATAACCTGGGCAATTTTCTGGGGCCCGAAGGGCGGAGAAAAATAATATTGAGAGAGACATGGCAAAAGAAAAATTCATTACATTAAAAAGCACAGCAGTTCCACTGCCGATTGAAAATATTGATACCGATCAGATTATTCCAGCGCGCTTTTTGAAAGCGACAACACGTGAGGGTTTTGGTGAAAATCTTTTTCGTGACTGGCGTTACAACAGCGACAACACACCAAAAGATTTTGTACTGAACAATACAACCTATTCCGGAAAAATTCTGGTAGCAGGAAAAAACTTTGGATGTGGCAGTAGCCGCGAACATGCAGCATGGTCTATTTATGATGCAGGATTCCGCGTAGTGATCTCCAGCTTCTTTGCGGATATTTTTAAAGGTAATGCATTGAATAACGCTTTGCTTCCGCTGCAGGTGTCGGATGAATTTTTGAAAAAGATATTCACAGCAATTGAAAAGAATCCATCGACTATCATCACTGTAAACCTTGAAGAACAGAAAGTAGTGTTGGAAGATGGCAGTTCAGAATCCTTTGAAATCAATTCATACAAAAGAACCTGTATGATGAATGGGTATGACGACATCGACTACCTATTAAGTTTACGCGATGAGATCAAGCATTTTGAATTAGCACACTAGTATTGAGTATTTAGACATTAGTATTTAGACTTTTCGGTTTACGCATTTCAAACTCGAAACCCGAAACTTTAAACTCGGAACCTTGAACTAAAGTTGAATGAAAAAGAAAATAGTAATACTGCCTGGAGACGGAATCGGAAAAGAAGTAACCGCTTGTGGCAAGAAGGTATTAGAACAAATTGCCGATTGCTTCGGGCACAATTTTGTTTTCGATTACGCTACTATCGGGCACGAAGCCATTGAAGCAACGGGTACACCGCTTCCTGATGAATCATTGACGAAAATGAGAAACTGTGATGCTGTTTTATTCGGTGCAGTAGGTCATCCAAAGTACGATAACGATCCATCGGCAAAAGTTCGTCCTGAACAAGGCTTGTTGAAGATGAGAAAGGAGTTAGGCTTGTATGCTAACCTTCGTCCAATAAAATTGTTTGATGAACTACTTTCAGCCTCAAGCATTAAACCAGAAATCCTGAAAGGTGCTGATATTTTATTTTTCCGTGAGTTAACGGGCGATGTGTATTTTGGTGAGCGTGGTCGTAAGGATGGTAATGATACTGCTTACGATACCATGATCTATTCACGTTACGAAGTAGAACGTATTGCGCACAAAGCCTTTAAAGCCGCACAGACAAGAAGCAAGAAATTAACATCGGTTGATAAGGCCAATGTGTTGGAAAGTTCACGCTTGTGGAGAGAAGTTGTTCAAGAGGTTGCTAAGCAATATCCGGATGTAGCAGTTGATCACATGTTTGTTGATTCTGCTGCGATGAAACTCATTCAAAGTCCAACGTATTTTGATGTAGTACTTACCGGAAATCTTTTTGGCGATATCCTTACAGACGAAGCATCACAGATTGCTGGTTCAATGGGAATGTTGGCATCAGCATCAATTGGTGATACAGTAGGTTTGTACGAACCCATCCACGGAAGTGCACATGACATTACCGGTAAAGGAATAGCAAATCCATTGGCTTCGATCCTTTCTGCAGCATTACTTCTTGATATTTCTTTCGGATTGAAAGAAGAATCAGAAGCTATAATCAAAGCCATTCAACAAACATTAAAAGAAGGATACAGAACACATGATATAGCAGATTCTACTACTCCTCACGAAAAAATCCTGGGAACAGAAGTGATGGGCAATGTAGTATGCAATCAGGCGCGCATACTGGTTAACTGTCAAGTGCCAGCATAAATAAATTCAGAACTACAAACAGAACACCGATAACAAATTAACCATGAGCAGAAAAATTGAAATCTTCGACACTACGCTTCGCGATGGCGAGCAAGTGCCCGGCTATCAATTGTCAACCGATGAAAAGGTCATCATTGCACGCGAGCTTGAGCTTCTCGGTGTTGATGTTA
>DAIQPD010000168.1:0-9012 GCA_036787535.1 Chryseolinea sp.
TTTCGATCTCGGCCAACAACTCATTTGATTTTACAGTATCACCAACTTTCTTGTGCCATGCAGCCACAACACCCTCTACCATCGTGTCACTCATCTTCGGCATCAAAACGATATCAGCTTTTATTCCACTAATATCAATTGCCGGAGCTGATGCTGCGGGTGCTGAAGCAGGAGCTGTTTTTGTTTCAGCTGTTGCTCCACCTGATGCGGCTGCGTCTGAAGCTCCTTCTAATAATTTACTATAGTCTTCTCCTTTATTTCCTACAATTGCAAGCACACCATTTACGGTTACGGCCTTACCTTCCTGAACACCAAGATATAGTACAGTACCTGTGTTGAACGATTCGTAATCCATCGTGGCTTTGTCGGTTTCAATTTCTGCCATCAGCTCACCCGACTTCACAGTGTCTCCCACTTTCTTGTGCCACTTGGCTACAACACCTTCGGTCATGGTATCGCTCATCTTGGGCATGCGTATTATTTCTGCCATTTTGCTTTTTTTGATTTTAGATTATCAACTGACCTCAATCCTTTCGCAAACCTTTGCATGGGCGATTTTTGGATTAAGCTTCCAAAAATAGTTATAAAAGACGATTTTCAAGGGGTTTTGTAATTACTAAAAAGTAAAAAGCCACAGATTCACAGATTCACCTCTGACAGTGCTAAAGCAGATCATGAATAACCCTCTATCACAGTTGTTAAAGGATAAAATCAGTGAATCTGTGACTAAGAATCTTTGTCTAGAAATTAAATGTACCAATCAGTATTTCAAATTGGTTGGTTGACGGACTTATACCATAGGCATAGCGAAATCCAATATCAAATTGAGGAAGAAAACGCATAATATTAAAATCAAATTTCACCTCTACTCCTGTTGATGTGTACGTCTGGTTGACTGGGCCAGATGCGAAAACACTGGATCCAAAACCATAATCAAAAAACACATTGGCTCTGATGCGCTGAATGTTCAACAACGGTCCAACCTGAAGATCTGGATAGCAAAAGGGTAAGGTATAATTACCCGACATGGAATAAAAATCCTCGAAACGTGATACAGACTGACCACGAGGTAATGGGATCCGGTTTCTGAAAATATAATTCTCTGGATCCTGACGATCAATCTGTGCTTTCTGATAAGCCCAGTATCCCCAGAAAGAATGATGTTTAAATAATCCGGGAAAATATCCGATTCCATAAACTGAAAAATTACTTCCGGTGAAATCACCACCATAAGGCGTGTTGTACAAATCAACATAAATGGCTTGCCCCCACTTTGAATTAATATCTCTTCGGCTTCTCTTCAATAGATGATAACCCGACAGTCCTACATGATTGTAAATCAAATTTCCGTTACCCACATATTCATTAAAGACATAATTTCCAGTTCGTTCCCGTGCTACCAAATTTCCGTTATCATTAATCGTATCATACACAATAAGTCCTGGGACACTTCGGCTATCGGTAATCGTATTTCCAAAATCAGTTACAGACGTAACGCCAACATAGTTTTTTATCGTGATGTTTGTGCTGTATTTAGAATGTGTGAGATTCCAGGGAATGCGAACACCCGCCTCTATATTTTGCTCCTTCCATTTAAACACAATGGATTGAGAAGATACTACTTCAGTGGTGTCATTACCTTGAGTAATATACAGTTCAGTTAAATCGTAATTTCCTTCATCCACTTTCCGATTACCTTGCGTAAAATCAACATCAATAATCGGATACCAAGCCTGAAAACTTAATCCGGCTTTCCATGAACTGGTAGCTTCATTTATATCATATAAATAGCCCGCAGTAATGGTTGTGGTGCTCAATATGTTGCGCGATGTAATACCCAACCCAATGTTTACTAAATTATTGTCAACATACGGTCCCCAACTGTATGGATTAATTGTACCACCAAGCTTTGAATATTTCTTTGTAGCAAGAACTGTTTGAGGAATACTATCAAATAATTGAGGATGACCTTCCTGATCTGCTAAATGCTGGTACAGATTATTTGTGTCCTCCTTTAAGACAAACTCATTCCATGATTGTTGGGCGACTGAAGTCTTTACTACATCAAGTCCATCACGGCCTTGCTCGTTGTAATACATTTCTTTTCCATCCTTTGATAGCGATGGATTGTACGCTCCATACTTACTGGAGGTAACTTGAAATCGTTTTTGCTTTTCAATATCCCAAACATATATATTATCGATGCCTGATATCGGTGAGTTAAAGAAAACAAAATTACCTGTTAACACAGGATGCCCATAATTTTCCTGAGAGGGCGAAAATAATTCTGCTTCATTACCTGATTCAACATCAATCATCGAAATGGTTTTTCCGAGTCTTGATGTTTTAAGTACAACAATTTTCTTTCCGTCATCCGACCATCGTGGCATGGAGTAAAAATTATTTTCTGTATTTCCGAATTCACGGATTGTTTTACCTGTATTGAAATCAACCAATAGCAACGTAGTTTGATATTCATTGGATGAGCGCACCGCCACAATTTTATATCCATCCGGAGAAAGTGCAACACCACTTAATCGTTGATGCTTCCCTCCGATTACCCGCTTCTGTTTCGATACTACATCATAACTTTTAATCAATGAATAATTACGCACACCCCAGCGTGGATCATATCCATATTCACTCCACACCACTTTTGAATTGGCAGTAGAAAGCATGCCGGCATCATTCACAAAACCAGGTGTAAATACCTTCTTCTCTTTCCCATCTTTCAATACAACATATTGATCAATATCACCTATGCCACTCTTCTTCGCCAATATGCGTCCATTCTCTAATGGTTGAGGAAATTGATAATCGGTGTAGGCTTTGCCTTTTCTACTATTCAATTTTTCAAAAGAAGTAAGTTGAAGCTGATCGATTTCTTGCTGCCATTCTTTCTTTAATGTTGCGGCCATGTCTCGATATAAAGCGGGCACATGCATTCCTGTTTCTTTGTTAATGGCATTCGAAAAAGCAAAAGGTAAAAACGGAACATTCCAGGTTCGCGCTGTAATCTTTCCCCAGATTTCCGGATCATTTGTTTTTCTTCTCAGATAACTCACCATGTGAAACCCCAGAACATAATGATCGGGTATGTTGTGTTTATATGAACGGACGTATTGTTTATGGTAATTGAAAGTTCGTCCTTCCATTAAGTTCGTTTTAAAAACCAATCCGAAATTCGGTATGCGACCGCGACCACTTTGTGTAAAGGCCGTTTCCGTTGCAACTGCATCACCTTCCCAAAACCATTGTGGAACAGATACCTGTGCCATCCCCGCAAGTGTTGTGTTTCCAAATAAATAGTAGAATACTTTGTTGAAACCTCGCTTGGCATGCTCATACTGAACTATATGTCGATACTCGTGTGATGCCAAAAGGTCTAACCAATCATTCGTACCAATAAAATTATAATCCTGCGCAGGCATAGTAAAAAACTCTGACCGTCTTGGAAGGATCGAAACAAATCCATTCGACACAGATGATTGATTCTGAAGAATCACCGAAATTTTTTTAGGCTTACTGCCAAGCGATCTGGCTTCAGGCTCGTGAATATGCTCTAAGGTATTGGCCATGCGCTGTGCCTGCACTTCAAAGCCTTTCGGATAAATTACCTTGAAGTTAAGCGTGTTAACCTGATACCACTTTATGCTGGGTGGGTTGTTTGATAAAACCGTTTGAGAGTAAGTGTTGAAGTTTATGCCTGCAACGAAGATCAAGATAAAGAAGAAATGGAGGGGTTTGAGGTTTCGATGTTCAAGGTTCCAAGTCTCAGGTTGAAGGTTGAATGCAATCGGTAGACTCATGTGGGTTTCATGTTCGCCACTTTTAAGGTAAAAATACTTCGTCCGTTTTTGCTCCATCATTCATCAAATCAATTATGAAAGATGAAACTCCGTTTTGGTAAATGCAAGAGAGGAGATGAAGAAGTTAATCGTTATCCGTTAATGGTTAATCGTTTCGTAGGTAGGTACCCTCTTTGAAACTTATTTATGTAAGCCTTAAGACGATTAACGGATAACCATTAGCGATTAACCTTTACCTAAATTCTGAACTATCCGAAATATGCTTCACAAACAAACGCTTCGCCACAGGCATCAACGTTTCCGTAAACGGAAATTTCATTTTCGATAGAATCAGATAGGTAGCAGGATTGGGCAAGTCTTTGAATCTTTTGATGAGACTAAGCTTTAATTGTTCATAGGTCTCTATCTTACTTTTTGTAATGGTATCGATGTACTCAGTGTTCAGACTTCTTAGTTGATCCTGGCTGTCGCCAAAAATGCTGATCTGATAGCGATACAATTGCGTTTCTTTTTCCGGGGGTTGGGTAACAAACAGATAACCTTCCTTGGCATACAATGGTGTTACGCCAATCGGAGAAATTTCACATTGCGATTCTACGTGCTCATAAATTACAGAACCGTCTTTTAATGAATCGGATAATTGGGGCAACGCAAATTCAATGATACTTTCCAGTTCACTCATCACCGCATCATCATCAATGAGTTTCCGATAACTTAATTCGAGTCGCTTAAATTCTTCTATGGAAATTTCTCTTGGAAACGATTCGCGTATGAGTGATTTATTCTCTTTGATGGAAACGAGATTTCGATAATGGAAAACCAAATCCGACATAAACGGATACAGTTCGGTTCGATCGAATGATTTCTGAACCGTTTGAAGGTATCCCATCAAAAGGTATTTCTTATATTCAAAATCAATCAATCCCTGAGTAAGCCAATCTTTCGATAATTTTTCCATTGCTGACTGGGTTAAAGAACAAATTCCTTTATTGTACTAAACTGCTTGTCTTTCTCAAATTAAAATTTCTCTTACTTTTTGGTTAATCCGTCTGGTTAGTTTTTATAATAAGATATTATCATTTAAAGATTCCCCTTCTTCATTTCACTTGCTGCATAGTCTGCTGAACGCGCGGTAAATGCCATATAGGTAAGGGAAGGATTTTGTGTTGATGTGGAAGTCATGCAAGCACCATCGGTAACAAATACATTTTTGCACTCATGCAATTGATTCCATTTATTCAACAGTGATGTTTTAGGATCAAGACCCATACGCACTCCACCCATTTCATGAATATCAAGTCCGGGAGCTTTGTGTGTGTCTTCTTTTCTGATGTTGGTGAATCCTGCTTTGGTATACATCTCACTGAGCTGCTCAAAAAAGTCTTCTACCATTTTATCATCATTGTCATCGTAGGCCACATCAATTTTTAATAGCGGCATTCCCCACGCATCTTTTTTCTCAGGATCAAGACTGAGTTTATTATTTTCTTTCGGAATGGTTTCGCCCATCATGTGTGAACCAACATACCACGGACCGTATGATAACTTAGCCAAATTTTCTTTCAAGTCTTCGCCCATACCTTCCCACGAATTGGATTGATATCGTCCGGCAGAAAAACCGGAAGCATAACCGCGAAGGAAATCGGTCTCTTGCTTCAATACATTTCTAAAGCGAGGTATGTAAGCAGAGGTTGGTCTTCCTCCTTCAGTTTTGGTATCTAAATATCCATCGTACTGCGCAGAAATATTTGCGCGGTAGTTATGGAAAGCAAAGTACTTACCTAACAAACCATTATCATTACCCAATCCAGTTGGGAAGCGATTTGATTTTGAATTCATCAAAATAAGATTGGTATTTAAAGCTGCAGCATTCACAAAAATTACCTTAGCATAATACTCAATGGATTCTTTTGTATTCGTATCAATTACCTTAACGCCAGAGGCTTTACCTTTTTGTTCATCGTAAATGATGGAATCAACAACTGAGAAAGGTCTTAAAGTAAGATTACCTGTTTTTGCAGCCCACGGCAACGTAGAGGAATTGCTGCTGAAGTATCCACCAAAAGGACAACCCCGCTGACAAAGATTTCTGTTTTGACATTGAACCCTGCCCTGATCTTTATGAATCTGCTGTGGCTCTGTTAAGTGTGCACAACGCGCGTAAATAACATGACGATCTTTATACGTCTTGGCAATAAAATCTTTAAAGTAATTTTCAACGCAACTTAATTCGAGTGGCGGTAAAAATTCACCATCGGGTAAAGTAGCTATGCCATCTTTATTGCCGGAGATGCCGGCAAATTTTTCAACGTAGCTATACCACGGTGCTATATCAGCATATCGAATTGGCCAATCTACTGCAAAGCCATCGCGTGCCGGGCCTTCAAAATCGAAATCACTCCAGCGTTGCGTTTGTCGTGCCCACAAAAGTGATTTACCTCCTACCTGATATCCTTTAATCCAATCGAATGGTTTTTCCTGGATGTAAGGATGTTCATTATCCTTTACAAAAAAATGTGCTGCGTCTTCATGAAATGCATAGCACTTGCTCACAATCGGATTTTCTTCTGTAACCGATGCTGGCATCTCACCACGATGCGCAAACTCCCAGGGCTTCATGTTCGTAGTAGGATAATCCACCAAATGTTTTACATCACGACCACGTTCGAGCACGAGAGTCTTTAATCCTTTTTCAGTAAACTCTTTTGCAGCCCAGCCGCCACTGATGCCCGAGCCGATTACAATTACATCGAAAGTGCGATCGCTTTTTGAATCTTGAAGATTTGCCATTTTATAAAATTAGGAAGGATTAGATACGGGTACACAGCCTTTAAACTTGCCGGGTAATATTTTATAATCCCGTATGTTGGTTAAATAATATTCTGAAGTAGTATATCCACGAAGAGTGTATCCTTTCATGGTTTTAAAAAAGAAATTGACCTCCTTTTCTTCTTTGCTAGCATCTAAGTCAATCAGAAATTTTACACGGCTTGCCGTATCCATTTTTGTAAAGTCGCTTTTGCCTTGTGTTTTGGCAAGCTCAGCAAATTGATTCAGCCCCTGCAGCCATTTCTCCTGATCTTTCTTCGACATACAATCGTCAATCATTCTTGCCGTGTATTCATGTGTGGAATTGTCTTTCTTTCCTTCTGCCGTGTTCGGCATCGGTATGATGGTCTCCGAAATCAAGGCAAGCATCTCATCCTGATCCTCAGTAACCAGAATATTTTTAAACAATGGAGATGGCCTGCTACTGCTCTCACAACTAACGAGCGAAGGTGCCAATGCTATTGCCCCTGTTGCAAAAGCCATTTGCTTTAATACGGTTCTTCTACTAATCATAAGAAATCAATATTTTGAAAGTCTAAAGTAGGATTAATCAGCTATCAATAAAAACCTTTGATCGAATTTTAATCAATGTCGTTACGGTAAGCTCCTCTAACTTCCTCTCCTCCGGAGAGGATTGAGGTGAGGCCATAGGGAAAAGCTTACCGTAACGGCATTGAAATTTTAATAGTGTCTTTCTTCCGTTCATAACAATCCTGATTTTCCATATTAATTATTCTATACCTTCGGACAATCAAAAAAAGAATCAACTACATGAAGAATTTATTTCGATTCGCTTTATTATGCATGGCGAGCATTTCATCTCAGATAGGTAATGCCCAATCAACTTCAAACTCAGAGATAGCTGTATCGCTTAATCATATTGGTGTTTATGTAACCAACTTAAAAACCAGCACAACCTTCTACGAAAACATCCTAAACCTCAAACAAATACCGGAGCCTTTTCACGATGGCAGGCATACCTGGTTTACCCTTGGCGCGGCTGGACACCTTCATTTAATTGAAGGCGAGAAGAAAGAGTTAGTCCGCGATAAAAATGATCATCTGTGCTTTAGCGTAAAATCTATGGAAGCCTTTATCGCTAACCTCGATAAATATCATGTAGAGTACACAAACTGGCCGGGCACAGCTAAAGAACCAACCGTTCGTCCTGATGGAGTTAAGCAAATCTATTTTAAAGATCCGGATGGACATTTGATTGAAATCAATAATGATACTTCGGTGAGGTGATCGCTTTCACCAAACATTATCCAAACCAGAACCTGATCGCGATGGCTATGGCATTGTTACATTTCTGTAAATCATCCATTTTACATCCCTGACAAAACAGGATTTTAGCCTAATTTAAAACAAATCTAAGCCTGCCAAACCTGCCAAGAGGTCTGTTATTCCTTATCCAAAGAAGGTTCGAGCTGCCAGTTTGTAGAAAATTTGTCCGTTATTGCACCTCCTTTTCGCCATGGCATAAATCGTGTTAAAGCGGAAGGGCAACACTAAATTGTTTAACCTTTAAATCATCCATGTATATGGCAAAGATCAATTTCAAACCCAATGAAGATCGCGTGCTTATTGAAGCCGCAGAAGCAGAGACTAAAACAGCCTCTGGCCTTTATATCCCAGACACAGCAAAAGAAAAACCTCAAAAAGGTAAAGTAATTGCTGTTGGAGAAGGCATCAAAGACAAGCCCGTAACAGTAAAAGTTGGTGACAATATTTTGTACGGCAAATATGCCGGTACTGAAATCACGATCGATGGCAAAGAGTACCTGATCATGCGTAACTCTGACATTTTCGGAATCATTTAATTCACAATACTAAATATTATAGAATCATGGCAAAAGAAATAACATTCGATACCACCGCAAGAGATAAGATAAAGAAAGGTGTTGATAAATTAGCGAACGCAGTCAAAGTAACGCTTGGTCCTAAAGGCCGTAACGTTATTCTTGATAAGAAATTTGGTGCACCAACAGTAACAAAAGACGGTGTGTCTGTAGCGAAAGAAATCGAATTGAAAGATCCTATCGAAAACATGGGTGCTCAATTGGTGAAAGAAGTTGCTTCTAAAACTGCAGATGCTGCTGGTGATGGTACAACAACTGCTACTGTTTTAACACAAGCAATCTACTCACACGGCATCAAGAACGTAGCCGCTGGTGCTAACCCAATGGACTTGAAGCGTGGTATAGACAAAGCTGTTGAATCAGTTGTAGCCAACATCAAATTGCAATCAAAAACTGTGGGTGACAACTATGATAAAATAGAACAAGTTGCAACAGTGTCTGCCAACAATGATGCAAAAATTGGTAAACTGATTGCCGATGCAATGCGTAAAGTATCAAAAGACGGGGTAATA
>DAIQPD010000021.1:0-39701 GCA_036787535.1 Chryseolinea sp.
TGTCTTGTAATGGTGCTATGTGCTTTTGCATATGGAGCAGTGTTCACAATCATCCCTGACTTCGGACAATTTGTGGGCATCAAAAATAAGGGGCTACTTTTTACATACCTTACTCTTGCAACACTTGTTGTCCGTTTGATTGGCGGCAAAGCCTCAGACCGCTGGGGAAGAAGATCCGTGTTGATAGTCTCTTCAACATTAATTACCGTTGCCCTGTTAATTATCGGATCATCCACAACCCAGGCACAATTAATTATTGGTGTAGCATTATACGGCTTTGCTCAAGGTGCTACCTCCCCTACTCTATTGGCGTGGGCAACGGATCTAAGTGATCCACATCATAAAGGACGAGGCGTAGCTTCCCTTTATATTTTTATGGAAATGGGCATTGGACTTGGCGCACTGCTTTCTGGTTTTGTTTACAGTAATAATTCAGAAAATTTTTTCATTACCTTTCTTATATGTAGCCTTTTAAGTGGATCAGCATTTCTTTATTTGATATTCTCCCGAAAACCGGTTAAATCATTAGTATGAAAAGAATAGCAACTTCCGTTTTTTTAATCGTTAGTACTGGAGAAATTCTTTCGCTGATAACTGGAATCGAATTACTGCACACCATTTGTAAACCACTTATTATCGCTTCGCTAATTTTCTATTACCTGACGGCAGTTTCAAAAGAAGATCGCTCGCGCACGTTACTTGTTGCTTTATTCTTTTCTGGTGCTGGTGATATTCTCCTGATGCTTCATGATACAGATGGTTCGTTCTTTATGATGGGTCTGATTGCATTTTTAGTATCGCATGTGTTTTACATTTTTACCTATCGTCAACATCAACATGATGAATCTGAAAACGGATTACAAGGTGTTCAAAAAGTAAGATTAGCTTTTCCGATTATTTTAACGGGAACCGGATTGGTGTATGTGCTGTATCCGGTATTAGGTAATTTAAAAATTCCGGTAATGGTGTATGCACTTGTGCTGGTGGTGATGACATTAAATGCATTGCTACGATTAGGCAAAACTACCTCACCTAGTTTCTGGATGGTTTTTGTTGGAGCTCTTCTCTTTATGGCTTCCGATTCGTTGCTTGCCATCAACAAGTTTTTAACTCCGCTTCCGAATGGTCATGTTTGGATTATGGTCACCTACATATCAGCACAATACCTTATTGTAAAAGGGTTGATTGCGCATAAATAAAAGAGCGAAAGATTTCTCTCTCGCTCCTTCATTCTAATCCCGATAGGTATCGGGGCTATATTCTAAATCCTGTATTCTATATTCCTAAAGAATTACATCTTACTTACCTTACCACTTCCCGATGAATGGCTGTTTACTTTGCTTGGATTACCTTTGTAACTTACTGTTCCACTTCCGGAAATATTTGCATCCAACTCGGTCTTCACATTAATCTCTACATCACCAGAACCTGATATGCGCACTTCGCAGCTATTGGTTACTAAATCAGAAGCCAATACTTTTCCTGATCCGCTAATGGAAGCTTTTACTTTCTCAGCAGAACCGCTGGCCATTATTCTACCAGATCCGGAGACACCAAAATCTGCTTTCTCTGAAACACTTACCGACATCATTACTTTTCCAGAACCACTTACATCGCTGTTGAAACTTTTGCATTTACCTTTCAAATCAATATCGCCAGAACCTGAAACATCTGCTTCCAAATCGCCTGAAGCATCCACTTCAATTTTTAATGAGCCTGAACCACTCACATTCAAATCAAGATCACCAGTAGTAAATTTTGTTTCACCAATTAAATCTCCTGACCCACTCACGCTCAACGCTTCAATATCCTTCACAGTGATGTAAACATTCACTGCATCATCGTCATTATCTCCCCAACTCCAATTGCTCCAGCTTCCTTCTTTACCCACCACTAATTTACCTCCGCTTACCTCTGTTTCAATTTCTTTCAACACATCTTTCTTACCTTCAATTTCTACTTTCTGAACAGCACCTTGCCGTAGGTATAATTTGCCAGGTACACGAAACGCAATTTTTGTAAACGTGCTTACATTCCGGATTTCGCGTGTTTGGGCAAAACTAAATGATACGCACAGTAGGCAAACAAGTGCGAAAAGGGATAATTGCTTTTTCATATTTTAATGGAGTTTTTGGATTCGATTTTTTAAGTACATATATAGACTGTGAACGAAAGAATAGGGTTGCATTAATCAGCATATTTTTTCACTGTTCGGATTTGAGCACTCCTTACCTTTTGTCATGTACTATATTTACATCACTTTAGACAACTAAAACCAGCAAACGGTTACACATGCCCGCCTTTTCGTACCGAACAATTCAAAAACCCGTAAAAGGCTCATACAAAGAAAAGGGAAGTAAATTTCTGGCTTTTGCTTTTCCGGTTGCATCTGAGGTTGAAATAAAAGAGAATCTTGAAGCTCTTCGAAAAGAATATTTTGATGCCCGACATCACTGCTTTTCATGGATGCTGGGTCCTGAGAAAAAACACTTTCGCGTTTCGGATGATGGTGAGCCTAATCATTCTGCTGGTGATCCCATCCTTGGGCAAATACGGTCGAATGATTTAACCAATGTATTAATTGTTGTGGTTCGTTACTTTGGTGGTGTAAAGCTTGGCGTTGGCGGATTGATCAGCGCATACAAATCTGCCGCTGAAGATGCTTTGAAGAATGCACTTATTATAGAAGAAGAAGTAAAAGAGAAAATTTCAATTACCTATGATTATGTATCGACACCGGAAGTCATGCGCCTCGTAAAAGATTTTGATCTTTCTATTCTGGATCAATCATTTAATGAAGCTTGCTCCATAACATTTGAAGTTGCCTTGAAAAATAAAGAAGATCTCCTGGAGAAAATTACCCTGTTGCAAGTAACGGGAACTAATCTAACCCTAATGTAAAGGATTGGTGCGTTTTCAAAATTACGCTTACCTTGCCCAAATGTCTGAATACCATTCCTATGTCTTCTAAGCGTCCTGCCCTTGGTTTTATTTTTGTAACACTACTTATTGATATCATCGGTTTGGGGATCATCATTCCTGTTATGCCGAAACTCATTCAAGAACTTACAGGAGGAACACTTAGCGAGGCTGCACCTTATGCCGGATGGATGCTACTTGCCTACTCTTCAATGCAATTTATCTGTGCACCAATTGTTGGTGGGTTAAGTGATCGCTATGGTAGAAGGCCAGTCTTACTAGCATCACTTTTCGGCTTTGGACTTGATTATATTTTTCTTGCCCTCGCGCCAACACTAGCCTGGCTTTTTGTCGGAAGAATTATTGCCGGTATGATGGGTGCAAGCTTCACAACAGGTGCAGCTTACATTGCCGACATCAGCACACCTGAGAAACGAGCACAGAATTTTGGAATCATTGGTGCTGCGTTCGGATTAGGTTTTATTATTGGTCCGATGATGGGTGGGCTACTTGAACCATTCGGTTCGCGTGTGCCGTTCATGGTAGCAGCCGGTTTATCGCTTGTCAATTTTCTTTACGGATTAATTATTCTTCCGGAATCGCTTAAGCCGGAAAACAGAAGAAAGTTTGAATGGTCGCGGGCGAATCCAATCAGCTCCTTACTTAATTTAAAACGCTACCCCGTTATTCTCGGCTTGGTTGCATCGCTGGTATTGGTTTACATATCATCGCATGCTGTTCAAAGTAACTGGTCCTTTTATACCATGGAGAAATTCCACTGGAGTGCAACAATTGTTGGCTACTCTCTGGCCGTTGTTGGATTAGTCTTTGCCATTGTTCAGGGTGGATTGATTCGAATCATTATTCCAAAACTTGGACAGCAGCGCAGCGTTTATGTTGGCTTGGGAATGAACGCACTTGGGTTCGTTCTTTTTGCACTGGCGACTCAATCATGGATGATGTTTGCCTTCACCGTTGTCTATTGTTTTGGAGGAATTGCGGGCCCCGCCTTACAAGGAATCATCTCAACGCAAGTACCATCAAACGAACAAGGTGAACTACAAGGCGCACTCACCGGACTCATGAGCGTAACTTCAATTATTGGGCCTCCAGTGATGACAAATACATTTGCCTATTTTACCGATAGTGCTGCGCCTTATTATTTACCTGGCGCACCTATGCTTCTTGGAGCTGTGTTGACTATTACTGCAACAATAATGGCGCGAGCTAGTTTGAAAAAAACATTGGGGAAGGTAGCAACCTGATACCAACAACTATTTTTTTTGTTTGTACCGATGTTGTATAAAAATGAATAGAGCGAAACTAATAGAATACTATCTCGATAAACTTTCAAAACCAGGCTTTGAATTTCATCAGGTACGACAAGAGCTTGAAGCAAATCATATCGATGAAGACGATGTTCGAATAATTGTCAAATTGATAGATAAAGAACTTCAAAATCGCGCTGTCACTAAATCATCAAATAAGTATTCAAATAACATTATCCTCTTTGGTGCATTTCTTACTGTGCTCGGTGCCTTTCTAACAATAGCCACTTACCTTAACGCAATCGGAACAGGTAACTCATTTATAATTGCTTATGGTCCATTCCTTGCAGGCATCTCAATACTGATAGCCGGTCTTGTGAAGAAAAGGAAAGGATAATCCTACCAGACACTTTTTTATAATACTCAAGCTAATACAGCCATTTTTTTAGTGAAATTTGTTATCAGACTGGCAACCCTTTTTCCAGCCGTCCCGTCCTGTGCCTGAAATACCTATTAAAGAAATAGAAACCCAAACTGAAATGCTCCTATTCCTGGAAGGATGCAAACAGCAGAATCGTGAAAGTCAGCGGATGCTGTACAAGCACCATTATGCCTATGCCATGAGCATTTGTTTGCGATACTCCAAAACAAAGGAAGAGGCAAAGGAAATTATGAATGACGGATTTATGAAAGTGTTTTTGAAAATAGATCAATACAATCCTCAGACTTCCTTTTTAGGATGGCTCAGAAGAATTATGATCAACACCGCCATTGATCATTATCGAAAAGAAGTAAAACATTATAATCAGGTATCGATCGATGCAGAGCAACCTTTTGTTACCTCCGCTTCGGCTATGGAAGAACTGGGGTATCAGGAATTGATCACATTAGTGCAGCAACTCACACCTGCCTATCGAGCCGTGTTTAACTTATATGCCATTGATGGTTATAATCACAAAGAGATTGGTGATATTTTAAATATCTCTGAAGGAACCTCTAAGTCTAATTTATCTAAAGCGCGGGAAGTCCTCCGAAATAAAATTCAGAAAAATCAAAACGTTGTTTATGCAAAATCTATCTGACGAAGATATTGATAAACTCTTCAAGCAGGCCGCTGAACAACAGCAGCCGCAGTTTAATCCTGAAGATTGGGATGACATGGCCAATCGGCTTGAAGCTTCAAAACGACCGTGGTCAAATTACTATACATGGACAGGGGTTGGTTTAATATTGGGTGTAGTAATTTGGCTCGGTTTATTTAATAATGAACCAACAATGGAAATGGCAACGCAATCCATTCCATCCACTGTTCAAAATGAGAAAGCTCCGAGTACCGGTCAGACTACAGATGATCTTACTAATCGTATCGCTCAAACAGAAACAGGAGGTAGCACAGGTGTAGAAACAAAAACTGCAAGTGTTGCTCAATCCACTTTACCTAAAGGTAATTCCATTGTTCAATCGAAAGAAAAAGAGAAGAGTAGTAATCATACTGCGAAAGAGGTTAGCTCGTTAAAATCAACAGCAAAGAATCCTTCTTCTATACTTGATCAGACACCAACCAAATTGCCTTCATCCCCAACATTAAATTCCAGTCAAACAAAAATTGCTAACCATTCAAACCTTAATGACGAAAATAATACTCTGGATAATCGTAACATAAATAAAAATTCATCTTCAAACATTGAGCAATCCAACACCTCTAAAATTTTAAGCGCAGAAAGCATTAAGGTAATTGCTTCAGAAGACCAAACTACGAGTCCTTCCGATTTGAATTCAGAAAGGAACAATTCATGCACAAGCGAAGTAAAGGAACAAACATCACTTCCAATTGGACAAAGTGATGGCGTAATCGACTCAGTAGAAATTATTATTGCCTTAGAAGAAGCAACAAACAACAGCAAAGCTGAATCCGGTAAGCTAGACTCATCTGCTGAAAAAAAATCCTTTACCCGTTTGGCCATTAAAGCCACAATAGCTCCTGATTTCTCTTCCGATCAGTTTAAGACTGTTGAAAAGATGGGTGTCAATTACGGTTTAGTTCTTGAGTACTTCATGAACAAAAATCTTTCGCTTAGCGCAGGAGCAATTTGGTCAAGAAAATATTACTCGGCAGAAGATGTAGACTACAACGGGTATCATGCAGACAGAGCGTATGGGGATTGTCGCATGTGGGATATTCCCATCAATGCAAATTACTACTTCACTCCTGAAAAAAGATATTCATTCTTTGCCAGTGCCGGGTTCTCTTCATATTTAATGAATGAAGAAAATTATGAGTATGAAGTTGATACGCCCTATGGCACCCGAACGTACTACAGTACGGTAACCAAAGAAAATAATGAATGGTTTAAAATGCTGAACCTTAGCGTTGGATTTCAAAAGCAACTGAATGATCAATTAGTCATTCAAGTTGAGCCTTTTATAAAAGTACCCTTAGCAGGTGTTGGCGATGGCAATATTTCATTAGCCAGCCTTGGTAGTTTTTTCTCTTTACGGTATAACTTTTTATCCCTACATAAATGAAAACCCTCTCTATTTTACTTTCCTCAATCGCGTTAAGCACACTTATCCTTTATTCAGGTTGTTCAGGTAGTGAAGAACCATCGGGCCCTGATTGTACAACAATTGCTGTCGCGGTTCCTCCTGCTAACATCACCATTCCCAGCGGATGTGGTAGCAATGACGGGCAGCTAACAGCTGTTGCATCAGGAGGTGTTGAACCCTATCAGTATAAATTGGGCTCTGGTACATATCAATCATCCGCAGTGTTTTCAAACCTTGGAGCCGGCACTTATATTATTTCTACAAAAGATAGCAAAGGATGCGAAGCTACTTCTTCTAATATTGTCCTTGCCAATTTAGCATCAACGCTTGATGCCGATGCTGAAGTGATAGAGGACACTCAATGCTTAAATGGCAATGGGGAAATTACAGTAACAGCAAGTGGAGGAACAGAGCCGTATCAATATAAGTTAGGTTCTGGCTCATTCAATTCTTTCTTTACTTTTTCAAATTTGAATAACGGAACCTATTCGGTTACAGTAAAGGATGCAGAAAATTGTAGCATTACATTGAATGCTGTTGTTGGAAAAGGCTCGACTGGTATTGTTTATGAAGGAGTAGGTGGTGTGAAGGAAATTTTTACTGCCAAATGTAATTTTACCGGTTGTCATCCTGACAATGGCGATTGGTTTACCTACTCCGTAGCAAAGTCGAAAGCGAGTTTAATAAAATCCAAAACAGGTAGTGGACAAATGCCGAAAGGAGGATCTTCTGCGCCTGGCGGAGCATTGTCTGAAGACCAAATTAAATTGATTGCCTGCTGGGTAGATGATGGCGCTCCTCAGAATTAGAACAAACAAAATTCATTTATTCATTCGGCATTATGCTGTTCCTTTTTGATGTGATACGAAAGGAAGGCTGATTTACTGATTAGCGTTTGAAAAAATGAAATAAAGATTTTGCTTGGGAGTTTACCTCCAGACAAAAAAGCGTAAACTTTAATACGGGCTTTTTTCAAGCTTGCTATCAGGCGGCAATTTAAATAGTGTATCATCCAGTTTCTTCGGAATAATTTCTATTGCGATACTTTCAACAAAGAACTGAGGAGTAGTCATGATTATTTTTAAAGGAATTGCATTGGCCTTTCCAAGGACTTCATTCCAGTTAGCAAACTTATGCTTCATGTATAAGCCAGCATCAACTTTTTGATTACTACTGAAGTAAAACTTCTGAACTCCGCTTTTACACGTCATAATGAGTTCATCACACATCTGTCCTAAAATTTCAACTACATTCTTATTGATTTCAGAACTCAATACTTCATCCGTATTCACGGCTCCATCATTCCATAAAATAGGTTGTATATTCGACATCTTTGTGTAAAGCTTGTTATCCTGATTAATATAGATCTGCCATTTTACCAAAGTACCATTCATCGATGATCTGTAATTTCCACCCTTTATGCTGTACTCTTGAGTAGTCCCCATCATGGTAGAGAATTGCGCATCGGGCACACCCGGCACTTTACTTTTATAAACATTCTGATACACAATTGTACCTTCAAAGTTTTGAGAATAGGCGTTTGTAATCATTAGGATACAAATCACAAACAATTGAATACATCTTGATTTCATAGAATAATGTTTATCCGCAATAATAAGGCTTCAATGTTTATTATTTCTACTTTTTTCTACCGTCAGCATAATTAATCTTTCGCAACCTGATCCATTGTGCTCAATGAATCATAGGTGTTAAGATCGTTGGTGATTTTGATCGGATAAAAAAACAGGAACTGCACTTACAGATTGCATTCCATCAATCATCAACAGCCTGACCTACGAGCTGGCGAAATTTCCAACCGGTATGATCAACATCGGTGTTTTGGGTTTGCTTTAATATAATACCAATAATTTTTTCTTTTGGATCTGCAAAATATTGGGTGTTAAAGTATCCGCCCCAATCGAATGTTCCTGTACTGCCTTTCCCTCCCATGGCCTGTCCTTTTTCATCGAGAACACCAAATGCTAATCCGTAATATGATCCGCCACTCCAAAGATCACCAACCTGATTGGCCATCATGAATTGTATGGTTGTCCTGCTGAGTATGCGAACACCGTTTAACTCTCCGTTGTTCAAATACATTTGCAGAAAGGTAGCATAGTCTTTAGCTGTACTGGAAAGACCAGCTCCTCCTGAAAAAAATTTCTTTGCTCCACTGATCGGATAATCAGGATCATAAAAAGTTGTTGGATATTTCACCCATGCTCCATTCTCTTTTTTCTGAACGGACACCAATCGTTTATACTTTGCTTCCGGTAAATAAAACCCTGTGTCGTTCATTCCTAATGGATTGAAAATTCGCGTCTTGAAAAATTCATCAAGCGGCATGCCGGATACTACTTCAATAAAATAACCGAGTACATCGAGTCCTTCGCTATAGGTAAATTTTTCTCCAGGATTATGATGCAATGGGAGTTTAGCAAGCTTCTTTACACTTTCTCCAATGCTGATATTTTCGGTAGTGAATAAATCAGTAATGCCTGCCTTCTTGTATATCTTTTTAAATCGCTCGTCTCCGTCAATAACACCATATCCAATTCCGGAAGTGTGTGTTATCAAATGTCGAATGGTAATGGGTTTATTCGCAGGTTTGGTACGATAGGTCCCATCGGCATAAAGCGTGTCAAGTACTTGTTCATCTTTGAACTCTGGAATGTACTTTGAGATTGGATCGTCTAACTTAAACTTGCCTTCCTCCCAAAGCATCATTACGGCCGTTGAGGTAATGGCTTTTGATTGTGATGCAATTCTGAAAATATCATCTCGTTTTAAAACTCTTCCTGATTCGTTATCGGCTTTGCCAAATGCTTTGTAGTAAACAATCTTTCCATTTCGCGCTACCAATGCTACCATGCCCGGAACCTGAGATTGATCCAACGCTTCCTTACACATGGCGTCTATCCTTGCTAACCGTTCTTCTGACATTCCAACACTGGCAGCGGAACCTTCTGCAAGAACTGGTGAAGTTTTAATAGATTTTGTTTGTGCAAAAATTGCTAAGGCACAAAAGGTAAAAATAAGAGAAAGAATATTTTTCATAATACAGTAATTATTTTTTGTAATAGTCACTGGTAGTAACTATTGGAATCATTCGCTAAGAACTCTTAATGTCTACGGTTTATATATCTAAACCATCACTTTCCCCTTCGTCTTAATAGCTTTGTAAATGGCTTCAATCACTTTTGCATCTTTCAATCCTTCTTCACCGCTCACACTTGATTCTCTGTTTTCCGCAACACACTTCGCGAAGTCTTCCATCTGCTTCGCCTGATGATTTACTTGTGGAAAATCCAACACACCTTTACTCGTCTTACCTGCCAACGGCCCATAACCAAATGCCGGGCGAAGTTCAAGCCATCCGCTTTCAGCAGAAATAAAAAGTCGTTCCATGTGGGTGGCATAAGATGTCATGCAGTTGGAAACAATGCCACTTGGAAATTCCATCTGCCACAGAATCGTTTCATCAACTTCTTTAAACTTTACTGGATCGGTTTTGAACTCCTGTGCCGTTACTGAAACCGGTTCTTCACCTGTTGAATAACGCGCGCCTTGTATAGCATAAATTCCAACATCCATCATCGCTCCACCTCCTGCCAATGCTTTCTTTAATCGCCATTGCGTGGGATCTCCAATTTTAAAACCCATTGAAGTCTCAACCACTTTTACCTTACCAAATTCTTGCTTCTGTCCAACACGAGCTGCCTCTAAATTATAAGGTTCAAAATGGAGGCGATATCCTACCGAAAGTTTTACGTTGGCTTTCTTGCAGGCCGCAATCATCTCCTGGCATTCTTTTGCCGACATGCCCATCGGTTTTTCGGTAATCACATGCTTACCTGCTTTTGCTGCGCGAATTACATATTCATGGTGCATGGAGTTAGGTAGCACTACATAAACAATGTCAATGGATTTATTATTGATAATGCTATCAAAGGTTTCGTAGGTATAACAGTTCTCTTCAGGAATATTAAACTGTTGTTTCCATTTTTCTTTCTTTGCAGGTGTTCCGGTTACAATACCTGCGAGGTAACAGTTTGTGGTTTCTTGCAAGGCAGTCGCCAATTTGAATTCAGCATAATAGCCAAGACCAACCAAGGCTACGCCAAGTTTCTTTTGCTGAGTTGCACCAAAGGCATTTTGGGTTGTCAGTGTTGGTAAGGTAAGGAGTGTTGAGCCAATACCTACTTTGGAAATAAAATCTCTACGGTTCATAAGGATGGTTTAAAGAAATGAAAGTAGCAATTTCATCTTGTTTATCCCAGTAAATACAGGTTAACCGCAAAGGGCGCAGTGAACCGCGGAGTCAATCCATTCCAGAGAATTCCTATGCGAACCTCTGCATCCTCTGCGGTTTCTATCAACTTCCGCACACGTTTTCGAAATTTCTTCTTTCCCATTACTATTTTTTGTTCTTCCCAAAAGGTATTATTGTTAACAGGAGCCTTTACTAAAACAGATGAATGTGTTTACTATGTTACAAGAACTGAAGTTCTCACGTCAGTTGTTTGCTGTTATTATTTCAATTCCAACCCTCCTCATCATTGCTTTGATTTTTTATTTCAACCGGGAGCAACAAGACATCTCACCCGTATGGCTCTCTGTAATTCTTGGTGTTGTGCTGCTTGTCACCATTTTAGTCTCTGCACTCTATGTCAACAGACTATCTCTTCGGATTTTACATATTAAGAATAGCGTAGCGGAGTTGGCAGAAGGAAAACAAAATGCCGTTCCCATAGAAGGTGATGATGAAGTAGCTGCAATCGCCATTTCGCTCAATCAGTTAACCAGCAGTTTAAAGGAAACCGCAGAGTTTACACGTCAGATTGGAGAAGGTAATCTCACTGCCAACTTTCAACCGGCAAGCGACTCTGATTTACTTGGTCATTCTCTTTTAAAAATGAAGGATGATCTCGTTGCCCTGAAGGCTGAAGATGAAAAACGAATTTGGGCCACAGAAAGTCTGGCACGTTTTGCTGCGGTCTTACAGTCAAACCGAAATTTAAAAACACTGTCGGATAAGATTATCAAGAATCTGGTAACTGTATTGAATGTAAATCAGGGAGCAGTCTTCATTCTAAATGATGATCAGCCACAAGATCCCTTTCTAGAAATGAAATCGTGCTATGCTTACAACAGAGCAAAGTTTCTCGCCAAGCGCGTTGAAATCGGAAATGGTATCCTTGGACAGGTATTTCTGGAGAAACGAACCCTCTATCTGAAGAAGGTGCCGAAAGATTATGTGCACATTACTTCTGGACTTGGTGATGCTGCACCAAGATGTGTGATCATTGTGCCACTAAAAGTAAATGATACAATGGTGGGCCTGATCGAACTCGCTTCATTCAAAGAGTTCGAAAAGTACCAGATTGCTTTTATGGAAAATCTCGGAGAGAACATTGCCCATGCCGTAACCTCTTTTCGAATCAGTGACAACACAGCAAAACTTCTGGCAGAGAGTCAGCACCAGGCTGAACAAATGAAATCACAAGAAGAAGAGCTGCGTCAGAATCAGGAAGAACTTCAGGCAACACAAGAAGAGATCAACAGAAAATACAATGCGCTATTCAAACAATTAACGGAACTTACTTACGATTCAAAATTCGATCAGCTCAAGTCCATCAACTTTACCAAGAAAAGAAGTGTTGAATATTATTTCGACATCATCCGAAATCAGATCATTACCTTCTCGGAGAACAAAACGGTTGTTGAAGCAATAAAGGCATTCCGAACTGCATTTTATCAAATAGAAGAATCGTCTGCCGATAAAATGGCGAAGATGAAAACCAGCTTGCTTAGCTATTATGAGAACGATTTTCTGCCAAAGCTAAACGACAACGCTACGGACATTAAAACACCTGAAGATTATTTACCTCAAGAATTGAGAGCATTAACACTTCAGTACTTATACATTTCATCAAACCAAAACCCAACAGGAGAAAAGCATTTACTAAACGATGCAAAAGATGGTAGTGCATACAGTGCTGCTCATGCTGAGTTTCATCCGCTTATGAAAAACTTTCTGGAGAAATTCGGGTACTACGATATTTTCCTGATTGATCATGAGACGGGCGACATGTTGTACTCGGTTTTTAAAGAAGTAGATTTTGCTACCAGTCTTCTTACCGGAATCTACAAAACAACAAACTTTGGTCGTGTAGTGAAGCAAGCCGTTGATAGTACCGATCTTGACTTTGTGAAATTAGTGGACTTTGAGCCGTATGATCCATCATACCTTGCACCCGCATCGTTCATTGCGTCACCCATTTACGATCACGGAAAGAAGATTGGAATACTGGTTTTCCAAATGCCGATTAATAAAATCAATCAGATCCTGACGGGAAATAATAAATGGGAAGAAGATGGGCTAGGTGCAACGGGGGAAACGTTTATGGTTGGAGAAGATCATAAGCTTCGCTCCATTTCCCGCGGACTTACTCAAGACAGTGAACGTTACCTTTCTGATTTACGAGCAAATGGATACTCATCAGCAGTAGTCAACCAGATTCAAAAAACGAATACCTGTATCTTGCTGGAAGAAGTGAAAAATGAATCGTCTGAAAAGGCTTTGCGTGGATTAACCGGAACACAAGTTGATCAAAATAGTCAGGGCGCTGTTCTTTGTGCTTACACACCACTACAAATTAAAGATATGAACTGGGTGCTGATGTCTACGATGTCGGAAACAGAAGTATCGGAGAAAATTTATGCGCTTAGGCAGTTGTAGATCTTACCGAAACGTTGTTTGTCATTTTTTCTGCTAAGCACTGTTCAGTTCGAAAATAGTAATCTCGGGTCTTACATTAAACCTTACTTGCCATAAGTGTCCCAGAGCTCTATTGATATAAAGAGTTCTTCCGTCAGCTAAATCAATTTTTCCTTGTGAATACTTTTTGTTTCTAACTGGTAATAATGGAGCTTTTAGAAAAGGTGGTTTGCATTGTCCACCATGTGTATGACCCGATAGAATCCAACCCTTATAACCATTCCAAACTTCTAAGTCGCAAACATCAGGGTTGTGGCAAAGTACAATATTTGCTTTTGATTGATCATGCTGGCGCATTACATTTTCAGGCGCAAAGTTCAGCCCCCAGTAATCATCAAGTCCTATAATATTTAATCCATCAAATTCTTTCTGATGATTTTTCAAAACGTGTACGCCTGAACTTTCCAATCGCTTCGAAACCTGATCTGCCACTGATTGTTGAGACCAGTTTATGCCATAATCATGATTACCTAATATAGCAACAGTCGCATTCCTTCCTTTAACAAAATGTTTTAGCACCACATCAAGCTGCTCAAATTGTTTTTCGTTTTCGTAACTAATATAATCACCAGTATAAACAACATAGTCAGGTTGAAATTTCTTGGCCTTTTCTAATGACTCAATAATATATTGATAGTCGAATCGGTTTCCAATATGCAAGTCGCTGACTTGCATAAGTGTTTTTCCCACCAGGTTGTCAGGAAGATTTTTAATAGGCATTCTCTTTTTTACAAACTCAAGCCAGAAGGGCTCGACTTGCCAAGTGTAGAGTCCGGTTAGAGCACCAATCCCCAATGTTCCCAATAGGATTCTTTTTATAAAATTTCGTCTCTTCATTTAATTGACTAAAACGTTTACGGATGTGTGATGCTTGTTTTTGAAAAAGAAATTATCCAATACAACAAAACATTATTTAAAAACTAAACTACAAATTTAGACTGCGTACAACAATGTAACATACATACTGTCGCTAGTCCGTTTTATCATTCGTTTGCCAATATTTGTTTTAGCGCGCTTCGGTAATCTTCATTTTCAGTCATTCCGTTATGTCCTTGACCTCTTAGAGTTATTAATTTGTCGTCACTCTTAAACGCTTCTCTTTTTAGTTTTAATGAGGAACCATAATAAATAACTTCGTCTTGGTCACCGTGAAATATGACGACTGGCATTTTACAATTCACTAGGTTTTTGTTTGTCTCAAGTTTGTATTTCAAAATGAACGTAGGGATAATTGAATAGGTATGTCTCATCATATCAGTCAAGCTATAATATGGTGCTTGTAAAATAAGAAGTTTGGGTTCGTTTTCGCAAGCAACCTTGGAGGCAAGTCCTGTACCAATGGAGTATCCTAAAACAATGATGTTATCTTCAGAATATTCCTTTTTCAGTTCGTCATAAACAGTTTGAATATCTCCATAGAGTTGTTTTTGGCCGGTTATCGCTCCAGCACTTTTTCCATATCCACGGTAGTCTAATATGAATACGTCATAGCTTAGTTCTGTGTAGGTCTTTGCAACATCTCCCCACGAGCTTAATGAACCACCATTTCCATGTAAATAAAAAATTAGTCCCTTTGAACTATCAGCTTTAAATAAAAGTCCGTTTAAAATTGTCCCGTCCTTAGCTTTGATATTCTTTTCATTAAATTTTCCATCAAATTGAAAAGAGTAATCTTTGTCTAATTTCTGTGGAAAGAAAAGTAATTTATCTTGAACAAAGTATAAGAATCCACATGCAAAAAAGTAGATAGCTAAAATTGTTAGTAATGAATACCCGAAGAACTTTTTCATGGATAAAGTTTACTTAAGATATCTTACAACATTTTTGTTGCCGTAACTCTTTATCTCTTTCAAGACTTTCCCAATCTAAATATCCGATTTCTTCAACTTCAAATAGCTGAGGTAATTGAAGATCATAATCCATCCCACAACAATCGCCACAGAAGAGAATAACAAATAATCCTGAATTTCCTGGAAGGCATAGCGTTGATAAGGTATCTGAATCAAATTCCAGATGGAACGCATTGGAAAAAAAGGAATGATTTCAGGAACAACATCATCAATGTTTGCCGTAATAATGGCTTCAATCATCTGTGATAGTAACAATATAATAATGGTAAGACCCGATCGCTGAATGAGTATACTCATCATCAACGCATAGGACAAGAAGAAAAAGATCTCTAGGAAGTAAGCGGGGAAAAATTCAAGGTCGATTATAATATTTTGGAAATCGATATACGGACTGTAGATCATACCGGTCACCAGTCCAATGACAAAAATCATTACCACACTCATTAAGCTGAGTAACACATTGGTTAACACTTTCGAAAATAAAAACTGCGCGCGACTCATACCATCAATAATATTCTGACGAATGGTGCGATAGGTAAATTCATTCGTCACCGAAATCACAACCATAATGGCCAATACAATTTTCAGGCAGCCGCTAAACCAAATGAGGTTGAGCCACACATCCGGAAAGTGATACAGCGGAATGCGATCAATATTTAAACTCGAACCAAAATCTTCAAAGGTACTGGCAAGCCACTTTAAAAATTCCATTCCACTGGCTGTTGTAAAGGCAAGCGTAATAAAATACAAACCACAGATCACCCAGAAGGTGCGGTAGCTTGTCATTTTCTTTAAATCGATTTTGAGGAGATGAAGCATATTCGATGTGAGACTTTAGATATTAGACTTAAGACATTAGATAGTAGTAAATAAACTTTAAGCTTCAGCGTCATGCTTTAAGCTTTTCATTTTTTAGGCACCCTTTAATATTTCAATGAACATCTTTTCAAGACTTCTCTTCTTTGTGTGAATGTGCGAGGCGGTTACTCCCTGATCAAACAAAAAGCGATTCAACTCTTTGCTGTGAAATCCATCGCTTAAAGTAACTTCGTACAATCCGTTATCTTTTATAATAGAAGACGTACCCTCAAAATTCAACAACACTTCGTTGAGGTCTTCGACATCTGCACTTACCTCCACTATTTCCGCTCCTTTACCAACATCATCCACCGGTCCGATGTGAACAAGATTTCCTTTCTTCAACACCGCGAAATGCGAACAAACCTTTTGAACTTCATCCAACAAGTGACTAGCCAGTATAATGGTCTTGCCATTGGCAGCAATCTTTTTTATCAATCCGCGGATCTCTGCAATACCCATCGGATCAAGTCCGTTGGTGGGTTCATCCAGAATCAAAACTGTGGGATCATTCAATAACGCAGACGCAATTGCCAATCGCTGCTTCATACCCAATGAATAGGTTTTATACTTATCGTCTCTTCGATCAGTCAACTCTACCAGCTCCAATACATTCGGAATATTTTCGGGTGGACATTGTTTGATCATCGCATTAAGCTCCAGATTTTTTTGTCCACTGAGGTAGGGATAAAAAATAGGATGCTCTAACACGGCACCAATTTTTTTGCGTACCTCATTTGAAGGTTGCTCGCCAAACCAGGAGAATGTTCCTTGTGTAGGATTTGTTACACCCATGAGCATTCCTAACGTAGTGGTCTTGCCACTGCCGTTAGGACCGAGCATACCAAATACCTGTCCGCGTTTCACTTCGAGGTTAAGATTGTTGACAGCCGTAAGCCTGCCGAATTTTTTGGTGAGGGATTGAATAGAGAGAACAGTTTCCAACGTAGTAGTATTTGTTGTGATAGGTCGTTGCAAAATAAAAAGCATTACAAGGTAAGAGGAATAATTGAAATAAATTAACTGCAATTAGTGTAGAAAAATTAACCGCAGAGGACGCGGAGAAACGCAGAGAAATACAAAATACCAATTGCAACTTTAAAACAAAAAAAAACCGCAGAGGGTCAAAAAGAAAACTTCAGATTTAAATGAATTAACTCTGCGTTCCTCTGCGCTCTCTGCGGTTTAGAAGTTTACTCCTTTTCTTCCTTCTTATCTTCTTCTTCCTTCTTCTTGTCTTTCTCGTTATCCTTGGTAAAATCCTTTATCCTTTTACCGATGTCGGTACTTTCATCCATGGTGCTGAAAAGTTTTGTGGCATTGGCTAACGAGATACTGCCCACAATATCCAACACATATAAATTCGTGGAGTCATTCACCAACACAACCACACCATTGGTCTTACCTTTTGTTTCATTCAAAAAAATATCAAAGCGCTTACCTTCCATGCGACTGGTCATAATCTCTTCAAATGACTCTGCCTTATAGCTGGTAGTAAGTTTCTTGTAATTGAAGTCCTTGGTTTTTTCAATCATCAAGAACTTCATCTTCTGAATATCCTTAATCAGCTCATCAAACTCTTTATCACCACTCTGATTCAACATCCGCAGCGTGTTGTTGTAAAAGAAGAGCGCAAGCCCTTCACTGTATTTTTTATGAAGTTCTTCGGTAGTTTTAGTTTGCGCTACACCGGCAAACGAAATCACTAAACCTGCAAGCAAAATGGAAAATCGTTTGAAGTTCATCATGGTTGGTTCTCTTACTGATTAAATGCAACAGGTTGATTCTCCAATAAAAATTCAGGATCGATATTACCTTTTATCTCAATACCTACAATCTCATCGTTATCCTCTACCAGTACAAAGTAACGATCTTTTTTCTTTGATGATGACTGAAGGTATATCGTAACATCGTCACCGTTATCTTTTACACGCGCCAGTTCTTCAAAGCCATCACTCAGCAATACCTTCTTAAATCCTTTAACCGAAACGTCCTGAGCTTTGAATGCTTCTCTTGGAATAACAATTAACCGAATGGTTTTAACATCCTTAACGGCTTGATAAAACTCGTGCTCATCGGCCATCAGTAAAACAGTGCGTGCCAGAAATCCACTTACAGAAAAATAATGAACATCTTCTTCACCAACGAATTTATCTTTTAAAGTAAGGTAGCTTTCACTCTGAGCAAAAACCGATGCTGATGCTATCAGCAAAGCAACGCATGTTGAGAGGATTATTTTTTTCATTTTAGTGTGGTTGATAGGGTGGTCGATTTTGGATGCAACTAAATCCCTCAACGATTGAAGAGGAATTTAGTTGATCTCATTGACTAGTTCTTTTTCTTATCGTTAAGTTTCTCCAATTGTTCAAGGCCGCCTACGTTCATTTTCTTGCCCAGGTGCGATACTTGCTTCAAATCGATTTCACCGTATAAGCTCATCACCATAAAATCATCTGCCCCACCCATGATCATCAACAGCTCAGAGATCTTTCCGCCACTTTCTTTGATCAAAAATTTAAAGTCCTGATCCTTATCGCGCACGGTCATCAATTCTTCAAACTCTTTCATCGGTATCAACGCATACGCTTCCTTGTACAGTTTGCGGGCATCAGAAGTATTTTCTTTTCCTAAAATGCGCAAGCCTTTCAATTTGCTTATCGCATCCAATACCTCTTTGTCCTCTGGCGAATCCACTTCCATATTCGTAAACAAGCTGAACATCTTGCTGCTCACCGTTACCTGTGTGAAGCTCTCATCATCCTGATACTTCGAGAAAAATTTAGAGATTGCGTCTTGTGCAAATACACCGTTCACAGCAATCATCATCAAGGCTACTATTATTATCTTTTTCATATCCGTTTTCTTTAATGTTCTTAAGTCTATTGTCTAAAATCTAATGTCTATTTATAATTCATTTGTTTCTTTCTGCTTCACTTCTTCTGTCGCTTTATTAAAGAGGTCTATTTTTTTTGCTTCTGTCTCTGCTCGTCCAAAACTTTTTGAAATCATCAGCAACGCTTTTTTGGTTTCTTCAAACGCCAGCTTTGGATCATCATAAGTATCGACCATCGCTTGCGGTGTTGTCTTTCGTATTTCCGTTCGAATGAAATAAACAGCAGCCACTACAACCGCCAGACCTGCTGCAATCCGCATGGAGTTATAAACCAGGCGAACCATTTTACCTTTCGGTGCTTTCGCTGGCGCTTCAGCTTTCACTTTCGACAATACCACTTCATCAAAAGCAGCATCCCCCACCGATTTTTTTTTGTTCTCATCAAAGTAATGGAACAGTGCAGCCGTTTCTTTCAGGTGCTCAGGCACTGCATTCGTGCGAAAGTATTCGTGCAACTGCTGCTCCTCTTCCAGAGAAGTTTCGCACGCCCAATACTTGTTGAGCAGTTCGTTTAAATTATTAGAGTCCATAAGCATTGATCTTTACAAGTTTCTCGCGCACGGCATTGCGTGCCCTAAACAAACTCACCTTTACCTGGTTCATATCCAGTTCCAGAGTCTCACATATTTCATTGTAACTATAACCCTCCACATCGCGAAGGTGGATCACTTGCCGCTGCTTTTCAGGAAGCGAAGCAATCAGTACGTTTATGCGCTGCATACTTTCATGTTGTTCAGTTTTTTCATGCGGTGTTAAATCATGATGACGAACCTGATACGCCTCCTCCATGGGTTGTGTCTGTTTCCGGTTCATCGAGCGGATGCGATCCAGCGAGAGGTTACGGGTGATGCGCATACACCAGGCCTCCCAATTCTGAACTTCATTCATCTGCTCCCTTCCGTTCCAAACCCGGATGAACACTTCCTGCACTACATCTTTCGCTTCTTCTTCGTTTCCGAGAAAGCGGAGCGCAAACCGATAAAGCTTGTTTTTTGCTGGCAATACACGGTTTTCAAAAGCTTCGAGGTTCATTTCGTTCAATTCAATAACAAGACGGAGAGAGGTAGACGATGTTACAGGCGAAGGTATATTATTTTAGAACCAGCACCGAAGGTCGAATTAACGCTGTTTTAAGGGTTATTTGTTAATGGTTAAAAGTTAATGGTCACAACCTTCAAGTTTTACTGACATGCCCAACTCCCACACACCCGATTAACGATTAACCATTAACTCTTACCATCACGCCCACCATTAACAATTAACTTTTAACCAAACAGAGGGCGTGCCCCAAGGGTCAGGCTGTCCGCTACAAATCCGGCTCTGCACAAACCCATCGCACTTCGTGTTTTCCGCTACCATCCTTCACGCGAAGTACCTATCTATATAGAGTGTGCAAAACGAATAGCGATAACAACTATTCAACAAAGTGCCCCTTCTCGCTCGGATGTTGTGTGTAAGCCAGCGCGTTGCTCATCCGTGCGCTTAAAAGAGACTTATTAGTTTAAAAAATCTTAAATGAAAGTTACTTTCATTGCACAAGCTTAGTTTATAAACTCTACACCAACTACTCGCAAGTCTTCAAACCCTGAGCTTAGACATCGAATCAGACTCCTTTTGAAAATCCATTAAGGTGAGAAAATACTTATTGCACTAGATATGTGTTGATTAAAAAATTGTGTTGCATACATCTTGATGATAAACCAACGTCTCTGGAACAGCAGACGTTGGTATGTAAGTAAACGAATATAGGATAGTATTTAAAAATTGCTTGTCGATAACACTACCTCTTCTTGTGGATATTGAATATCGGCATCATCTTCTGCTGTTATAAATATTTTAACGGGCTTAAAAGAAGAGATCGTTTCAAAACTTCCTTCCAGTCTCTTATTAAAGAAAGTTCGTGATGTTTTGATTTGGCCAATATTCTTTGTCATATCATTATCGGTAAGCATCCAGACGATATATACTTTTCGGGCAGGCTGAAGTCGGTCTGGTTCAGCAAGGTTTTTAATACTGACTTTAATAACGGAATTTTTATTTTTGTCCTTTGACACTTTTACAGTCCCCTCTGCAGCGGGCACTACTGAAGAATTTAGAAATGATATCTTCTTTGAACAACTGCTAAAGATGAACGAAATGGCAATAAGCGTAAGAATAAGAAACAAATTTCTGGTGTTATCCGGTAATTTCATGGAGTAAATTTATATTGTGTGCATCCGTTAAGCGAGTGATGACATGTCGTTACAATAACGATATGCACTAATCTATATAAGCGGTTTTGCTATAGAGGTATTGTGAATAACATGCCACGTTATATAGTAGACCTGTTTACCTCATTCCGATATACACAATGTAGGTTGTAGAATACATTCTACATTTACCCAAACCAATACCCGTTAATTAGCTTTAGTGCTACCTTCTTAAACTACACTTCATCATAGTTATTCATTCGCCTTCTTGATTTTAGTCTTGGCCATTAAGTCGTAGCAGTGTCCCCCCGCAGGAAGGTTGCGTATCGCAGTCAACGAATCCATGTCCTTCGTAATTTTCAATGTTGTATTTTAGTAATTTACGCACTATCGATCTAGCATGTAAGAAGAAAGGTGCAGCGTCCCCGAGACGGGAGACAGGATCAGACAGAAAAGAATTAATTCCAAATGAGAATAACAGCAATTTGTGTCCTACTCACCTTCTCTTACCCGTTAGCAGCTCAGCTCAATTCAAGTAATGCGAAAGGAATACAAATTATCACCAGTGGTGGCAAAGCTGCCGATAGTCTTTTTAACAGTCTGCTGTGTGGGCGCGATGCGATAGTCATACTCATACCAACAGCTGCTTCAAACTTGCGATCTAATGCTGGCACCATTTGGAATCCGGATGAGTACCAATATAAAGAAGCATACCTATACGATTTATTGCAAAGGTTTAACCTTGATACCATTTCCGTTCTTCACACACGAAGCCGTGAAGAAGCAAACACCGAAAATTTTGTTGCTCCGCTTCGCAATGCACAAGCAGTATGGATTTCAGGTGGCAACCCCGGCAGATTTATTTCGACTTATCAGGGGACACTTCTTGAAAAAGAATTGAATGCTATTTTACAACGTGGGGGTATAATAGTGCGTGAATCGATAGGTGAATCAGCGAATTCAATTGTTCAGGGTTCATATACCATTAGAGGTAATTCGAATAAACTTGTTTTAATGGTTGAAGGAAGTGAAAAGGGAATTGGACTTATTCAAAGTGTTGCGAATAATGCACACCCTTCAGCTCAGAAGAGACAAAATAAATTGATTTCCATCATTGATAAATACACATACCTTTTGGGGATAGGCATAGACTACAATACCGGATTTATCATACAAGATGGAATAGGAGATGTATTCGGAAGCGGAAGAATTGCCATTTACGATAACAAAAAACATAAAGAAGGTCGTTACTATTGGCTAAAACCAGGCGACAAGTTTGACTTTAATAAGAAATCACCAATTAAGATTTTACCAGAGTCACATTAAAAAGTTTCAAGTCACAGTAACCCTTTTCTCGCTCGGATGATGTGCGTAAGCCCAAGCGTTGTTCATCCTTTTGCTAACAAGAAACTTGTTAGATTGAAAAATCTTAAGCGAAAGTTCCTTTCATTGCCCATGTTTAGTTCATAAATTCTACCTCCAAATCTACCCCGGCAATGTTTAAGACGCCTTGTATTTAAAGCAAACCCTGAGACTTATTACGTGAAGACACTCCAGGTTCAATAAAGTTCATGGATTTTGACCATTTAAATACAACCAGAAATTTATATCCTAGTGTATATCTACTTTCACCAAAGCGCTTTCGCCCTTCTTATTATATTCAAAGAGAAAAGATTGATCGGACATTTTAAGTAGAGTAATTGGTTCGAATTGATAAGACTCCCCCTTCTCGGGCGGGTGTTGTGTGAAAGCCAGCGCTGCTCATCCATGCGTTTACGAGAAACGTTTAGACTGAAAAACATGAATGAAATGCCTTCCTATTCTCTGGGGATTATTCCTATCACACACTCGTGTTCCCAAGTCCTCCTTTCCCACGCCAATTGTTTAAATCATTCAACAGCATGACAATCTTCAGCTTTCTAACACACACCAATATCTATTTTCGCAGGCATGTTAAAATACCTTCTTTGTTGGTTTCCGATGCTCATCATTGCTGTACTGAATGGAACAGCAAGGGATTTATGGTATAAAGAATATACCGGGGAGTTGCTGGGTCATCAGATCTCAACCATTTCGTTGCTTATTCTTTTTAAATTCTACATAGCGTTAGTTATAAAAAAATTGCCACCCAAGTCAGCACAACAAGCTATGGCGGTAGGTTTGTTGTGGCTCTTGTTAACCCTAATCTTTGAGTTTGGTTTCGGGCGCATTCGAGGAAACTCGTGGACAAGTTTATGGAGCGACTATAATATTTTTAAAGGACGCCTTTGGATATTCATTCTCATCTGGACAACCGTAGCACCCTACTTGTTTTTCAAAATAACAACATCAAAATAAATCATATGTTGCTGTACAAGCACCTTTCAATATGATTCTTTGTTGAGCTTATCTCACACGCTAATCATCCTCACTATTTACATCATTGCTCTTAGTGCTTTCTTTCTTGGAATTGATTCGATAGGTAAAGGTTACTAAAAACTGACGTACACGTCCTTGGTATTCACTTTCAGAATAATATCCTTCATCTTCACGATCAATGATTGATCTGAACTTGCGGGTATTAAATAAATCCCGCACGGATAAGGTAAGTGAACCATTGCCTTTCAAAAGATCGCGCGATAAACCAATGTCAACAAAAAACAAAGAAAGATCTTTTCCCTGCGTAGTAATCCGCGGAGCCTGGTAGTTTAAACCCGTTTGAAAATCCCATGTTTTAAAAAATGTAAAGCGTGAGGTCGACCGGTTAGTCCACGTATACGTGTCACTATAAAAAAGTTGATTTTCAAATACCCCTTCGGTAATGGCTCTGTAAAAATTTGTGTTGCTGTTAAATTTCCACCATTTAACAGGATTCCATGAAACATTTAACTCTAAACCATACGCATCCTGTGTGGCCAGGTTAACCGGTTGGGTTCGTGTAAAACCGGCTGAATCAACAATGGCGATCCGTTCGATAACACCAGTGCGGTGACGATAATACGCACTCGATAAAATAGAGCCGGAGTTCCAGTTAACAAGGTAACTTGCCTCTAAGGAATGGGTATACTCAGGTCTTAACTGAGGATTGCCAACCCGCACAGAACGGTTATCACTATAATTCGAAAAAGGCATTAGATCACGAAACTGCGGACGGCTGAGACGATAACTATAACTCAACTGAATTGTTTTTTCTGGTTTTATCTGATACGAGAGGTGAGCACCGGGAAATAAATTAAAGTAATTCTGATAGGTAACATCATTACTTTGCGCAAGCGATACGGAAATATCAGATAGCTCTCCACGTAATCCGGCTTGCCATCCAAATCGTTTTGCTTCATTTCCAACCATAAAATAACCTGCATATATATTTTCAGTATAGATGAGGTCATTGGTTAATTCAGGCAACAAAAACCAGTTATCATCCTCTGCATCTTGTTGCTCCAATCGAAAGTCATTATCGATTACACGCAAACTGCTTTTTAATCCCATTTCCATCTTACCTTTTTCTCCAAAGGGATGAATATAGTCGAGCTGTAAAAGTGCATTTCGTTCGTTCTCTGTATTTGTGGAACGCTGATATCCGGTAGAGTCAATGCTAAAGTCGGTTTGATCGAACGTGGCATTTTCCGTTTCAACATTTTCGATCCACTTAAAATCTGCCGTTAGTAATTTTCCTTTCCTGTTATATTCCCTTCTGTAGCTTAGTGCTATCTCTGAGTTTATTTCAGGCTCCTCTTCGCGTTCATTGCGAACAACGGTTCGGGTTAGCACTTCGTTTTCATCAAAATCCAGGTACGTATTACTTGTTGTATTCAATCCATTCGATAGTCGAAAAAGAAACGAACCAGTAAGAATGTTCTTATCATTAAAATAATAGTCCACTCCTGCCCGAATGTTGTGTGAAGTACCGGAGCGTATGCGTTCATTTTGTTGCTGGTATGAAAAAGTAGTATCGGCTTGTGTAAACGATTGAGTGGAACTACCCGAGCCTGGACTTGCTTGGTAATTGAAACCATAGCTGGTAAAAAAATTGTAATTCTTTTTTCTGAAATTCAAGTTAAAGGATGCTCCATAATTATCCGGATATCCTCCGTTCGCTGAAATGGATCCGTTGATTCCCTTTTTCTGTTCTTTCTTTAAAATAATATTGATGATTCCAACTTCTCCTTCAGCATCATATCGGGCAGAAGGATTGGTAATGACTTCAACACTTTCAATTAAATTTCCCTGTAACTGTCGCAAAGCGTCTGCAACACTAATACCGGTAAGACCAGATGGTCGACCATCAATGAGTATCCTTACATTCTGGCTACCACGCAGACTAATATTACCATCTGAGTCTACTGTTACAGAGGGAACATTATCCAGAATATCAGCGGCACTGCCACTAATATTACTTAGATCTTTCCCTACCTGAAAAATCCGTTTATCTAATTGTAATGTCATCTGATTGCGCTCGCCTTCAACCGTAACCGATTCTAAAACCTGAGAACCTGTTTGTAAGGTAATGCTGCCTAAATCAATGTCTTTGTTTGTAACCGTAAGAGGCGAAATGATTTTGTCTTGATACGACAAAAAAGTAACCTTTAAAAAGTAGTTACCCGGGCTGGCATTAATTTCAAACTTGCCTTCATCATTTGATACACCTCCGGTAACCAGAGTAGTATCCTGTTTGGTATACAAAGCTGCACTTGCGAAAGGTACAATTGCGCCATCCTCATCTACCACTTTACCGCGAATCGAAAAGTTCGACTGACCCATAACCAGTGAAGAGAATATTACTAAAAAACAGAGTGTGAATAGCAATGAGTATTTCAATAGTTTTCTTTGTTAGTTTTTAACGAAGGAATATCTGTATGACGTTGATTTCAAAATAAGATAGAGTGCATTTTATATAAAGACTATTCCAGACTTCATCAAATATAAACAAGCTTTAGCCGATTGGGTTCAGAAATTTGTTTGACGGTAACTCGTTAGGATTAGCTGCCTGTAAGTGGTTTTTCAGGCTAAGTGGAAGTGGGGAAGCAGATTAAAACTTTTTACTCCAGGATACAGAAAGAAGAATGGTGTAAGAAAAGAAAATGCTAAACACATCCTGAGCAGATGTTGTGAGTAAGCCAGAGCAATGCTCCTCCATCCGCAAGTAAAAACTCATTCAAAAAAAATCAAAATCAAATTTGCTTCTATTAAAATGCTTCCTTCTTTGAGATCCTCAAAAAATATCCGATCTTTTATCTATGAAAAAACAAATTTCAATAGCCGTTAAAAATGAACTGACAGTGAAGATTGAAAATAAATTTCCACATGATGATGTGTCTGGAATTCTTTTGCCGCTCGATTACCTTAAACGAACAGAGATTGAGGAGTGCCTGGAAAATAAAACATGGGAACTCTTTACCTCCTGTATTAATCGCAAATTCAAAGAAACAAAATTCCGCGCTGTACGAATGCAATAGAACTCCTTCAACCCATCCAATGTCTCTACAGACCGAAATTGTATATTCGGTGAAATTTAAAATCGAATAATGAACAAACCGAGACTAATTTTCAGAATCATCTTCTTTCTTCTCGCCCTTTTTCTGCTGGTGTATGTGAACAAAAAGACGGATGACAACACCATGTCCATCGTAGAGTTCAAACTTAAAACTCTTCAAAAAATCAGCAACGATACTCTGGACTCAAAGCAGAGATTGGAGACGGTGCTAAATGACACAACAAAGTTTATCGACCACTCATCACATATCAGAAAAGGAATCCATTACCTGATCGGTCTACTGGTATTATGGGGCGCTATCGAAATGATTTTTATAATACTGCAGAGAAGAAATTATGGACAGGAATAAATCAATTAGCTGATCCAAAACATATCGCAACTAATCTTACTTGCTCTTTTTTGATTTTGCTTCGCGTATCAATGTAAGCTCGGCATTCTCTTTATTTATACGAGCGTAATTACCTTTCCCTAATTCAGAAAGCTTCTGCAGGTTTTGCGAAGCATTGTTTAGTTTTCCGAAATTAAAGATGGTTAGAAAAACATCTTCTGTCGAAAACTTACCTATCAATTGGCGCATCTCTTCACTTACCGGAAACTCGCCATCGGTAGCCAATATAATTCTATTGTTACCTCCCCGAAGGTAATTGGCATCGGCTACCTTATAGGCCAGCTTCAATCCTGCATTGCCATCGGTTTTACCAGAAGAGGTTAACTCATTAATTACCTTTCGTATTTTCTCTTCCTCCTTAAAGGAGGTGGGTTGCAATAATACTTTCGCTTTACCCGAATACACCACAATCGAAACTTTATCCTCTTGTCGCATCATCGAAAGCATACTCAATACCGATTGTTTTAGAAGTGGAAGTTTTTCCGGCATATTCATCGAACCAGAAACATCGAGCAACAATACCATATTGTTAATGGCATATCCGTCCATGCTTTGAATGTTTTCACCAGGCTCGCCTATATATACAGTGTCGCGCTTTTCAATATATACCGTGTCGTGGACTACACTGCTCGTAGAAGCAGCTGTACTTGCTACAGCAGGTATCGGATGATTTTCCTGAACTACTGGTTTGGGTGTGATCGGCACTGGAGTAATAGCATCCTTCGGCTTTGTCTCACTCTCCTTCTTCTTTGGATATTGAACATCAAAAAATTCGGGTTGCTTAACTGTCATTAATACAAATACATCTTTTGACAGCTCGCTGAATTTATTGAGATCGTCTACAATATCATTATAATGATAAACCAATTCATGATACGGATGACTATACACCGATTGACTGGATGATACTGGCTTCAGTTTGTTCAACTTTTCACTAAAGTGTTTAGAAGTCTCTGGCAAATCTTCATACGGTGTATACGGGCAAAGTCCATTGTTACGGCCAATTTTTTCAATGCCTTTCATATTCGAATATTCGTTGCCAATCACTTCGCGCAAGAGTTGGTCAATTGTGGTTGTTGAAATACTTCCTGACACATTACCTTTTTTATAAAGCGCCTTTGCTTCGAAAAGCGCGTCATGATCAGCATCAACAAGTTTTTGCAATGCCTTACTTGATATATACCACGAACCCGTTGGATTGATGGGTGGATATGCATCAAAAAGTTTTCTAACATCATTATAGAGTTGTTCCTTTCGTTCGTCCCAAATTTCAAATAAAAGTTTTTGACGTTCCATTATTTCATAAACGCGTTTCAGATTATCCTTCTCATAATTTTTTGTTGCCGTTTCTTGTTCGAGTGATGCGCTCAATTGATCAAGTTCTTTCAGAATATTCAAGATCACATCCGCTTGTTCGTTCAATGATTTTGCAACTGGTTGTGGCAATGCAGTGCTCGCTGAGATGGTCTGTTGAAATACGGAAAGTGGAACCTGATAATCTTTGAAATCATACTTAAGTCCTCCTCTTCCAGCGAATGAAGTCAGGTCTTTGTAATAAGAAGCACTTGAATTAAAACTGCTTATGGTTGCTGCGAGATTTCGGGTTTGTCGCCAGCTTTCGTTGATGAACTCAATGTATTGGTTGAGCGAGTGAAAAGCATTCCTGTTGATGCCTGTCTTTTGATTCACAATTTTAATTGGTGTGTGAGGAATATCTGTAAACGGTTTTACATCTATCTCTAGTGCTTTGGGCTGCGCACGAATTTCAAAAAGTGAAACATATTGAATGGACTTTAGTCCATAGTAATTATCGCCTTGAGCATAATCAATAAAGGTATTGTAGTCAGCTACTAATACTCCGTTAAAATAATTGATCAACGATAAGTAAACATCGTTACTATGCTTGTCTGATTTTTTAGCTTCAACATTATATCCATCCAATCCATTTCTTTTAATTTCCAGAATGGTGGCCAGCCCCTCTTTAAAATTAGGATACATACTCGAAGCCGGATACTTCAAAGAAGGACTATACGTACTCAGGTTTTTTAATAGCGCATCTGAAGTGGAGATACTTTTCTCCAGTTTATCAACGGGCCAACCCGTATGAACATCTTCCTTTAAATTGAATGTCCACGAATTCAGAAAATCCCGGTCATCTGAAATCGCTTTTCGCATTACCCCATCCACCTTGTGATACGGATTGCTTTCAACATAAGGATTCAACTTTCGATACGAGCTTTCGAGTTGTATCGATAGTGCAATTTGTTTTTGCCGATAGTCCGAAATCAAAAGTGGGAACTCACTTATTATCAACTCTGCTTTCGCGAAATTATCTTCCTTATAATCTTCCAGCTTATGATAGGTATCGAGGGCTCTGCTCTTCTCTTCAATTTTCGAAGCTGCGTCACGCAGTGTATTTAGTTTTTCATTTATTGGTGACGAGGAAGTAACGGCTAACAATTTACCTTCCTTTATTGCTGCATTGTAATAGTATTCCTCCATCTGCACCGGGCAAACATACCGGGGATTGTTATACCTCCTATTGTGGAGCCTCGGGTAGTATTCAATAATACTTTGAGCTATAGAATTCACTTCCAAAACAGATTGATTGGCATAGGCTACATAACTATTAAGCGCCTTTTGTTGGGCAGAAGTAATAGTTTGGGAAATGCCCAAAGCAGGTATCAGAAAAATAATCAGAGAAAGGTATCGCATGGATTAAACTTAGGGAAAATCATCAGATGAAGATAATCCTAACCTGAAAGGAGATTTACCTTCAAAACATAACTACCTCAAAAACAGGCCATTTAGAATAATTTAAGGCAGCAAATGAAAATACTTGTTGTAACATGAACTTTGAAAGCCTAATATTGTTGTTATAACAAGTATTATTAAAACAATTAAACTCTAACACAATGGCAACCTGGAAAATTGACTCCGCACACTCTGAAGTAAAGTTCAAAGTAAAACACCTTGTAATCTCTACGGTTTCAGGGCACTTTAATCAATTCGATGCAACTGCAGAAACCAGCAAGGACGATTTTAGCGATGCTAAAATTACCTTCGAAGCAGACATCAACAGCATCGACACGAAGAATGAACATCGTGATGGTCATTTGAAATCACCCGATTTCTTTGACGCGGCAAATCATCCAAAGCTTAGCTTCGCTTCTACTTCCTTCACAAAGAAATCAGGCGATCAATATGCTCTTACTGGTGATCTTACACTTCGTGGTGTTACTAAACCGGTAACATTAGATGTTGTGTACAACGGAACAGTAAAAGGTTTTGGTGGCAGCTTCGATGTAGCAGCTTTTGAAATCAATGGAAAAATCAACCGTCAGGATTTTGAATTGAAATGGAATGCATTGACCGAAACTGGAGGTGTAGTGGTGAGTGATGACGTGAAGTTTGAAATCCTTGCAGAATTCAAGAAAGCTTAATTTCAATATTTAATCTTCGGTTGTTTGCGCAAAGCAGACAATCGAAGACTTACTTTTGATAAACGGAATTCTTCATCACTAATTTTCATCAGATGAATCGGGAAGAATTTATTCAGAATACCTTAACAGGTCTATTGGCTATGAACTCATTAAAAGATTTACACTCCTTTAGCGACACTTTAAAAGAGCAGGAAAAAAAATCTCCCCTTCTTTTTGTTGGGCATGGTTCGCCTATGAATGGCATTGAGGACAATGAATTCAGTCAGCGATGGGCTGCTATGGGAAAAGAAATTCCTAAACCAACAGCTGTGCTTTGTATATCAGCACATTGGTATACATCCGGCACATTCATCACAGCGATGAACAATCCGAAAACGATTCATGACTTCGGTGGTTTTCCGAAAGCACTTTTCGAAGTTCAGTATCCTGCACCGGGCAATCCGGAATTGGCGAAAGAGACTGCAAAATTAATTCATTCTATACCTGTAGGTTTAGATCACGATTGGGGATTGGATCATGGCACCTGGTCGGTTGTAAAAAACATGTATCCTAACGCGGATATACCTGTTCTTCAATTAAGTATTGATTACACCAAGCCACCTGAATTTCATTATGCACTAGCAAAGGAACTTCAGGCACTCAGAAAAAAAGGTGTATTAATTATTGGCAGCGGCAACATGGTACATAATCTGCGCATTATGAATTGGCATCAACCTGATTCTGGATTTGAATGGGCAGATGAAATGAACAACACCTTTAAGAAACTGATTGAAACAGAAAATCATCAGCCATTAATTCAATATCAAACTTTAGGCGAAGCAGGAAAGCTCTCCATTCCTACACCCGAGCATTACTTACCGCTTCTTTATATTTTAGGAATGAAAGAGAAGAATGAATCCATTTCATTTTTTAATGACAAAACCGTGATGGGTTCTATATCGATGACATCGGTTAAGATCGTTAATGGTTAAGCATTAATGATTAATCGTGTGGCAGGTATGTGCATTACGATTAACGATTAACGAATAACCATTCACAAGAATTTATCCCCTATCTCCTTCCAGTCATTTAACCGATCGAAATGATTTAAATGTGTATTGTGTGGTGCTGTGTAAATAAACTTGTGACCAGAAAATGTTTCCAGGTTATGGAGCATATCATCGATCATGAAATCGCCATGTACTACTGCTTTGCTTCCGCAAAATACAAATTGCTTATAGGTAAGGAATGGAAAGTGCTCGGTTAACCACTCCAACTTTTCATTTAGCGACAATGGAAATTCCATTGCAGCAGAAACGATAAAGACGTCATATTTTTTATTCAGCTCAAGCATAACCTCCCTGCAATTTTCATTTACATCGATTGTACGAAAGAAATTCGGCCTAAAGGGGTATTGCCGTATCACATCATGATTGGCCGGGAAACCATGTCCTTCCGACTGACCATTTAATGACTCGCGGGTAACACGAAGTCCGAAATCTTTTTCATAGAGGTTGATAAGCTGATCGGTGGTGTTGGCCATCACATCATCCATATCAATAATTAATCTTTTCATTCCTGCTTTTGTTTATCTTTAACAATAACAAAGATGTTACTTAATGGAATCGAAATCAATCTTTCCTAAATGGACATGCTTTTGTTTCCAAACATAACCTGGGCAATGACAGAGGACAATGATCAAATCATCGTGTTTGCTCAATACAATACTCCGATTGAGGCCAACATCATAAAGGCGAAACTAGATGCTTATGATGTTCCTTGTTTTCTGAGTGAGGAGAATATGGCAAACCTCTATCCCGGCAATCCGATTTTGTCAATCGGTGTGAAGCTTCATCTGTTTGCGAAAGATGAAGAACAAGCTCGTCTGATTTTAGCAGACCAAACCTACCTTACCTTAGATACTGACGCAACGGTAAAATGTATTCGATGCCATTCACACAGAATAGAGCGGGATTTTCCCCGGGAGTTTGATCAGAAGTTTTCCTGGTCGTTAAGTGTTCTGTTCTTTGGTGTGTTTTTTCCTGAGAAAAAAATCTATCGGTGTCAGGATTGTGAATTTGAATTCAAAAAAACTTGATCAAACTACAATTTATTTGAATCTTGAACCCTGATTCAACAACAGACTACTATGGCGGGAAAATTTATTATTGGTGTTATGGGTCCAGGCGAAAGCGCGAACCCCGATGTGAACGAAATGGCCTTTGACTTAGGTTATTCCATCGCTAAAAATGGTTGGATCACATTAACTGGTGGCCGGAGTTTTGGCGTAATGGATGCTGCTTTAAAAGGTGCAACGGAAGCCAATGGACTAACGATCGGTATTCTACCAGATGACTCGGATAAAAATGCTTCCGAACATGCTCAAATAAAAATCATCACCAGCATGGGCAGCGGCCGAAATTACATCAGTGTTTTGTCGAGCCACATATTGGTTATTTTGGGTATGGCATCCGGCACAGCATCAGAGGTAGCTTTGGCTTTGAAATCGAATAAGAAAGTAATCTTGCTGAATCAGGATGAAGACACTATTCGGTTCTTCAAAAAAATGGGAGCGCATCGGATTTTGGTTTCCAGCACAGTGGAAGAAGCCGTCAAACAAATCAAAGATTATTTGCTTGCCAGTTCGTTTAAGTAGAAACTTCTGGCGAGATGTAATGAGCATGAACACTCATTCACAGACCTTCACTTGAGTTGCGTCAGTATCTGCTACCTCACCGAACCAAACGATTCCATACTCTTTGTAGATTCCAACGCCAATCGCGTTCCATTTTACATTGCTCCAGGAGCCGAGATTAATGAGCAATGGATTGTGACCCGGACTCACTTTCCAACCGTCTAGTCCTTGCTGGGCATTGGCACCTGACGAACTGTAATAGGCAATCTCATATCCATTGCTAGTATATCCTGTAATCTCTTTCGGCTTTTTCCACATACACGAAGCTTGCTTATGATCGCTGGTGTAACAGCAGGAAGTCCACTTACCTTTCTTCGACCAGCTATGCGGATTGCATTTGTTATCCTGATCAAACACATAGTTGGTGGCCAGATCCTGAGCATGTGTTTGAGCTACCTCTGTCAGTTTTATGGAGAGCGGAATCGTCTCCAATCCTTTGCTTTCGCGATATTCCATGATCATGTCATAGAGTTTCTTCTCTTCAGCATTCAGGCAAATACCTTTGGGTTCAGAAGAATGAATGGATGTTGAACCGATCAAAAGCAGGATTGGGATCAAAAAGACAAATGACTTCATAGGTAAAAGGGTTGAAAATCACGATAAATATCTCTCAGATAACGGATTCAGGTATAAAAATATCTCGATTTCTGACTTGAATTTTCTAATTTTCGGCCGCAAAAAAATGACCTCGGTTTAACCGGCATAAACAAGCACACGGAAACACTAAAGTACTTAAACACACTACAGAATGAGCGATCAGAAAATCACGATTAGCAACGGAAAACTAACAGTACCCAACAACCCAACCATACCTTTTATTATTGGTGATGGAACCGGGCCAGATATATGGAATGCTTCGGTGCATGTTTTTGATGAGGCGATAAAGAAGGCCTATAACGGAGAAAGAAAAATTACCTGGAAGGAAGTTTTGGCTGGAGAGAAATCTTTTAACCAGGTAGGTAACTGGCTTCCGGATGAAACACTCGATGCCTTTAAGGAATATTTAGTCGGAATTAAAGGTCCACTTACTACACCGGTTGGTGGCGGTATCCGCTCGTTGAATGTGGCCTTGCGCCAGATTCTTGACCTATACGTTTGCTTGCGTCCAGTTCAGTGGTTTACAGGAGTGCCTTCCCCTGTTAAAAATCCAGGTGCCGTAAACATGGTGATCTTCCGTGAAAACACGGAGGATATTTATGCCGGTATCGAGTTTGCCTCTGGCACACCTGAAGCCCAAAAAGTACTTGACTTCCTCGCTAAAGAATTCCCGAAAGAGTTTAATAAGATCCGCTTTGGAACAGAAGAAAAAGCCGCTTCCTTCTGGAAGTTGGTTGGTGATCCGAAGGCGAAGAATGATGTGCAAGTTGGTGTGGGTATTAAGCCTGTAAGCTGGAGCGGAAGCGTTCGGTTGATTCATAGTGCTATCGCTTACGCGATCAAGCACAAGCAAAAATCAGTTACACTTGTTCATAAGGGTAATATTATGAAATACACAGAAGGTGCTTTCCGTGATTGGGGATACAGTGTCGCACAAGAATACTTTGGCGATCAGGTATATACCTGGAACCAATGGGAGAAAACGAAAAAAGAGAAAGGCGAAGCTGCAGCGAACGATGAACAAAAAGCAGCACTTGCTTCGGGAAAAATTCTAATCAAAGATTCCATTGCTGATATCGCATTGCAACAAGTACTTACTCGCCCGGAAGATTTTGATGTGATTGCTACATTGAACCTGAACGGTGATTATTTAAGTGATGCACTTGCAGCACAGGTGGGTGGAATAGGTATTGCTCCGGGGGCGAATATCAACTACATCACGGGTCATGCCATCTTCGAAGCAACACACGGAACTGCACCAAAGTATGCCGGTCAGGACAAAGTAAATCCAGGCTCGGTTATTCTTTCGGGTGTGATGATGTTGGAATATATGGGCTGGCAAGAAGCGGCTGATCTGATCGTAAGCGGGTTGGAGAAAGCCATTGCTACTAAAAAGGTAACATACGATTTCCACCGCATGATGGAAGGAGCAACTCTTCTGAAGTGCTCTGAATTTGGGCAGGAGATTGTGAAGAATATGTAGTGATCTGTGATCCGTTAATGGTTAATCGTGATACACGGACTAACGATTAACGGATAACTTTAACGGGGGCGAAAGCCCCCTTATTTTTTTATATCTTCGTTACTTATGAAAGGTATTTCTTCTCTGCGTCCTCAGCGCTCTCTGCGGTTAATTGCTTTTTGATCCATGAAAATTCTGAGAGGGCTTTACACAGCCTACGTCATTATTGGCTTCATCATCTTTTTTTTCTTTGCATTCATATTATTTCTCATACCTATTTTCTTCCCAAAACAATTTCGCCTTACCGGCATCATTAATCGTTGGTGGGCGCGTTGTCTTTTAACCTGTGTAGCACTTCCATTCAAACTAGATTATCGCGAAAAGCTTGATCCGAAGAAACAATACATCTTCTGTCCCAATCATTTCTCCTATGTGGACATCGCAACCATGGCGTTGAATCACCACAATACAATCTTTGTAGGCAAGAATGATATGGAGCGCGTTCCTCTATTTGGATTCATGTATCGCAAGCTTCACATTACGGTCGATCGTTCAAAATTAAAAAGTCGTTACTCTACCTTACTCCGATCGCTTAAGGCCATTGACGAAGGTAAAAGTCTGGTCATTTTCCCCGAAGGTGGAATCATTACGATGCACGATCCGATAATGTCACGGTTTAAGGATGGGCCTTTCCGGATTTCTATTGAGAAACAAATCCCCATTGTGCCAGTCACCATTCCATATAATTGGATAATTTTACCCTCGCTTGGAAATCTCTTTCGGTGGCACAAGATGAAAGCAGTCTTTCACGAACCCATCGATCCTTCAGCCTATACTTTACAGGATGTTGACCAATACAAGCAAAAGGTATTTGATACGATTAACGAAGAGTTGAACAGACATTTGAAGAATGAAAATTGATCGTCCCTTATTAGATAAAATTGCCCACCTCGCTCGTTTAGAGTTTGACGAAAAAGACTCGGCCAAAATGATGAGCGACATGACCGCCATTGTGGATTGGGTAGAGAAACTTAAAGAGGTAAACACCGATGGCGTTGAACCTTTAACTACGATGAGCCACGAAGTAAACGCATTACGCGAAGATGTAGTAGGCGAACATTTAAGTCATGAACGTGCATTGCTTAACGCGCCTAAAAAAGACGCTGACTATTTTAGAGTGCCCAAAGTTTTGGAGTAACCTCGAACTTCGAACCTTAAAACTTGAACTTTTCAAAACATGCAATCCTTTTTTTTCTGGAAGAACTGGCACAAAGAATATCGCACTATCTGGTATGTTGTTGTCTCTGTATTTTTTCTTTCATTAATTTTTCTTTGGTTCTCCTATTTTGAAGGTGCATCGGGTGTAATCCATTGGGAGAAATTGCAAGAGCAAAAAATAATTGAAACCACTATTCATGAATTTAACCTTGGCCCTTTTCAACTGAGTGTTCCGGGTGAAAGCTTCGTGATCCTGGAATATTTTAATGGAAGTGAACTCACGCCTAATACAAATGCTTCGTACATCTTCCTAACCGTCTTTGTCATCAGCACAGTTGTCCTCATAACCCTCATCACTGTGCTCGAAGGTTTGTGGTATTATGTCGCCATGGGGCTCTTCATTCTGTTTGTCGTTAGTCTGCGATTTGAAGTATTGGGAATTTTCGGGATGACCAATAAAATACCTGTGGTCGGAATTTTAATTCTTTATGTTGGATCAAGTTTTTATTTCAATCGGTTCAGAAGTGAAACTCCATTCGTGACGCGATTCATAACGTTCGCTTCGATTACATTCATTGTTGGTTTAGCCATTTATTTCTTTTCAAGTGTAGGCTATCCTCTTTATCACCTTACCTTAACGGGTTACACATCTGCTCTTGTTCTTAGTGTGATTTTTATCATTACCATAGCGCATGAAGTCTTTGGCTCATTCATCTATGTGGTTAGTCAGGGATCAACAAAAAGTTTGCGTCATCTTTCCATCATTAGTGTTATCTATTTTGTTAATCTGGTCATCACCTGTCTCCATGAGTTAGGTGTCTTTCAATTTAATTTCATTTACATCAATCTATACCTGCTCCTTTCCATTTCGGCTGTATTGGGTATTTGGGGATTCCGAAACCGTGAAGCGATCTATGGAAACATACTCCCCTTCAATCCTTTTGGAGGATATTTTTTTCTGGCAATTGGCGCGATTTGTTTTGTAACAACAGCACAATTGATAGGTAATGCAAATGATGCGGCCTTAAAAATTATTCGCGATGCCATTATCTTTAGTCATACGGCTTATGGATTAATTTTTATGACCTACATCTTCTCCAATTTTGTTTTGATGTTGGCCCGAAATCTTAATGTCTATAAAGTACTTTACAATCCTACGCGCATGCCATACTTTTCCTATCGGTTTGCGGGATTGATTGCCATGCTGGCCTTTGTATTTTATTCAAACTGGCAAAGTTATGTGTACAATGGACTAGCCGGTTTTTATAATACTACCGGAGATCTGTACATGTTGTTGGGCAATGATGAATATGCCGAATCATTTTATAATCAGGGAAAAAGTCAGGGCTTTCAAAACAACAGATCAAACTATGCTCTTGCACATTTGAAAGCAAACCGATTTAATTTTGAAGATGCACATGAACATTATGACGATGCCAATGCCAAACGCCCAACAGAATATTCATTAACCAATGCCGGTAATTTATATATCTGGGAAGACAAGGTATTCGATGCCATTAAATCGTTTCAAGCAGCAAACAAAAAACTACCAGACTCAGGTCCGCTTGAAAACAATCTGGCATTCAGCTTTATAAAAGTTCACAATCTTGATTCATCAGTTTATTATTTAAGCAAAGCGCGAGAACACAGTCTTTCAAAAACATCTGCCGAAATTAATTTTATGGCGATGTCTGCATTGGAATTACTTCCTGTAAAAACAGATTCTATTCTTGGTTTATTTAATAACCAATCGCCAGCCCTGTTAAGTAATGCTCTTGCACTGTCTACTGTGAATCATCGGGATCTCACTTCGAATATTGATCCTTTAAAAGAGAAGAAGCTAAATTTATTCACCGCTACATTACTCAATAACTATGTTATTAAACATGTCAAGTCCCTGGACACTACCTTTACTAATGCAGCTTATACACTTGCCTCTGATTCATTGAACAGCGATTTCAATGAGGCTATAAAGTATTCACTTTCGTTCGCGTACTATCACCAAGGTAATGTTGCTAAAGCGTTATCTATTCTTGCTGAACTTGCCTACATCAGTCAGTCCTATCAGGGAAAATATGCTTACACCATGGGGCTTTGGGCATTAGAGCAAGGCAATCCAGAACTGGCAACAACTTATTTCACAAATGCCGATACCTATAATTACAAGCAGGCAAAATTCTATCAAGCCATTGCACTTTCGGAAGCAGGAAAAACAAATGAAGCTTTTATGGCGTGGGATACCGTTGCTCAGAGTAAGGATGAAGGTGAAAAATACATTGCCGATAAAATGAAATACCTGCTCACTATTCCGACATCAAATGCTCTTGAATTAAACGACCCGGATAAATATCAGTTTCTACGCTACCGAATTAGTATTCGTGATTCTTTACTCTTTAACCGAATTGTCAACACCTTCACAAATGTTAATTACAAAGCGCAAGCCATACTTGATTTTAGTAAAAAGTGCTTTGAGGCCGATCAACTTCCAACAGCCATACATTATTTTAACAGACTTGCTGGACTGCAATTAACAAACAAAAAATTATATACTGATGTTCGCTTTACCGAACTACGAATGCTGGCCTACCGCAAGGATGTTCGAACGTTAGCTACGCAAATCAACAACGAAATTGAGTTTGATAATTCAAATACATTAGAGAAAATGCTATATGCCGCATTGTTAGCTGAGACAAATGGAGACTTCGTTCTTGCTCGTAAAAATTATTCTATACTGGGTAAATACAATCCATACTTTGTGGAAGGTATCATAGCTGCTGCTAATTTTGAGCGCAGCCAGAATGAGAAGAGCCTCAACGCATATAACATATTGGCAGAGGCCATACAAGTTAACAACAACTCTGTTCGCTTATTAAAGGCTTACATCACGGAAGCAGCGCGCCAGGGTTTTGATGAATATGCGCAAAGTGCATTGATGCAGTTGAAAGTAGTTCAAGGTGCAGAGTAATTCTAAACACGCAAGCAATAGATAATTGTAAGATATGGTCAAGAAGGCAACTTGCCTCTAATTGATCTGATTACTCAACGGTATAACTAATTATTCCCCTGTGTAAATAGTCTATTCAGAAGTAAGTGATTCGGAGAGATGGGCGTAGATGGATCAAGTGGTTTCCAAACAAAGTA
>DAIQPD010000169.1:0-8982 GCA_036787535.1 Chryseolinea sp.
TCTCAAGCCTTACCATTTTTATTGCATGCTTAGGCTTGTTGGGATTAACAGCCTTTACAACCGAGCAACGCACAAAAGAAATTGGCGTGCGCAAAGTATTGGGAGCGAATGTAAACTCATTGGTTCTCTTAGTATCCAAAGAATTCTTCTTGCTGGTTAGTATTGGTACGGTGCTGGCATTGCCTGTTGCCTGGTATATTACCAACACATGGCTTCAGAAATTTGCTTATCGCATAGAACTGGAAGCTGAGTGGCCCACCTTTATTATCTCCGCATTGCTGGCATTTGTAATTACACTCGCCACAGTAGGGTACCATGTTATTCGTGCAGCTTCTGCTAATCCGGTGACTGCGTTGCGGGATGAATAAAACTGAAAAAGCTTAGTTTCATGTCAACTTTTACATCCTTTTGCTCCAAGGCACAAACCCCATGTCTTGAATCAAAAGGCATTTTATATATTGGCCAATTCTACCAGAATAGGTAAATTGAGTTTCAAACAAAATTAATGTTATGAAAAAATCACTATTAACAACGCTGGTCTTATGTATGGCAATAGGATCATTTGCTCAATTTAACAAGGGAAGTAAAATGATTGGAGGAAGTCTTTCATTTAACACCAACACATCCAAATCAAAGAGTGGAAACACTACTACTACAACCGAAAAAAGTACTGAGTATTCGTTCACTCCAAGTTTTGGATACTTCGTTATTGATAATCTGGCAATCGGGCTAGGACTTAATGCTTCTATTTCAAGGTCAAGACCAGAGGCCGACATTTATGATACCGATAATTTTTCTATGCGGTTTCAACCCTTTGTCCGCTACTATCTTGATCAACGCATATTTTTCCATGGCGAGTATGGAATAGGTTCAGGTAAACAAAAATATTCCTATACTGGACAAGACCCAATAGTAGATAAATATAATTTGAGTCATTGGGCTCTGGGTGCAGGATATGCGATCTTATTAAATGAGCACGTTACAATAGACCCCATGTTTGGTTACGGATCTTCTTCTGCTAAAGATAGAGAAACCAAAGACAAAGACATCAACAGTGGATTCTTCATTCAAGTTGGAATACAAGTCTTCTTGGATAAGAAATAACAATAAAGATTTCGTTACAACATCATCGCACAAGCTTCTTCTTGTGTGATGATGTTTACAAAATATCACTGCACTGTACTCGTCACAGTTCTACGATTTAATAAATTAGAGTTCTGCTTCCAGAAGAATTGATCCTGGAATAATTTCCTATTAGTCTAGTCCTTCAAAGACTTTCAAATAACCATTATCAGTAAGGTAAGCTTTGTTGTCAAAAACAAAAACATCATCGGGATAAGAACTTCCTTCACTAATGGCATCCGCGTCTACTGACCATGTTTTTGAATCCTTATCGAAAATCCACAAGGAACTGCTCGTCACTACATAGGCTCTACTACCCAATACAAACGGACTATTGAACGCCACATTGCTTCCAAAATCCACTGGCAGATCAAGTAGTTCGTATGATTGATCGGCCAGATTAAAACGACTCATCTGATCACCATTAATACCATACCAGTACAGGTCATCACCAATCAAAAAAACAGCACCAAAATCGGTCGATGTTTGATTCGATATCTTATTCCATTTTTTCGTTAATGCATTGAACTCGTAGATACCGCTATTATTGGGAACATAAAATTTACCTTTGTACTCAACCCAATGTGTTTCTCCGGGTGAGAATGGTAAATCCGTCAATGGATTCCATTGATTTGTGGTGGGGTCATATTCCCAAAACTTGTTAGATGCGTAGCTGCTGGCATAACCCCTTCCGTTAGCAGACCCCGTCAGTCCATAATCTACTCCTGGAAAGTCTGCTCTTTCTTCCCATGTATCATTTTCGCTAATGTCAAATTTCCAGAAGGCGTGTGGTGAACCTGACTCACGATCAATGAGGTAAATGGCATCATCAATCAGAAAGCCTTTACTCCACAGTGTGCCATTGGATGCATGTGGTGTGAGTGTTACTTGGTCTTCTGTGAAGAGTGAAATACCAAATGAAGCATAGGTAGTACAGAAAGCATCATCCAGATGATTTGCGCAATAGCAAACGGAATCCGCCTGTGAAAATGTATCGCAGTTGGGTTTGCTATCATCATTTCCACACGAAAGCAAAGTGAACAGCAACAGGCTTATTGGAAGCACAGAGCAGAGATATTTAGTTTTCATGTAACAATAACAGTTTGGTTTATAGTTCTAAATTTAAGCCAACGGAATTGTTGATTATTAAATCTCATCTGAATTCACGATGAGTTGTTGTTGCTAGCGACAGCTTGAACTCTTGTTAAAACGTGCAATCGAGAGCTATTAAAATGCAACAAGGTTTATGCAACTTCTGATGTTGTTGCAAGATAGTTGCAAACCATAAAGCAAAGTCAGTATCGAATTTGTTTTGCCTCCCCGCTAAGTTTCATTTTTTGGTTCTGCAACTGGGACAATAGAAGCGCGAATTACTTTTTGGCAAACTGATAAACAAAACTATCATTCAATTCCTTGAAATATATAAAGCATAATACTCTCATCGTTCTTTCGGATGCCCGTTATGAGAGAGTTATCAATTATTATCCACAATCTCACTAATCGGCTGACCTGTGCACCCACTTGGAAATTTAATATTCAATAAGATGGATAAGGTAGGTGCTATATCCGTAATGGCATGATACTGCGAGGTTGATCCTTTCTTAATTCCTTTACCATAAAAAAGTATGGGAACATGCGTATCGTATTTATAAGTCGAGCCATGCGTTGTGCCAGTCACTGATCCTGATTCATACCAACCCGGTTGCAGGGTATAAACGATATCACCAGAGCGCTGTGCATTATATCCTCGAATCACATCGCCCCGCTCACTCTTTTCATCGTAACTACCTTGACGTAAAGATGCCTCAGTATAATAATTTGAAATACCTTCCATCGACATTAAAAATTTTCCAATGAGCTCGGTAGCAATAAACATGTCAACTCCGGTCGCTTTTGCATCGTGTTGAAAAGCATCTTGGTTCAAGAAGATCTGATAATTATTAATGTCGGAGATTAAGGTTTTGTTTGGGTAGTAAGTCAACAAATACTCGGTCAACTTTGCCTTTAAGAATGCATCACTAAAATATCCTGCAGGTATTTTACTGTCTTTCAGATACTGAGGAACATCGGCCACGGCATGATCGGCTGTTAAAAATACCGTGTAGTTTCCTGCACCCACTTGTTGATCCAGTTTCTTCAAAAATTCTTCAAGGCTTTTATCCAATCGTAAATACATATCTTCTATTTCCACTGCATTGGGACCAACCGCGTGTCCTAATATATCTGTGCTGGAATATGACACGCACAAAAAATCGGTAATATAATCTTTGCCCATCTGTTCGCCCGTAACCGTGGCCATCGCCATTTCGGTGAGAAGGTTGTTGCCAAACGGGGTGGTAGTTATTAAATCAAAGCCTCTGTACTTAAGGCGCATTTCGCTCAGTACATACGGAAACGTAGGCTTCAATTTTCCACCGAGTTTAATCTCATAGGGCGAGTCATCAGGACCACTTTCTGTATATTGTTCAATGGGTAATAAAGTATTCCAGGTCTGTGATAAATATTTGTTGGCAAGATTTTGATCGTTGAATTTTACAACCCAATCCGGAAGCTTGGCCATATAGTAAGTACTTGTAATAAATTTTCCAGTGCCACTATCAAACCAATACGCTGCATCGGCCATGTGTCCGGCAGGTAATACAGCACCGCGATCCTTAATGGACACACCAATTACTTTTGATCGCTTCTGTGTAAATAATTTTAACTCGTCTGTAATGGTTGATGATAACATACGCCAGGGTGAAACATCTCCATTTCCTAATTCGCTACCGACTGGTTTTTGTAGTGGATCTTCTACACAATTTACTATTTTACTTAAGCGCTTGTGATAAAAATCATTTGCGATAATACCGTGAAAAGCGGGGGTCGTTCCGGTGTAGACAGATGCATGACCTGGACCTGTGACCGTTGGTGCATAATTATAGTGTGCGTTCTTCAACATGAATCCTTCATTCATGAGTCGCTTGAATCCACCCTCTCCATACTTTGAGTGAAACCGATACAGGTATTCCTGCCGCATCTGATCCACAACAATACCCACCACTAATTTAGGTTGGTCGTTTTCAGATTTCAAAGTCTGAGCCGATACCTGCAAAGAGGTAAGCACAAGAAGAATAGCAATTAATTTTTGCATGACGTAGATTGAAGGTCGCAATATAAACATTCTAATTATTGCGAAAATGAATCTGGTATGAAGGGCAGATTAATTATCTGAACAATAAATTCTCTCATAATCATCGTGTTCGTACACTTCCTTTCGCAGCATCTGGCCATTATGGTCGTAGTAGATTACAACAAAAAGAGAAGCCTCCTCCACATGCTTCTCGGTAAAATACAGCGGTAAATCACGTGAGCCCACATTAATGATGTCGCTAAAATTAGAAGGGATTATAACCCCCTTGTGATTGTGAATAACACCATAGGTATTATCTTGATGGATGATGGCAATCTTTTCCTGTGGATTATCCTGAATCAATTTGTAATCCTTTATTCTATCGATCAAAATTTTACCAGAGCGGATGTCATACAGCTTCCAAAAGAAATTACTCTTCACGATTGCCGATGTATCATTCCAATACCGGACTTCATCAAATTCAAACTTGCTCAGTGGTTTATTGTCCCAACCAACAAAACCACTTCCTCCGTCTTTAAAAACTACCAGCTTGTCTAAGGTGTATGGTATGATGTTCTTTATATATTCCGGTTTGATCAGCTTTTGTTTTTTAGTTTCAAACAAACCAAACTTCATCGCTTTTAAAATAGAAATGGTATTATTCTTAACACTTCCTATAGCATCATACTCAATTGGCAATAGAAGTTTGCCATTATTGTAAACTAATCCCTTCTTATCTTTTTTGGAAACAATGAACATTCCCTCACCGACATATTGAATACCATCATACGGTACATTGAAAAGTCTCCTTCCTTCACCATCATATAGTACTTTGGATTCGTCCTGGCTAATACTTAAAAAGGCAGTAGAGTCTTTGCCTGGAATAAATTCAAGTTTTACTGGCTGACGCAGTGCTAATGTATAGTTAGGATTGAAGTAAATTGAAATGCTATCCCTTCGATTACCAATGGCGAATGGCCCAACAAAATGAATGGTATCATAAACCGAACTTTGAAACACGAGATCAGTCACATTGAATAATCTCCATGCATGCGTGTTTACTTTAACAGCCGTCCAGGGTTTGTTGAATTGAACTTTTCTGAATACAGATGATTCCTTTCCGTCCGCATTAAAGATTGAAGAACCAAGTGATGAAGTTGCCAGCCCACCCAAATAGGCCTGTGTTAACGTCTGTTTATCAAATCGTATAAAGGTATTCAACTCCTGATTGAGTACACCCTCATATTCTCCCGACTTAGCGTGCAAAAAACGCTGCGACCACTCTTTTACCTCATCAAAGGCATCCGATAATTTCAGCGGATGCTGATCTGCAATTTGCGCAACGGCATGGACTGTGGCCAGTTTTATTTTATCCCCCTTCTTAAAAAGAAGAATATTCTCTATGGTCGAGATATCCTCCCACGAAAACGGTACTAACATTCTGCCAGAAAATGTCCATACCGACCAGGCATTTCCTTTTTTTAAAGCGATCAATTTTCCACTTAATACTTTTGCATCGGTAACACAACTGTCACCAACGATGAATCCTGACTTGTGAAGTACCTTCATACAATCATCAGCTTCAATAATTAAAAATCCCGACCCAATATCTTCAACATCTTTTACAGCTCCATGGTAAATAATGGACCCGGAAGGTGAAATAATTTTATCGGAAAGAACTATGATGTCTTCACTAATATTACCGCAGAGATAATCATCAGCAATTTCGCTTTCCTGAAGATGGATAATCTCCTCACCTTTTTCATTCATAAATCCAATTTGTCCGATATGAAGAATGGGTATTAAATAATTTTTTTCCAGTGCCACCACACGGTTCAAGGAATCTGTCTGAAGAAAAGTATTTTCAATGCGGTCGGGCTGATTCAAAATATGAAACAAAATATTTCTTGCTTTTTTTACCACCGTGCTCTGAGGATAAGTCTTCAAAAAAGTTTCATAGCTTTTGGGAGTTCCATCAGCCGTCCCAATTTCAAAAATACTTTGCTCGACATTTTTACGATAAGGTGACTCTGGATAGGTCTTCAGGAAAGTTTCATAACTCACTAAACGCTTATCGGCTGTCATGGATTGATAAAGAAGTTTTTCATAGGTATCCTTTGCTTCCTTAGCATGAGTAGAGCTTGGATATTTTGAAAAATATTTTTCGAAAGCAGTATAGGTATTCTCGCGAATAGCATCCAGATAAGCCGCTTCATCGCGCAGCTCCTTAGCTTGCTTTCGTTGATTGGCATTGGTAAATCCATCCAAAAAATCAAGGTAGGCTTTTTCAGTATTCAACTTTTTGGCTCTCTCAAATGCCGCGCTGTCAATTTGCATGCGCAGGTTAAGTATGGACAGGCTATCAATTGGGAAATGCTTCAACCGATCGCGTTGGCGAGAAGTGGCCTGCCTAAAGTTCAGACCTGCCAAAACAGTATAGCGATATGCCGAATCAATTTGATAGGCTGGATTTTCAGCTTCAAAAAAATAATGAGCCATTACAAACTGAGCAGCAGTATTGAGAGAATCTTTGTGCATGGCCTTCTTAAGCAAGTCATGGGCATGACTCCACCTTTGCTTGTTAATGCTTCGCTCGGCAAAATGCTCACGTGAAATCTGACCCAAGCTTAGCAGTGGCAGCAAAAGGAGATAAAGAAGTACAAGGTATTTACCGAACACGTGTGGAGGATTTGTCTCTACGGGCAAAACTACAAACTTAGCATTAAGATTTTTTGCCCAATCGAGTAAAGAGCTGTTGCTTACTGTAATAAATTTTGTAAATTTTGAGATTGTTAAAATCCATTCATGGCAAAGCTTAAGAACATCATCAAACAGCTCTCCGAAAAAGACTTTAAAGCAATTTATGATTCGCTCATTGAGAGTAACGCTGAAAAATCTGCCTACTTACTAAAAGGTTTACGCGAACGTCAACTTTCGGATACCAAGCTAATGACAGAGTTGGATGTAAACGCCAACGCATATTACACCCTTCGATCCCGATTGAATCTAAAGATCGAAGAATATTTAATGGGTCAGTTGGAAAGCCCTCGTACAGATGTTCTTCGTAAAGTGGCAAATGTAACAGAGGTATTGTTCACAAAGAAGAAAGCCATTTCAGTAGCTACCTTAAAGAAACTCGAAAAAGAATTATTGGATTATGATTTGGCCAACGAGCTAACCGTTATTTATAAATCGCTCAAGAAACTCAACATCAACTCACCTGATTACTTTCAATACTCGCAGCTCTATAACCGGCATGTGGCTTACATGCTTGCCGTAGATAAGGCAGAGGATATGCTGGCTGATTATTTTAAGAAATATGCTGATTACCTTTTAAATGGTGGAGAGGTAGAAAAGCTAGGATTGAGCTTGTTGATGAAGGAGATGCAAAACGTGGCAAAACTTTATGAGTCGCACCGTTTATATGTTTATCATAGTTGCATGTATATTTTTCATCGTCTGTTTGTAGAAGTAGATGACAACATGCAACAAGATGGTGAATCAATTGAGGATATTTTTTCAAAAGTTCAGAAGATATTTGAAAGCTATCATCTCGATTCCATTTACTATCACCTTAATCTTGTTTTCGAATTTCTTAAACTGGAATATTATAATCACTATAAAGTTTATCGTCAGGCAGAAAAATATTTTGAAGAAGTAAATGATGCCTGCGGAAACTTACTCGTAAATTATTCTACCTATACATTCCCTTCACAATTCCTTATCTCGAAGATTGAACGTCACATCCGCACTGGCAATGAAGCCGATATGTATGCAGAGAATGAATCTATATTTTTAGATTATGAAGTGGATATGCTGGATGTGCCACGCCATCTCATTTATGTGGTGTACAAGGCAATATCGGCATACTATGTTGGTAAATTTGATGAGGCCGCAAAACTGATAAACGGATTATTGAACGATGTGAGTCTTAAGAAATATCCATACGCTCAATTGGAAATAAAATCACTGCTTGCATTGCAGTATACCTTGCTGAAAGATTTTGAGTTGTTCAATCAATTGTCCAACAGTATTCAACGTCAGATCAGGATGTTTGGAAAAGATGATTGCGAAAACATTCAACTCTTCCTAAAGATCTTAAAGATTGCTACCAGCGAAGCGAAAAAGGAAAAGGTAAAGAAAATTAACGCGGTGTTGCCGCGCCTTGCCGCCACTACTGTGGGGTACTTTGCACCAACAAAATTGATAAAATTGGATGAACGTTTAGTTGATCTCTTAACTGAGTTCTAGTTTCCCAAACCTCAAATTAAATCTCTGTTAAAGCTCAAGCTTGACAATGCTCTCGTGCGATAATGGCTTGTTTAGATAAAGCTTCACATTTTCGTATTTCTTTGAGCGATTAAAATCCTGTGGATTAATTGAAGAGGTAAGCATTACAATTTTGCATTTCTTCTTGGCAATGTTGGTGAGCTTCTCGAACTCATCTAAGAATTGGAATCCATCCATCAATGGCATATCGATATCAAGAAAAATAACATCCGGCAAAACGGACTCTGCAACATCTAACTTCTCCATATTCTTCAAAAACTCAATGGCACTCTTTGCGCCTGTATGAGTGTAGATGTTCTCGGTGATGGAAGCAGCTTCAATCATTTTCTGATTAATGAGATTATCAATCTCATTATCATCGATAAGCATTACAGTGCGGTATTTTTTCTCAGCCATAGTTTTGTTGAATGGTTTATAAAAATACCGCACTGTAATGCTTATCGATGATAATGAGATTG
>DAIQPD010000170.1:0-8966 GCA_036787535.1 Chryseolinea sp.
CTGATCAAAGGCCTTCAGCAACACACCTTGTTCATAATCCCAACGGGTAGGTCGTTTTGCTACCAGTTCACCAACCTTCTTTACTACGATAGAATCCGGATATGTAACCATCATAGTATGCGCCATCTTCTCTCCCCAGGATTGCTCCTGACTCATGCAGCTTATAGTAGAAAAAGAGAATAGAACTACAAGTAAACTTTTATATGGATTGATTATTCTCATTATTATTTCATTTTAATAATCTTATTCGACACACCATTGCCAAGCTCCAGTTCCTTTTTCAATTTTGTTCTATCTGTATTAAATACCGAAATATCTTTTGAACGTTGACCGCTTACTGAAAGAAAAACCTCTCCTTCCTTACAGGAAATATTATCGAGCATAATATTTTTAGAATTCTGAACATCAACAACTGCCTTCGAATCACAATGAAGTGTTGCGTTTTTCAAGGAAATATTTTCCCCTTCGATGCACACAAATCCTTCTTTACTTTCAATTGAAATGTCTTCCAAAGCGATGTTACGAATATTCATCTCAGGCAAACCCCGAACAAAAATGGCAGTCTCTGCACCTTTACAGACTACATCTTTAATATAGAAATCTTTAAACTGAGGTGTACCTTCATTAATGGGTTGAATTTCAATTGCCGGTTTATCTTCTCCCGCAAACACGGCCAATGGATCTTTCGCCATGTAGTACATATCAAATAATATTGCAGCACCACCAATGTTGTTCATGCGAATATTGTTGATGTAAATTTTTTCAACCACACCACCACGACCGCGTGTTGTTTTAAAACGAAGACCAACATCTGTTCCTAAGAAATTACAATCTGATACAAAAATATTTCGTGCTCCGCCACTCATCTCGCTGCCGACAACAAAACCACCATGCCCATGAAAGACAGTGCTGTTCCGAACAATCACATCTTCAGTAGCAACACCACGCTTACGTCCCTCTTCATCTCTACCCGACTTAATACAAATACCATCATCACCAACATCGAACGTACTATTTTCAACCAGTACATATCGGCAGGATTCGATATCAACACCATCTCCGTTCTGCGCATTCCAGGGATTGCGAACAATAATATTTCGCAGTGTAAGATGATTGGTGAGTAGCGGATGTAAACACCAGGCGGGTGAATTCTGAAAAGTCACACCTTCAAGCAAAACACGTTTGCTTCGAACAATGTTAACCATGTTCGGTCGAAGAAATTCTCTTATCGCCTCTGCATTCTCAAGGGTGTAACCTTCCGCAACAACACCAGCGCGAGTTGCCAGCGATCCTTTCAGAGATCGTTCAGTGGGATACCATGTATCTTGTTTTTCATTCAACACACCACCTGATTTAACCAAGGCATTCCACTCTGGTGGTGTTACTTTGCTTTTCTTCACCGCACGCCAGGCTTGTCCTGCACCGTCAATAATTCCTTTACCAGTAATCGCAATGTTTTCAACATCTATAGCGTAGATTGGTGAATGGGCACGAATTGCTTCAACACCTTCCCAGTTTGTTTTCACTAATGGATAATCATTCGGATTATCGCTGAACTGCAATACTGCACCTTCTTCTAAATGAAGATTAACATTACTTTTCAAATTGAGTGGTCCAGATATCCAAAGTCCTTTTGGAATTAACACAGTACCACCACCCGATTGATGACACGCATCAATAGCAGATGTAATTGCTTTACTGTTTAATGTAATGCCATCGGGCTTTGCACCATACTTCACAATATTGAATGTATCCTTCTTAAACGATACCTCCATAATTTTTGGAAGCTCGTAGACATACTTATCGCCAACAGGCCATTTCTTAAGTTCTTTTGATAAATCAATATTCAATTCGCGAATGCCTTCTGCCACAAGCGATGCCATTACCTCGGCACCATAAGTAGTAAAATGAGTGTTGTCTTCTTTTCCATCCGGATAATTTTTCCAGGTATTCGATGGAAGATTCAGAAACATTTTCTTTGAATCTTCCACACCCAGCTTAACAATAGCGTCTTTGCTTTTTGTATGAAGATCGAGTAAGGGGACTTGAAGCTTCATGGCAACTTCTTTAACTACTGTTGGATAATCTCCGTGTTGATCAACAAAATTACCTTGCTCATCAAATTTTCTGCGCATTACAGGTGTGATCAACAAAGGCTTTGCTCCTTTTGATCGAATCTCAGTAATATATCGGATAAGGTTATTGCGATAATCCGTTTGAGCCGGAGCATAGCGTGCTGTATCTGACTCTTTTGAATCGTTATGACCAAATTGAATAAACACCCAATCATCTTTTCGAAGTTGCTCCGTCACTTTGGCCCAGTGTCCAAGGGTTCGAAAGCTTCTTGTGCTGCGACCATTCACAGCATGATTCTGAACCTCTACATTTATATATTGTGGAAAAATCATTCCCCATCCTGTCTCTGGGAATACTGCAGTTGTTTTATTAGCGGTTGTTGAATCGCCTATTAAAAAGATTCGGGGCTTCGTTTCAGTTAGCGCAAAAGAAATTACGGACAGTATTCCAAGCACCAAAAAAGACTTCGTTATTACTTTTGTCATTCTTTTCTCTTTAATAATGAATAAAGAAAACCGCACCCCTTTAAGGATGCGGAATTTTCTCAATCATTAACCCAAAAAATCTTTCTATTATATTCTAAATTCGCGTCCCAGGCACAATTTTGAGGGTTTTACGCGCAATCGATTGCATTTTAGAAAGTTATTTCCAATCCTCCAAGAAAAAATTAATAATTGTTCACTTTGAAATTAAATCAGCAGGTCTGTGATACCATTAAGAATCACGAGGAACATGGTGCTACCACCTACTCTCTCCAAAACTTTGTCCAATTCAATCGATTTCAATTCATATTTTACTATATATTGCGCAACCGATTACACAAACTATGACAATTCCAATACGACACGCTATTCATCCCGATCACTTCAAAGACATGCATACCGAACAACTTCGTTCTGCATTCTTAGTGGAAGATCTTTTTGAAGGGGATCAAATAAAAATGGTATATACTCACTATGATCGGCTTATTATAGGCGGGGCTCTACCATTAAAGAAAGCTCTGTCTCTGCAAACCATTGATCTCCTAAAGGCCAACTTTTTTTTAGAACGAAGAGAACTGGGTATTATCAATGTTGGCGGAACAGGTAAGGTTGTTGCTGATGGAACTACCTATACACTTCACAACAAAGAGGCACTCTATATTAGTCGCGGCACAAAGGATGTGAGGTTTCTTCCTGGTGAGGATTCTCAGATACCTTACTTCTATTTCAATTCGGCTCCAGCGCATGCTGTTTATCCTTCACGAAAAATTGCAACTAACGAAGCTGAAGTTGTAGAACTTGGCTCACTGGAAACTTCCAATCACAGAACTATTCGGAAACTAATTGTAAACAGTGTCATTGAAACCTGTCAATTGCAAATGGGATTGACTGAATTAAAAACAGGAAGTGTGTGGAACACAATGCCAGCACATACACATGATCGGAGAATGGAAGCCTATTTCTATTTTGACGTTCCTGAAAATCAAATGGTTTGTCATTTCATAGGCCAACCACAAGAGACGCGTCACATCTGGATAAAAAATCGTCAGGCGGTATTATCTCCACCGTGGTCTATTCATAGTGGAGCAGGTACAAGTAATTACGCTTTTATTTGGGGAATGGCCGGTGAAAACTTAGACTACAGTGATATGGATGCTGTTAAGCCAACTGAACTTCGTTAAATTAAGAACGTATTGATAACGCTGATGCATTGGTCTTCATTGGAAAAGCCATTGTGGAAGCCTAAATTGTAACCCGTGTTATTCTGGCACCTTTGGCACACACTATGAAGAAAGAAAAAGCGACCATACATGACATTGCTAAGAAACTGAACATAACAGCCTCAACTGTTTCACGAGCACTTAATGACCATCCGCGCATTAGTGACGCAACAAAAAAAATAGTTCAGAAGACTGCACAAAAAATTGGCTACCAGCCAAACAATATTGCCGCTGCATTACGGAATGGAAAAAGTAATATTATCGGCATCATCGTACCTACGGCAGACAGAAGCTTCTTCTCATCAGTTGTGCGCGGCATCGAAGAAATTGCCAACACCGCACGTTACAATGTAATGATCTGCCAAACGTATGATAACTATGAAAAGGAAGTCGCTACCGTTCAGGCTCTTCTAAATGCCCGTGTGGATGGAGTCATTGCTTCCTTTGCAAAAGAGACACAAGATTTTAGTCACTTCCTTAAAATAAAAGATCGCGGCATTCCCCTTATTTTCTTTGACCGCTCAAATGATGAGTTGGAAGTAAGTCACATTGTGATTGACGATTTTTTAGGAGGATATAAAGCAACTGAGCATTTGATACAGCAAGGATGCAAACGTATTGCACATTTTACCAGCCCTAAAAAGATCAGCATTTTTAAAGATCGCCTTCGTGGATATCGTGAAGCATTACTGGCAAATGGTTTAACATATAATGAATCGCTTGTCGTTGAAAGTAATTTACAATTAGAGGATGGTCGAAACAGCATGGATCAATTATTAAAAATGGGCGACATGCCTGATGGTATTTTTTCATCCAGCGCACTGAGCGCGGTTGGAGCCATGCAAGTCTTAAAAGAGAAAGGAATTAAAGTGCCTGAACAAGTTGGTATTGTTGGATTTAGTAATGAGCTCTTTACTTCATTCACCGATCCGACCCTAAGCACTGTAGAACAACACAGTAAGCGGTTAGGTAATTCTGCTGCAGAGATTTTCCTGGAAGAAATTTCTAATGGAAACGCAAAGTTCATCCCTCAAAAAATTGTCCTTAAACCAGAATTAATCATACGCCAATCCTCACTCAGAAAAAAATAACAATCATTACCATTTTTTTGCAACATGAAATTTATTACTGAAGACTTTCTCCTCACCAATTCTTTCGCTAAAACATTATACCATCAATACGCGAAGAGCCTGCCAATCATCGATTATCATTGCCATTTGTCGCCAGAAGATATTTCTACAAACAGACAATTTGAAAACATTTCGAAGGTATGGCTGGCAGGAGATCATTATAAATGGCGCGCCATGCGTACGCTAGGTATAGATGAGAAATTTGTTACAGGCAATGGATCAGACGAAGATAAATTTATGAAATGGGCCAGCACCGTTCCATATACAGTTCGTAATCCATTATTTCACTGGACACATCTTGAGCTAAAACGATATTTTCAGATTGATGAAGTTTTGACTCCCGAAAATGCTTCTGAAATATTTAAGAACACTTCTGAAAAACTCAAAGCCGCTACCTATCGCACTCGCGGATTACTTACTAAAATGAATGTTGAAGTGGTCTGTACAACAGATGACCCAGCCGATTCACTTGAACATCATCAAAAAATAAAAAAAGAAAACTTTACAACGCAAGTACTTCCTACGTTCAGGCCTGACAAAGCGTATGGTGTTGAAGATCCGGATGCTTACCTTACCTATCTCGGAAAACTATCACAGGTAACAGGTATTGAAATACTTAATTTCACAAGCCTGCTTCAAGCACTTGAAAATCGTATTAATTATTTTCATTCGCACGGTTGTAAGCTTTCTGACCATGGTCTTGAACAATTGTATTTTTTTGAAAAAAATAATTCTATATCTGTCGATCACCTTTTTTCTAAAATCAAAAAGAAAGAAGTATTATCCTTAGAAGAAATCCGATGCTTTAAATTTCAAGTGTTGATTGAGCTGGGAAGAATGTATCATAAAAAAGGATGGACACAACAATATCACATTGGTGCTTTACGGAATACAAACCAGCGGATGCTCACTAAACTTGGACCAGACACCGGGTTTGATTCAATTGGAGATTTTTCGCAAGGTGTTGCACTCGGAAAATTTCTAAATGAACTTGATAGCACCGATCAACTTGCGAAGACCATTCTGTACAATCTTAATCCTGCGGACAACGAAGTAATCGGTAGCATGATTGGAAACTTTAATGATGGATCTATAAAAGGTAAAATTCAATTTGGTTCTGCCTGGTGGTTTCTTGACCAAAAGGACGGAATGGAAAAACAAATAAATGCACTTTCTAACCTTGGTTTGCTCAGCTGCTTTATCGGTATGCTTACTGACTCTCGTAGCTTTTTATCTTTTCCACGTCACGAATATTTTAGACGCATACTCTGTAATCTAATCGGACGTGATGTTGAGAACGGAGAATTGCCTGCCGATGAAAAGTGGCTCGGTAAAATTGTATCTGACATCTGCTACCACAACGCAAAAGCGTATTTTAATTTCTAATTCTTTATTCACTCGATATGCTTAAAAAATTAAATAGGGAGACAGCTTCCGGAGAAAATGCCCGTCCTGTAAAGGTATTGCAATTTGGTGAAGGTAATTTTCTTCGCGCTTTCGCAGACTGGGTCATCGATACTCTCAATGAGAAAACGGATTTTAATGCAGCGATACAAATTGTTCAGCCCATAAAAAATGGAATAGGTAAAATGGTAAATGATCAGGATGGATTATACCATGTGGTGTTAAATGGAATTCAAAATGGAAAATCGTTTCAGCAAACCAGACTTGTTACGAGCGTGGTTGGCGTTATCAATCCGTTTGAAAATTTTCAACAGTATCTACAGTGTGCCGAAAATCCGAATCTAAAATTCATTCTCTCGAATACAACAGAAGCAGGGATTACCTTTGATGCAAACGACAATGATTCAAAAAAACTTCCAGAAACCTTTCCTGGAAAACTAACAGTCTTACTTCATCAGCGTTATTCATTCTTTCATGGCGCTGCCGACAAAGGATTAATTCTGATGCCATGCGAGTTAATCGAAAAGAATGGAGAAAATCTGAAGAACACCATACTCCAATACATTTCACATTGGAACCTGTCGTCCGATTTTAAAAACTGGATTGAACAACACAATATATTTTGCAATACACTGGTCGATCGTATTGTGCCGGGCTTTCCAAAAGACAATATTCAGGAAATTCAAAAAGCTACAGGCTTTGAAGACAATCTTGTAGTGATGGCCGAGCCATTTCATCTTTGGGTTATTGAAGCTCCTGAATCTGTAAAGCAAACATTTCCAACCGAGCAAGCCGGGCTTCAGGTAAAGTTTGTAAAAGACCTTACACCTTACCGAACCCAAAAAGTAAGGATATTGAACGGTGCGCATACTGCCTTAGTACCGGTTGCCTATTTACGAGGTCTGCGAACCGTAAGAGAATCTGTTGATGATACTTACGCTGGAGATTTTATCCGTAAAACAATCTATGAAGAAATTATACCTACACTCGATTTACCTAAAGATGAGCTTGCACAATTTGCGAACGATGTGATCGAACGTTTCCAAAATCCATTCATCCGTCATGAGTTAATGAGTATTTCCTTGAATTCTATTTCAAAATTTAAGGTGAGAGTACTGCCGTCTTTGTTAACATATGTTGAAATTAAAAAACAACTTCCGGAGCGCTTAATCCATTCTCTGGCAGCGTTGATTTTATTTTACAAGGGCGAATGGCGCGGAGAAAAAATTGCTTTACAGGATACAAACGAAGTGCTTACCTTCTTCTCTGAAATTTGGAAAAGCAATGACGTAGAAAAAATAGCACAACATGTTTTATCAAATACTTTCTTTTGGGATCAGGACTTAACACAAGTTCCGGGGATGGTGCAAGCTGTTGTAAAATCTCTTAAAGAATTATTACAAAAAACAGAAAGCGATGAATAATTGAATTGCGCTTCTCTTTCTTCTATCCCTCACGCTACGGAAGTCGTGCAACCAATTGCTCTGGAAGCAATTTCAATATCCAGTAAATAATCTTCCATTTAAAACCAGGCACAATCACAAAACCATTGCCGGCATTCACAACAGCGCGCGCGATAAAATCAGGTTCTAACATTAACGATTCAGGAAGATTTAATCCGGCAGTCATTTTACTTCTAATGTATCCTGCTACAACAACATTAACGACAATCTTTTTGGAAGAAAGGTATTGCCTGAGTCCTGCAAGGTATTGGGTAAAGGCAGACTTCGTGCTTCCATAAATAAAATTGCTCTTCCTTCCACGAACACCTGAAAGAGATGATAATCCGATGATCCGTGTTAGGTTTTTATTTTCCGCATCCATAGCGATGATGTTCAAAATAGATACCGCTCCACAATAATGCACTTTCATCATTTGAAAGCTACCTTCCCAATCTAATAATGCTTCTTCGTTATTCTTCAGAAAACCAGCAGCGTAGAGCACAATGTGAGGCTTCTCTGACAATGCATTATAAAAATCACGATGCGTATCAAAAGCAACTACATCAAAATACCGAACATCAACCTTATCTTTTATAGCAGGATATTGATCCAAAAAATTAATCAATTGTTTTGTGCTCCTCGATGCGGCTACTACATCATATCCCATAACGGCATACAACTTTATAGCTTGCTTTGCCACATCAGAATTTGCGCCTAAAATGAGAACAGTCTTAGCAGAGTTTGTGGACATTGACTGGAGTAATTACCTATACGTTACTGTGCTTTATAATCAAGAAATTAGCAACCCATTGAAAAATAATAAACCCAAATATGTATATGGGTGTTAGTGCATTAAATACTTGGCCAGTTAAAAATGTATTCGCAATTACACCAATGCCTAAACCCGTCATCCCAACTGCATAAATTATTAATACATACTTGTATTTCGATTCAGCAAACATACTACCATACGGTAACATCATCGAGAATCCAAAAGCTGCTATAACCAGAAACTTATCGTCACTAAGAATTAAATAACACGCCACTCCAACTATAAAAAGTAAAAAACTCAATCCCACAAAATTTGAGCTCATCATTTCCTTCTTACTTAACAAGTGTTTACCATAGGTATTTAAGCGAAGAAAAAGATTACTGATTGGTGTAATAATCCAGGTTGAGAATGCAATAACTCCCAGCAATACAATTAAGGGA
>DAIQPD010000171.1:0-8908 GCA_036787535.1 Chryseolinea sp.
TTCTTGACTATGAAGAATTTATTGTACTCGATCAGCAACTGGATGAGCGATATGCAAATCGAAGAAGAGGAAGGATTGGCGTGGCGTATCGCTTAAATTATAAGCACAGGTTTGAATTAACGTACACCCTTCAATCATCGCGAAATGAAATCGATGGTGACTTTGTTAGTAATGATAACGTAATACAATTTAAGTATAAATTGTACCTCAATCCCAAGCGTGTTGACAGTGCAACAGACGGAAACTAAATAAATAGCTGCAATATGATCGAACATCCTATTATACTCTTCATGGCTGTATTGGTTTTGGGCTATGGAATTTTTTCAAGATTGGCAGAGCGATCCGTCATTACACCAGCGATGTTTTTTGTTGCTGTAGGTATTGTAGCAAGTCTGCTTTCGTTCCCATTGATGTCTGAGGGTGTAAAAGCACCAGCATTAAAAATATTAGCAGAGCTTACGTTAATACTCGTACTATTTGTTGACGCGTCTACACTCGATAGGAAAAAGCTGAAGATAGACCGTGCATTACCTTTGCGCTTGTTAGGTATCGGTTTACCGCTAACAATGGTGTTGGGAGCTTTAGTTGCACTGCCATTATTTCCTGAAGAACCGATGTGGAAGATTTTGCTGATGGCACTAATTCTCTCTCCTACTGATGCTGCCCTTGGACAAGCGGTAGTATCGAGCGAACGTGTACCGCTAAGAATCCGCCAGACCATTAATGTAGAGAGTGGATTGAATGATGGTATCGCCTTACCTCCCATTTTGATTTGCCTGGCTTTTCTTTCTGGTGAGACGCATGGTGATCAAGGTACGGTTTCGTATTGGATGCTTTTTATACTCAAGCAGTTTGTGTATGGTCCTGCCATTGGCGGATTGGTCGGTTGGCTTGGTGGTATGTTAGTTGATACGGCTTCAAAACGCGGCTGGATGAATCATACATTCCAACAACTTGCTTCTGTGTCGTTGGCAGTGATTGCATTCACAGTAGCCGAGTCTGTTCACGGCAATGGATTTATTGCTGCTTTTTTTGCTGGTATGATGTTAGGCTCACGCACACCTGAAATTCGAGAACGAATCCGTGAGTTTGGTGAAGCCGAAAGTCACGCGATGATCTTGTTTATTTTCCTTCTATTCGGATTCATCCTGATACCCTTTTCTTATCCGTTTTGGGATTGGCAGGCAGTTGTATATGCATTGCTCAGCTTGACTGTAATTCGAATGGTACCTGTTGCTATTTCTCTTCGGGGTACTGGACTCACACCAAGTAGTGTTGGTTTTATAGGATGGTTTGGGCCGCGAGGTATTGCATCGGTTTTGTATTTGTTGATGGTGATGCTGGAGGTAGGTACCGAGGGTTACGAAAAAATAATTTCAATCATCACGCTCACCATTTTTCTAAGCATTTTTCTTCACGGCATAACGGCTGTTCCTTTTTCGAAAATTTTTAGCGTGCCTGAGGATCCTAAAGTTTGAAAGAAATTGAAAGCGATGCAAAGTGAAAAATTACCTTGTTTTACATTTCATTGTTGATGACTGCAGAAATAATATGATTGCAGTATTGTTTGCAATGTGAACACTCTTGATACGTTGATGAACTTCCAACGAGTTTGTTCAAGCTTCTTATTTTCTCTTACTGAGAATTCACCAATTTCAATTCGTCCTCCATTTCTATAGCTCGTTCAAGATATACCTTATCCAGTTTAATATTAGCAATGAATGCCGAGTATGCCATGGTTGCGGCCAGTCGTCTTAAATCAGAAGCCCAGGTAGGAATATAGGTTGGTGGGCTTAACCATCCATTTTCAAACATAGGAGATAGACGTAAAGCATCTGCGAGCGTAAGTCTTCCGGCAAAAAGATTCTTAACCAGGTCAGGCCGGTTATCCCGAATGGCCACGCGTAAAAAAGTATGCACTTCTAACAAGCCCTGCAAGTAAACAGCATCTTTCGTAAAGACTACTCCACCCTTTACTGCCCCGCCTCTGAAAATCCGTTGTACCGAGCGTACCGACTCATCTTCCGATTGTCCGGCATCCAGAAAAAATTTAAACGTCTCAATAAAATCGGCCCCATCAAGTGCCATCTTCACGGCAATAACACGAAGCGCAATTCTTCTTAAGCGGGTTATATCCATAGCACCCGTGATGAGTTCTGCCAACACAGCAATACCTTCCTGTGTTCGCGTAGTTCGGGGTGCTCCTAAGCCGAGTGATTTAAGATTGATTTGTTTCTTTCCATTGAGTTGAGTAGCGGTATGCACAAAGGCTTCGTGATACAGCAGTTGATCTTTATCCAGTTGTGAGAATACAGCACTGCCACGCACTCTTATCCGAGTGGCCCCTGCTAATGCCTTAGAAGACATTTTTAGATCGAGTACCACTTCTACTGTATCATGTTCAAAAAACTCATCCACTTCCGTCTTTAACCAGCCAGCAAATTCTGTTGCTGAAATGTCGGTTTCCGTTGGTTGTATATGCTGATTGCCCAATAAATTATCCGTTACGTCAAGGAAAAATTTCGCACCGTCTACAGCAGTCATTCCCTGAAGTTTGTACATCATATCCGGACGACCGTAAATTTTTGATGAGTATTTCGTAAAGTCTGTGGTGCCGATGGCCTGAAGCATTCGTCCTGCATTTGCATAGCTCTCAGCCGTTTCAGATAGAAATTTTTCAACCGGATTATTCGGATTGCATTGTGTAACAATGGAATCAAGTTGTTCGATGCTTTTTGCTACAGCGGGTATTTCCAGATTGATTTCCGGTAACTGTGCTTTGCCTTTTCGCCAGCCCTGAAGAAATTTTTCTTCTTCTCCAGCGGGCCATGCTAATGTGCTAAGCACTTTAATTTTCTTTGAAGCCTGAACCAATGCCGCATCCAATTCGGCAATTTTCTTTTCGTCCATTAGATTAAAAGAGATAAAAGGAATCAATGATTATCGTGACTGCCAGATTACAAAGTAAAAAATACCTATGCTGGATTAGCTAATTAACTCTCCGCCAACAATTGCTCTTTCGCCTCTTGAAGTTTAGCGAGTTGCTCTGGAGATACTTTTGGATACTTTAACTTCAGTTTTGCAAACTCACGCGTGATAATTGCAGCAATGGCCAAACGTGAAAACCATTTATCGTTTGCGGGAATAACATACCAGGGAGCATGCTTTTGGGATGTAGCGCTCAGTAGTTCTTCGTAAGCTTTCATGTATTCATCCCAGTGCGTGCGTTCCTTGGCATCGGCTGTAGAAAACTTCCAGTTCTTAGAAGGATTTTCAATTCGTTCGAGAAAGCGAGCTTTCTGTTCATCCTTCGACATGTATAGAAAGAATTTGATAATGATCGTTCCGTTCTCACTCAGGTTCTTTTCAAACCGGTTAATCTGCTTGTACCTTTCTTCCCAGAATTCCTTATCAACATCTTTCAAGGAAGTTATGCCTGGTATTTTTTCATTTAGAATATATTCAGGATGCACACGTGTTACCAAAACATTTTCATAATGAGACCGATTGAAAATTCCAATCTCGCCACGGCCGGGTAATGCTTTATAGTGTCTCCAGAAATAGTCGTGATCAAGTTCTTCGCTGGAAGGTGATTTGAAACTGGATACCTTAACACCCTGTGGATTTAACCCACTCAACACATGCTTAATCGCACCATCTTTTCCAGCAGCATCCATCGCTTGCAAAACAATCAGCACACTGTATTCATTATGTGCATACAGTTTATCCTGAAGCTTGGCCAGATTAAGAATACCTTCCTCAAGCATTTCTTCCCCTTCTTTTTTGGCAATCAGCTTATGATCATAGTCTGTGTCAAAGTCTTTCTTCAGCGATAGTTTCTTACCAGGTTTAACTCGTAACGATTCGAGATATTCAATTCTTTTTTTGCTTTTCATAGCTGACAGGTTTTATTTGAATAGAGAAGTTGTTGTCAAAAGTAACTTAGTGATTTCTTTGTGTCTTTGTGACTTAATGGTAAAGTGATTCTCTGAAATTTTCGCCACAATGACTCAAAGGCATCAGGTTTTACAAAGAGGATGTCAATCAAATTGCTTGATGACATCTTTTATAAAGATCATCTAAATTAAATTGAAAAACCTATGCTCAGCAGAAAAAAAGGTAGCCAATTAGGCATTGGTTGATCCATTTTTTCTTGCATATTCCATCGGATGACTAATCGATTTCGTGTTGATGATGGCAGGGAATAGCGGGACAAAAACAAAGGTTGTGTTATACGATCAATGAATCCACCAGATGGAAAATCAGTAAATAAATAGGTGTACAGCAAAACGTCAGGTACAATTTTGAAAGAACCGTAAGGGGCGATGACAGCCAAACGTGTCCGGTAGTTATTATTGTGAATAAACTTTTCACTAAGTACACATATGGGTTAGTAAAAACTCATAAATTGGCCTTACCAAGCCAACCCTAAAACACGATGGAAACTGTAGATTCTAAAAATGGAGATCTTACTAAAAGCCCTGTAATTTCACATGCCATTCAACTCACTGCTCTTGCGCTGTTGCTCGTATGGTGTTTTAAGATAATACAACCCTTCGTTGCACTTGTTGTATGGGGGACAGTACTTGCTACTGCTCTCTATCCACTTCACCAAGGTCTCACGAAAAAACTTCGCGGGCGAAATTCATTATCGGCCGTGATTATTACCGTGTTGATGCTGGCAATCATTATCGGCCCGGCAGTTTGGCTTCTGTTTTCTTCATTCTCGGAGTTGAAAGAATTAGGTACCACTTACAGAGAAGGTAATTTATCCATTCCGCCACCGCCCGACAAAGTAAAGACATGGCCTATCATCGGTGGAAAGGCAGATGAATTGTGGATGCAAGCATCTAAAAATCTTACTTTACTACTTCAAGAACATACAGACCAACTAAAACCATTACTTCTTGGCTTATTGGCTCTTCTTGCGAGTACAAGCAAAGGAATACTTTTGTTTACACTCGCCATTGTGGTAAGTGGTGTAATGCTGGCATTTGCAACTCCGGCAGGTGCTGTAGTTAAATCATTGTTTATAAAACTCGCAGGAAAACATGGTGAGAATATGTCAGAGGTAGCAGAACTAACGGTTCGTAATGTTGCGAAAGGAGTATTAGGAGTTGCCGTTATTCAGTCACTGTTAGCGGGTATTGGTTTTGTTGTTGTTGGTATTCCGTTCGCGGGATTATGGATTTTGATTTGCCTTGTTCTGGCGATTGTTCAAATTGGAATTGTGCCAGTGTCCATTGGTGTAATCATTTATATCTGGGGAGCAGCGGATACAATGACCGCAACGTTGTTTACTATTTGGATGTTGATTGTTGGTATTAGTGATAATATACTCAAGCCTATATTATTGGGTAAGGGAGCACCCGTACCAATGCTTGTTGTATTCTTAGGTGCCATTGGTGGATTTATATTTTCCGGATTTATTGGTTTGTTCACCGGAGCCATCGTGCTTTCTTTTGGCTACAATCTTTCCAAAGAGTGGCTTAATCATTCAGCAGAGGGAATTAAAAAAGAATGAGAGAGGTATTTATGGTGACTCCTGATTCATAATGAAGTTGAGAGAACTCAATGAAATTTTTTTTATGGTTTCTGATGAAAACATAACCCAAAAACTTGATCTGAATCTTCGTCAAAAAGAAACCAATACCTTTATTACCTTGCAACGCTTTCTGATAGCGGAAGCTCAATAGAATGTATACCTGTATCAATTCTTTTTTTAAATATTTACCGGGCATAGTCTTATTGATTTTGCTTTTTCCGGATGGTGCGACTGCGCAGAAAGAATTAACGGGTACTTCTGATACAACCTGTGTTCAAAAAGAGTTGGGAGATATTCTTCGGGCCGCGCGTAACAAACCGCCAAAGGCAAGTGCTGAGAATGCAGGTTCATTATTGTTGCTACCCATCATTGGTTCTAATCCAGCAACGGGTTTTATGATAGGTGTTGGTGGGCAGTATGCCTTTAAACGACCAGGAGAACAAACCCTCTTTTCTCTTCTTTCTGGCAGCGCCCAGCTCACTACAAAAAGTCAGGCCCTTCTTCTGTTAAAGAATAATATTTACACGAAGAACAATCGGATTTTTTTTAGTGGTGACTGGAGGTATTTAATTTTTTCTCAATCGACTTATGGATTGGGAACCAAGGCTCCGGAAGGTGGAGTACTGGATTATCAATATAGTTTGAGTGGAATGGAAACCACAAAAGACTCCTTGACTCAACCCATGAAATTTAATTTCCTTCGCATCTATCAGTCAGCATCCTATAATTTCGGAAAAGGATTTTATGCGGGCATCGGGTACAACCTCGATTACTACTTTAACATCAAAGATGAAAAACTCCGTCTTGATCCATCAGATTCTCTGATCACAAGCCACTATGCTTACAGTAAGTATTATGGGTTTGATACTCAAAAATACTACTCGTCAGCCTTGAATGTAAACCTGATATTCGACACACGCGATAACATGATTAATCCGTTCAAGGGATATTATGCACTCATCAGTTGGCGAGGATCAATGAAGTTGTTAGGTAATAAAACGAACTCTAATTTTTTTCACGTGGAGTGGAGAAGTTTTCACCCATTGTCTGTTAAAAATCCAAGACATCTTATGGCATTTTGGTTATTGGGAGATTTTTCTCCGGCTGGTGAATTTCCGTATATGATTTTGCCTGCTACCGCCTACGACCAGCGGAGTAGAAGTGCGCGTGGGTATACACAAGGTCGCTTTCGTGGAAATGAAATGGTGTATGGTGAAGCAGAATATCGCTTTCCACTCTCACCTTGTGGAGGAGTTTGGGGCGGAGTTTTATTTGTAAACGCCACAACTGCCAGCAATCCAGTGCAATCAGTGAAGCTCTTTCAATCGATAAAGCCTGCGTATGGTTTGGGATTGCGTGTTATGGTGGATAAGAAATCGCGAACCAACCTCGCTGTTGATTTTGGATTTGGCGATAAATCTTCCGGCTTTTATTTAGCGGCATCCGAAACATTTTAATCTAAAACATATCAAGTAGCTCAACCATTTTTTGATTGGGTTTATCCATGTTGATCAATCCGCTGCGCGGACGGTCTAAGTCAATGATCATATAAACCGTAATAGAGAGCATGAGGGCAAATCCTACTAAAACAATCCGGTCAATTTTTTTATGCTTGTTATCATAACCCAATAAGAAGGCTGAACAAAAGCAAAGTGAAAAAAGAAAATACATAATAGAATCCGGAATAGTAGCTTCTCCTGCCGCCCTTCGTGTGGTCGTGATGTCAATCATAGCATTAAGAGCAGGTATGATTTCTGAAGTACGTGTGGTAATGTTGTCGGCCTTCGCATAATTTGCTACTGTTGACCATACCAGTTTTCCGATACTATCGGCCTTATTATAATGCAACAGAGCTTTTTCTAAATCCATACCTACCTGATAAAACGTAATGCGCTCTTCCACATATTGCTTTAGATTAATCCGCAATACTTTTCTCACACTATCCGGATAAATATCGGTTCTCAGGATCACGGTACCAATGTCATTGGCTTCTTCAATAATCAACTGTCGTCTGGTATCAAATCGCGCACTGGCCATGCTGAAGGTAAAGGCAAGAAGAAGTCCAAGCAATCCGAGCAATGTTCCGTTAATCGCACTAAGTTCTATTGTTGATTGATCGGGATTATTTTTGAGTACCCAGATCCGTGTTCGATACCCGACATTATACAAGACTAAGATCAACACTAAGGTAATGATAGCAATCAGGTATGTTGGGGTGGATTGAAGGGTGGTAAGTTCTATCATGTTGCTGTTTATTATTTGCTGGTTGATGGTTCTTTCGGATCCAATTGAAAGTGCAGGATTATTTTAAAGATCAAGGGTTATCTTGTAGTTAAGAATGTGATCAATTTATTTCATGACTGCGGCAGTTACCTGGTCTTTACTTGCTTTTATTTTTTTGGTTCATTTTCTTTTTGGAGTTATGAAAGATTTTTCTGTTTTCCTTTGACATAATCATGGTCTCTTTTAACCCATCGAACAGGGATTTCAGAATGACGTTAATAAAACCTTTGGTCATATCTCGTTCAACATGAAATTGAACAATACGAGGTGGTGAACTAATGGATGCTGGATTGCTGGAATTCAACACGGAGTTAGCGGCAAACGCGATCACTGAACTTTTCCATTTTGGCTGATCGTGAAGCACCAGATCAACCTCGAGGTCATGATATAAAAACTTCATAGTGCCATCTGATTTTGTTTCTCCCGCTACACCCAATAATGAAATTTCATCTGAAGTTCCGTTATTGATTTTGGCAGGAGTATAGGCCTGTATTAAAGGATTTAAATTGGGCAGATTGAATTTTTCAACAACAACATTGAAGTCGACTTGTGGCTTGTTGTAATGATAGATTAGTTCGGCTTTAAAATGGGCCTGATTATTAATATAAGCATCGGCCTTTATATCCAAATCGGTAACATCCGAAAGATTGGTAATGTTTTGGGCATGCAGTGAAGCCCGTGTGATTTCCACTTTCGCATAGGTACTATCGGGTTTTCGTTCGGTGTTGTCAAGGTGAACATGGGTTGCTCTTACATGATGGATACGGAGGGGTAACGTGATAGAGCTTATTGCTTGACTAAGATAAATTGGCCTCTTGGTTGAGTCGTTGGGTTTTGTCTTGTCTTTGAAAATAGATGCCTTAACGCTATCCAGCACCACCTCGTTAATAAATACCTTTTCAGCGTAAAGAAGTGAATCAAAATCTATCTGGTTTAAAGAAAGGCTGCCAGCTGATCCAGAGAACTCAGCATGTTGATACTTGTGGTCTCGTTGCAATTGTGCATGACTTACATTCGGTTTAAAACTTACAGCCTTTAACTTTATCGATTTTTCCAGGTAAGAAAGATCAAATGATTGCA
>DAIQPD010000022.1:0-39029 GCA_036787535.1 Chryseolinea sp.
GTCTTGTTCTTGGTGCTCTTCCATGGAGCAACAAAAATAAGAAAAGGAAGGTCTAAAAAAACCTTCCTTTTATGTTGGGTGATTAGATTAATTAGTGATCTCGCTCTTTCTAGGAATTGTGCATAAACACTAGACTAAGCATCAGGAGACCAGCAATAGCAAGAGCACCCGCCTTATTCTTAATATAAACATCCTGTTGATTCAATGATTTATACAATAGGAAGATTGGTACTTGAAATATCAATCCAACGCAACCCGATACTTTGATTATGAGATTGGTTAAATTTCCAAATGCCATAAAGCAAAGCATGGGAATGATGCAAGCCATGGACAAATATTCCAGAACTTTGATCTTTGCTTCGGGGGTAAGCGAGCGGATAACTTTTAACATATTTCTATTGACTTAAATCTATTCTTAGTAAATATACTATTCTGATTTCAACAAAATAGGGGCATCTCGGTTTTACCTTCTATTCAGATTAATCTTTTTGTCCAGTATTTAAAAAAGTCCTGCGAACTTTCATCCGCAGGACAGCCCACAACACCCCTCTTCTCTACTTACGCGCCAACAGTCCCATCGATTTTACCATGTTAATAAACTCAATGCGATATCCTTCCTTGTCTTCTCCTTTTGAAGCTTGCGCAAGTTGAGCGACCTTCTCGTAAGAATAAGCTTTACAGTATTCTGAGTCGCGTAGCAACATCCCAAAGGCCGCTACCGAAGCAGACCAACGGAAATTGTTAGATGTTTTAGCTAAGGCTGTATTGTCATCAATCAATGGATGAACAATCAACTTGCTTACCTCTTCATCAGGTTTCTTATAGCGAAGCTTGATCGTCATTAACTCGTTAGTCTTTGAAGCAACTTTCTCAACCTTATTACTTTGATATTTCAGTTCATCAATTTTATCAAACTCACTGTCAACTCCTACCGGGATGATTTCATACAAAGCAGTTACCGTGTGACCAGACCCTAACTCACCTGCATCTTTTTTATCGTTGTTGAAATCTTCACTCTTCAACATTCTGTTTTCATATCCAATCAACCGATACGCTTTTACTTTAGCAGGATTAAATTCGATTTGAAGTTTTACATCCTTCGCAATAGTGAAGAGTGTTCCTCCAAATTCATTCACCAACACTTTGCGCGCTTCACCAATACCATCGATGTAGGCATAGTTGCCGTTACCTTTATCGGCAAGCGTTTCCATTTTCGAATCTTTGTAATTACCCATTCCAAAACCGAGCACGGTTAAGAACACACCTTCTTTTCTTTTTTCTTCGATCAATCTTTCCATACCACCATTGCTTGATTCTCCAATGTTAAAATCACCATCCGTTGCTAAGATCACGCGGTTGTTTCCATTTTTCTTGAAATGTTGTTTTGCAACTTCATACGCTAACTTTATTCCGGCACCACCTGCTGTTGATCCACCTGCTTCCAGACGATCTAACGCTTCTATAATTTCTTTTTTGTTAGCACCCGATGTTGGTTCTAATACTAATCCGGCAGCACCCGCATATACTACAATCGATACATAGTCCTTCTCGCGCAATTGTTCTACTAACATGATGAGAGAAGATTTCAATAGAGGTAATTTATTTTGATCGCTCATGGAGCCGGATACGTCCAATAAAAACACCAGGTTAGAAGCCGGAAGATTTTCAGTAGGAATAATTTTTCCTTGCAATCCAATGTGTACTAATCTATGTTTCTCATTCCATGGAGCCGTTGATATTTCAGTGATCACAGCAAAGGGATCTTCTCCTTTTGGTTGAGCATAGTCGTAATCAAAATAATTTACCATCTCTTCGATGCGCACGGCATCTTTCGGAGGTTGCTGTCCGCTGTTAATAAACCTGCGCATGTTGCTATATGAAGCAGCATCTACATCAATCGAAAAAGTGGATAGTGGATTGCGCAATGCATCGTGAAAAATATTTTCGGAGATACCTTCATATTCTTCTGTATTCCAATCTTCTTCGCGCTCAGCAAGAGGTTGTGAAAAATATCCCATTTGCCCCGCTGGTTTTGATTCAGCAGGAGCGCCTACTGCTCGCTTGTCTCTCCTTGGTTTGCTATTAGAAACGCCAGCAACTCTTCCCTGCAAAGCATAGCCCGTAACAACAACTTCTTGCAATGCCATTGTTTCTGCTTCTAATTTTACATTGATCACATTGCTTGTACCAATCTTCACTTCTTTGGATTTATATCCAATAAAGGTGAAGACCAGGGTTCCATTCTCTGCAGACGTGGTGATACTATAATTTCCTGAAGCGTCTGTTATAACGCCATTTTTTGTTCCTTTTATCAGAACATTTACGCCAGGCATTTCACTCTCATCATCTGCTGCTGTTACCTTTCCGGTTATCGTTTGGCTTTCCTTTGTGCGAAATCCCACCGAGAATATCAGAAGGGCCGCAAAAATCCATATCAACTTTTTCATGGTAGTGTTTTTTGTTTGGTGATGAGATTCATTCACCTGAAAGATTCCATAAGCTTTGCAGAAATTTTTTCTATTTTTCTGTGAAATGCCTGCACCGAGTCCTTATAAAGCTGTTGAAGACCAGGAACTTCTTTTGCAATACAAAGCGAATGGAGAGTTGGCTGTGTTGGGCGAACTCTATAATAGATACATGTCTATGGTCTATGGAGCGTGTTTAAAATACCTGAAAGACCGGGAGGAAAGCCGTGATGCTGTGATGCAGATTTTCGAGAAATTAGTCAGTACCTTAAGAGAGCACGAGGTAACGCATTTTAAGAGCTGGCTTTATACTACTGCCCGAAACCATTGTTTAATGCAGTTAAGATCCCGAAAGGGCAAAAATTTCGAGGAAATTTCGCCTTTTCTTATGGAAACCAATAGTGAAATGCATCAGGAAGAGGAGATTGATTTAGAGACCAATCTGAGTAAACTGGAGAAGTGCATGAACACCTTAAATGTGGAACAAAAGGCCTGTGTTGATCTCTTTTATTTACAGCAGAAATGCTACAAAGAAATAATACAGGTGACAGGTTATGACGACACCAAAGTGAAGAGTTATATTCAAAATGGAAAACGCAATTTGAAGTTGTGTATGGATCGAAATGAATGATCTTAAAAACGATATTGAACGATACCTTAAAGGAGAACTGACTCCTTCGGAAATGCATGCGCTCGAAAAGAAAGCGTTGAGCGATGCTTTTCTTGCTGATGCACTTGAAGGTGCAAGCGAAGTAAATGCAGATACGTTTGAAAGTGATGTGCAAGATCTTCAGATGTTGATTGCTAAGCGAACAGATCAATCAAAGAAAGTAATTCCGTTATGGAATTGGACGTTGCGCATTGCTGCCGGATTGATAGTGATTGCTGTTTCCACTTTCGTGATACTAATTTTGGTGCAGGATAATAAGCCTGTTCAACTTGCAGAAAATAAAACAGAGCCTGCTTCACCCGTAATGAAAGAAAAGGAACAAGCTCCTCTTCTGGATTCTATTGAACAACCCCAAACAACATATTCATTATCGGAATCAAAACCAGCAACGACTCAACCTGCTCCGTCCTCATTCAGGATTTCAGAGAAACCAAAGGCAGAGGTTCAGCCATCTGTAGCTGAATCACCAAATCAAAATACCTTAGCCGATGCAGAAATCCCATCAGCAGTAAGTACAGAACAAAATGCAAGAGGAGCAGAAGCTGAAGAAGTACAAATTGCAAAAGCAAAACCTGAGGAGCAATCGATACCATCATCAAAAAAGGTAGAGTTGAAAGAATATGCGTTGAAAGATTCAAGGAAAAAAGAAGCAGACGCTGCTTCAGGTTTTATAGATTTCAATTCAGCAGATAAATCAATTACTAATAATAAGCGAACCATTAAAGGACATGTATCCTCGCTTGAAGATGGAAGCGCACTGCCTGGTGTAAATGTAATCGTGAAAGGAACGGAGGTTGGAACGGTTACAGATGCTGAAGGTAATTATGAGATTACATTAGCGGATATAAAAGATGAGCTTGTATTCTCATTTATCGGCCTTGAAAGCACAGAAATAAATGCAGGCTCATCTGATCAATTAGATGTTCAAATGAGCAACGATATTTCTGAGCTCAGTGAAGTGGTGGTGACGGGTTATGCAACGAACAGAGATGCCAGCGAAAATGATGAAGACAAAATCCTTGAACTCGCCTCGCCAGTTGGCGGAAGAAAAGCCTATAAACAATATCTGGATAAGAATTTACGATACCCCGTAGTTGCTCTTGAAAATAAAATTGAAGGCAAGGTAACCATTGAATTTACAGTTGGAACCACCGGGGCGCTTAGCGAATTTAAAGTAGTGCGCGGTCTTGGATATGGATGCGATGAAGAGGTAATCCGATTAGTAAAAGATGGCGCCCGTTGGACTCCGAGCAAGTATGGAACGGAGTTGGTAGAATCTAATGTGAAAATCAAATTGCGATTTTCACTGCCGAAAAAATAGAAAACTAGTGAGTACAATGCTAAAATAGATTGCCACGAATGCACGAATAAATTTACATTCGTGCATTCGTGGCAATTTTCTAAAAAGTAGGAAAGCATTAACGATAGAAATGTAAATTGCAATTACCTTTTACTGACCTGCTCAATCTTCATGTTCTCTAACCGAAAAATTATTCTTGTCATTCTCTTACTGATCACCGCCAGCATCGCGGGTTATGTAATTATCGTGGTGATACCGGCACGATTGGCCCAACAAACCTATGATGGCGCCAAACAAATTGGTAAAGACATTGGTGATGCCCTTCAGTTCACTCCTGAAATTTCAATTCAAAATACAATTGTTGTTCAACAACAAGCGTCAATATTAGAACTGGCTACCTTATCGCAAAAATTTCAACATAAATATGAATGGAAGAATCAATGGCTTGGCAGCGAAAAGACCATCACCATAACGGGTACTATCGATGCAAAGGTAGGGTTCGACCTGCGTAAGAAATTTAACATCGTTATTGATGAAACCTCAGCTCGCGTAATCTTGCCCGATCCGCAAATATTATCCATTGAATCGCTTGGCGATTTAAAATTTGAAGACGAAAATGGATATTGGAATTGGGTGAATGCGCAAGATCGTTCACTCGCTGTGAATGCCTTTATGGTAAATGCTCGAAGGTATGCTGAACAAGCACCTTTTGTAAAAGATGCGAACAAGAGTGTAGAAGAAAAAATCACCACCATTTTAAAATCACACGGAAAAACGGTGGTGATTCAATATGAGAGCGAATTAACTAAACCACTTTTTTCCGAATAAGTTTCGCATACGTTCTGCTGACCGGAAAACTTTTTCCATTCAGCATCTTCACTACCATGCCACCATTAAAGTGTTTTTCTATTTCCTTTAAGTTGTTAATGTTGATGATAGTGCTGCGGTGAACGCGAATAAAAATTTCGGGGTTCAGTATTTCTTCCAACTTACCTATGCCAGATGAACTGACAAATTGATCGGTCTTTGTAGAGAGAATGGTATAATCACCCGAAGCTTCCAAATACACAATTTCCTCTACCGGAAGGTTTAATAATTTTTCAGATTTCTGAACGAAGATGTGTGTATCGTAAGACGTTTTGTTTTCTGTTTTGAGATTGCGCAGCAATTCACCAACATTATTTTGTTCAACCTTCATTCGGTTGATGGCACGATCAACACCCAATTTAAAACGCTCCTGATCCAATGGTTTCAGAATGTAATCCACTGCATTTTTCTCAAATGCTTTAATGGCATATTGATCATAAGCTGTACAAAAGATTACGTATGGATCGTGTGTGATTTCATCTAACACATCAAAACCATTCATGCCAGGCATTTGAACATCGAGAAAAATTAAATCGGGTTTCAAACGATCAATCGCTTCTACGGCCTCCTTGCCTTTGCCGCACTCACCAATTACCTGAAGGTTTGGCATTTGTTGCACATATTCTTGCAGGAGATCGCGTGCTAATTTTTCGTCATCAATAATAATGCAGGTTATGTTCATACAGCTTTGCTAGTTAATTCTTCAGTTAAATAATTTTCTTCAGTTGCGGGTTCATCAACAGGTACAAAGAAACTTACGGAATAGCCCCATTCATTTGAACGTATGCGAAGACCCGATCCTGGCCCAAATATACTCCGTAATCGTTCATCTGTGTTTTTTACACCCACACCACTTGAATTTCCGTCCATTACTTTTTTAGCGTTTGACCCCATTCCATCATCTTTCACTTCAAAAAAGATCATGCTGTTGAACCGTTTTACGGTAAGTACAATCGTGCCTCCATCTTCTTTTGGTGCAATTCCATACTTCACCGAATTTTCAACCAAGGGCTGTAAAATCATTGGCGGTATCATAACACTCATGCAGGAGAAATCAACCTGTTTAATAAATTTCAAACGATCACCAAAGCGCACTTGCTGAATGCGCATATAACTGTCTATAAAATCAAGTTCGTGAATAAGGCGTACCATCTGGTCGCTATGTGAATCAAGTGCATACCGAAAAATATCAGAAAGCTGTGTAATTACTTTTCTTGCTTGTTCCTTGCTCGAACCAATTAACATATTGATTGAGTTTAAGGTATTAAATAAAAAGTGAGGATTAATCTGCGATTTCAATAATGAAATTTGCATCTCCCGATTCTTAAGCGTGAGTTCACTCTTTTCTTTTTCTTGCTTCTGTTGACTTTGGAAGTATCGGATTACATAATACACGCCAACCGTGATAATGTATTGGTCATGAAAGTGAAGACCTTCCCATTTTAGCAAGCCCATCAAATGCGCTTTCCAAAAATCCCATCCAACATATCCTTCCACGTAACTTTCAAGGTAATAGGAGAGGGAACCCATGATCAGGAAATGAACCATGGCACCCAGGAAATGTCCAGCCACCTGAAAATAAAGCTTGTATTTGAAGAGCCAGTTGGCATAAAAGAAGATGACTACAATCAGAAGGAAGAGTGCCTCGAGAAGGTATAGATTATTCCAAAAAATGTAGGTATAAGGTGTTTCAAGTCGCCACTCGATAATTGTTCCCACTCCATAGTTTAAAGCATACCATAAACAGAGCCACAGGTAGGCTCGCTTCCAGATACGCGGTATGTTCTCAATAAATTTCAAGCTTGGAAATTGAACAATAAATTTACACAATGATAAAGAAAACCGATGTGCTTGAGTTAATGGCGTTAAAACTTCAATTTAGTGGATAATCTTGCATCGCATTTGAAACAACCTCATAATTAGGGATATTGATCAATATTTTGAGACTATGCGCCTTCTGATCTTTGCATTTTTACTTCTTAGCATTAACGCATTTGCGCAAAAAATTACCTTGTCAGCCAAATTACAGGATCGCCTAACGGGTGAGCCACTTCCGTTTGCTTCTGTTGGATTAAAAGCCAAATCCATTAGTACCGTTTCAAATTTACAAGGCGAGTTTGATTTTCACATGCCTTCTGAATTTCGCAATGAAATTCTGGTGATCAGCATGTTGGGTTATGAACGATTTGAAGCACCCGTATGGAGCTTCATTGATAAACCCGATCAAATTATTTTGATGGATAAGTCTTCCACTCTTTTGTCGGAAGTAGTAGTTTTCGATTCACTTACGGGTGGTGAAATTTTTAGAAACGCATGGGAACGTATTCCCACTAATTTTCCAATGAAGCCCTTTTTGATGGATGGATTTTATCGTGATGTAAAAAAGGTAGGGGGTTCTTACATATCACTTCTGGAAGCTGCCGTTAAAATTTACGATGATGATTACAAAGAGCCTCGAAACAAATCGCGTTTGCGCGAGCGGGTAAAATTAATTGAAGTGAGGAAAAGCCTTGGGTATGAAAATAAATTCACGCAATACTTCGGTCAGCAAAACTTGCTGGAAGATTTATTATTGCACAACAATATTCGTTACCGACAAATTGATGCGAAGGATGAGTTCTTTGAATTGATGAAACGTGAGCCCGATTCGTATTATAACGGGCATGAAGTTTTTGTAATCTCTAACGATACGGATTTTCATCTTAAGGTTTTCGTAGACAAGGAAGACTATGCCATTATCAGACTAGACTTTGAGATAAAAACACCTGGTGAGAATTTAGCAAGACGCAAAGGATTGGTAAGTAAATTTATTGGTTATAAAAAAACGATTGACTTCAAACGATACCTCGGTAAAATGTATTTGAATCACATCACAGTAACTTCTACGGAACGATGGTATGATGAAAAAACCAATGACCTAAAGTTTGAGACTGAATTAATTCAACATCTGCTGATTAATGAAGTGTATGCCTTTCCACCAGAGCGTATTGGTCCAACCGAAAAAATGAAAAACTATGGTCTGCAATACCAGGATTATCCATACGACAAAACCTTTTGGGATAACTACAATGTGATTAAGGAAACACCGCTCGATCGAAAAATACTGCAAGACTTAGAGAGACAATCACCGCTTGAAAAACAATTCGAGGATTGATTGGGCCATTTGAAAAAAAATCCCGACTACTACTCATTTTTTAACCGATCGCGGTAATTCGAGAATATTCTCGATTTAGAAATGAAGCCAACATATTTTCCTTCTTCTAAAACAGGAATGCTCCACGCTCCGCTCTTGTCGAATTTTTCCATGATAGAACTCATGTCGTCATTGATATTCGCCTTAACCAGTGGCTTTTGCATTAATTGATTTACAGAAATCGAATCATACTGAGAGGTATTAAACATAATTTCACGGATATCCTCCAAAATAATAATGCCTACTAAACCACCCTGCTCATCCGTAACCGGAAAAATATTTCTTTTTGAATGCGCAACAGCATCTACTAAAGTTCGGAGACTGGAGTGTAGTTTAACAGGAGCGAAATCTTTTTCAACAAAACCAGCAAGTGTAAGCTCTGACAATACGTGAGCATCTTTATTAAATGAAACAGAATGATCACTCTGTTTTAGCTTTGCTTCATCAAGAGATTGTGGATTAAGATATCGTGATACGGCAGTACTTAATGCTGATACGATCATTAAGGGAATAATCAAATCGTAACCTCCCGTGATTTCAGCAATCAAGAAAATACCGGTTAGGGGTGAATGAAAAATTCCGGTGAGTAAGCCTGCCATGGCTACTAAACAAAAATTGGATGTAGGCAAGTTGGTAAATCCGGTTGCATTCAATAAAAATGCAAATGAGAAACCAACGTTGGCACCCACGAATAAGGCTGGTGCAAAGTTTCCTCCATTACCTCCGGCATTCAATGTAAAGGAAACAGCAAATACTTTAATTAACCCTACTAAAAGAATAGCAAAACCCAAGTCAACCTGCGATTGTGTAAAAATCTTTTCCAACGGACTGCCAATAAAAAGTTGCTCTGGTTTGAAAAGCGCTAATGCTTTAATGGATGAATAGCCTTCTCCAAATAGAGCCGGGAAAAGAAGGATCAATCCTCCCAGCAAAATACTTCCAACAAATAATTTTGCTAGACCCGATTTAAAAAGTCTGGTAAACAGATTTTCGGTTTTGATAAATCCCTTCAGGTAAAATACAGACAGCAAACCGCAGGTTATACCCAACAAGATGTAATAGGGAATGTTGTGATAATCGAAACTGGTGACTTGCTTAAAGGAAAAAAGAATTCCTTCTTCTAAAATTACTTTAGAGCACAATGCACCAGTGGCACCCGCTATCAACAAAGGTATAAAGGCTGAAATGCTTACATCAACTAATAAAACTTCTAATGCAAACAGCACTCCGGCTATGGGTGCGTTAAAAGCAGCGGCTATTCCTGCAGATGCACCACAGGCAAGAAGCAAGGTTCTGTCCCGGTAACCAATGGGAAATAATGATGCAAAGGTAGATCCGATTGCGGAACCTGTTTGAACTATAGGAGACTCCAGTCCGGCTGAGCCGCCAAGACCTACCGTCATGGCACTGGTAGCCACATGACTAAAAATTTCTTTACGAGGAATAAATGAGGATTTCTTTGCAATGGCTAAAAGAACATGGGAAGTTCCTCTTAATAAATCCCCGTTTAAAATAAATCGAACGAAAAGATAAGTTGAAAGAATGCCGATAGTTGGTGAGATAAAGTAAATCCAATTGTAATGTTGTCCAAATGATTTTAATACCTCTTGCAAATAATGCACGGATACCTTTAATAGAACAGCGGTAAGACCAGCCCATAATCCTACTATCACCGCACCCATCATCAGAAACTGACGGTTCGATAATTTTCTGAGTAGCCAGGTAGGACTCGCTTCTACAAACTGAATTGCTTTGGATAAACCTCTTATCATTCTTTGACCAAAATACGGATTGAACGCTAAAGTTAGAAGTTCTATACGTTACAGTGTGGCCATCGTCTCTTTTATGAAAATAAATTGTCAGCTAACACCATCCTTCAGTGATCCTTCCTCTGATGGAAGAAAGGTGGATGTATATCTTAAAAAGAATTAAGGATTGCTATTCGTTCTACTTTAACGATTGTTTTGAATGCACATGCATCAAAGTGACTACCAAACAACAGTGCATTACTTCATCATCTTCTCAATCAAACCATCAACACTAATACCTTCAGCCTCCGCTTTAAAATTTCGAACAATGCGATGACGCAAAACTGGTTTAGCAATAGCCTGAACATCTTCAATATCGGGAGAGTATTTGCCATTGAGCAATGCATTACATTTTGATCCCATCACTAAATATTGAGATGCACGAGGGCCAGCACCCCATTCTAAATAATCATTTGCAACAGATGAACTTCCTGTTACGCCCGGTCTGGTTTTATTTGCCAGTGTTACAGCGTACTCTACTACATTATCTGCTATCGGCACTCTTCTTACAAGTTGCTGGAAATACGATATCTCTTCACCAGTCAAAATTTTATTGATCTTGTTATGTTCAGCCGATGTGGTGTGTTTGACAACCTCTACTTCATCTTTGAATGATGGATAGGTAAGTAGAATGTTAAACATAAAACGATCAAGCTGCGCTTCGGGCAACGGGTACGTACCTTCTTGTTCAATCGGGTTTTGGGTAGCTAAAACAAAAAATGGTCTTGGTAAATCATAATGTTCACCTGCAATGGTTACACCATATTCCTGCATGGCCTCAAGCAACGCGGCCTGTGTTTTAGGTGGCGTGCGATTAATCTCATCCGCTAAAATGATATTGGCAAATATGGGACCTTTCACAAATTTGAAGTTGCGCTCTTTGTCCATGGTTTCTGCCCCAAGAATATCTGAAGGCATTAAATCAGGCGTGAACTGAATGCGCTTAAACTGAAGATCAAGTGATGTTGCTATGGTTTGAACCAATAATGTTTTAGCCAACCCAGGAACACCAACAAGGAGTGAATGTCCTTGACAAAAAATTCCGGTAAGCACCTGGCGCACAACATCATTTTGCCCAATGACTACTTTTGAAATTTCTGATGAAAGGTTTTTGTAGGCTGAAGCCAATGCTTGTGCGGCTTCTACATCCGAAGAAAATTTAGTCATGTATCAATCGTCTAGAAGTCCACAATAATCATAATTCTTGTCAAGGCTGATAAAAACATCTTTGCGTGCCTTCGAAAACCATTTCTGAAGAATTTTATCCTTCTTTTCATTTAATGCTGCGGCCTGTATCCGTGTCCAGTCATCTTCCAGTGAAGCTTGATGAGGTTTGATTCTGGATTTATAGTAAATGATCCGCATCGAACTTTTTCCCTCATCGGTGCGATAGAACATTGGCTCCGAAATATCGCCTATTTTCATTGAGTCAATCTTAAAAAAGATTACAGGATCTAATTCTTCTACCAATACATGCATGCTTTCGTCTGCTCCGGTAAAGAAACCTCCATTGCCTTTTGTAGCTACATCATCTGAATATTCTTTTGCTGCCTTTTGAAATGGCATCTTATCTGGGCCGATGAGGCCACGCAAACTATCAAGATAGTTTTTTGCGTCTACTAAATCACTGGGTGACGGCTTTGCCGAAATAAGAATGTGACGAGAGTTATATTCATTACCTCTTCGTTCAATCAATTGCATAATGTGAAAACCAAACTGCGATTCAAAAGGCATTGATATCTCATTTTGCTTGAGCTTAAAGGCCATCGCTTCAAACTCAGGCACCATTTTTCCACGGCCAACCCAACCCATGTTTCCATTGTTGCCGGCTACACTGGGATCATCTGAAAACTCTTTTGCTAATTTCCCAAAATCTTCACCTGTCAAAATACGGTTGCGTATTTCGATAAGCTGTTTGCGTGTAATGTCTTTTTGCTGCTCACTCACTTTGGCTACCTTCACAATTTGCGCTGCTTCTACTGCCGCAGAAAAATAAGGTAGACTATCTTTTGGAATCTTAATGAAAAACTTTCTCACCTCTGAAGGTGTGATGACAATATCTTTGGTAATCTCGTCTTGCATTTTACGCACGATCATTTGCTCCCGTTCCTGATCGCGAATTTCCGTACGTATTTGCTCTAACGTTTTGCCATAGCGCTCCTCCAGCTCGTTAGCCGTAACGCCCGATTGAGCAATGATCATTTCCATCTTGCGATCTGTGTATTGATCCACTTCAAAATCCAATACCATAACAGAGTCGATCTCTGCTTTGGCCATCATTAATTTATTACGAACCATTAATGCCATATACTGGCAGCGAACTTCCTGGCCTGGTGTACCTCCATTCGTTAGATAATCCTGATAGGCTTTCTCTAAATCCGATTTCAACACGATGTAGTTGTCAACTTTCGCGATGATTTCGTCTACCACAAATCCTTCATTCTCCTGTGCCTGAGAATATAATACAGGTGTCAGCATTCCAACAAGAAGGAATACTGTTTTCAGGTTATTTAAAAATCTCAAATTCATTTTTCTCCACTGCATAATTATACACTTCATCTTCCAACTGTTTGGCCAATTCTACTTTGCGCTTATTTAAAATAATATTACGAATATCTTCCTTCACAAACTCCAATGGAGATGTATTGTCGGAAATGCGATATTCGTCTACCTTAAAGAAATATAGAAATCCTTCGTCTGATGTTTCATAATAGGGTCTTGCTTTTAGGAACTGAATTTTATTCGGTATCTCCGTGAGTGGAGAATTTTGTACTAGCTCATCAAATGCCATCCAGGTTGAATCTGAAATATGGTAGGCAGCAGAAAAACTAAGGCAATATGATTTCAGTTCTTTAATCTCCTTTTCACGTTTCGAGAAAATCAGTTCTTTAATCTTATTTGTACGCGGTGCATTTTTCGGCACCTTCAAAAAAGTAGCCTTCACAATGTTCTGCTTCAAAATAAAATTGTCGATGTTTTCTTTATAGTAGCGATCTATTTCTTCATCATCGATTGATGCATTTAAATTCTGCTTCACATAAAAAGTCTGATATTCGTAAGCAATAATGCTAAACCGATAGTCTAATATTTTGCGCTCTACCTCGGCTTCGTTAATATCAATCTTGCGCGAAGCCTCTTGAATAAGCAATTGCTTTCTTACCCAACTATTTACATACGCTTCTGTTCGCGCTGCACTATCTACAGGTGATGTACCGGGTGGTGTAATTCCAATCAGCTCATCCCTGTAAAGGAAGGCATCGTTAGCTCGCGCAACCGGTTGACGAACTTCAGTACTACCGGATTGATCGTTCTTCATTTTAATTAAGTCGCAGCTTGAGAGGCTCATCCCCATGAAAAAGCTGGCGGCCACTGACCCGCGAAAACAGGTATTTATAAACCCTGACTTAAGGTTGCAGAAGCTGATCCAATACGTGTTGTTTGCCTTTCTCATTTACCTTAACCTCGTACTTCTTCTTTAATTGATTGATCCAGTTTTGCTCCAAAAAGCTTTGATAATCAGAGATTACACCAGACCGTGCCTCCTCAAACGACATGTTACCAGCAGGCAGTATCTCAATTAGCCGCGCAAGGTAATACATTCCGTTATTTTCTGCGGAATATATGCCCTTAGCGCTCGTCACTTTCTGCAAAACTGGCTTTTCGTCTGGTTTATAGAATCCTGACTCCACCTTGATTTTATTGACCGATATAAATTCCTGAATCTTCTTTTCATCACCGGCCTCGAGCAGGGCCTTTAAGGGATTTTCAAAACCCGTTTCTTTTGATGAATAAATGGATGCATGAATGCGCTCACCTGCCTGATAATTTGCCAGATGCGAATTGAAATAAGTGACTTGTCCAGTTGAATCATCAGAGGCTTTGTTCCAAACTTCCTTTTCCATGATTTCAAAAAGCAAAATACCTTCATAGTATTCCTTCAACAAGAAACTGTATTCCGGATTTTCGCGCATTATTTTCTCTTCCTCCATCTGCATGATGCTTGCATCTGCAAAATTGTTGTAGAGTTGTTCCATATATTTTTCCGGCTGCTGATTGGTAGCCTTTTGATTCTTTTGAACATACGCTAAAAAATTCCGTGTGTAGAAGCTCTTCCCTTTTAACGTAAACAGTATTTCCTTCTCGGAATAATTTGGCATCTGCCATTTGCCTTTTACTAAACTGGTGTCGCCTAATGCAAATACCTTTGCTTTTATCACTGGGTTTTCTTTCCACTGATATCGCTTTCTTAGTTTTATCTGTAGAGCCTGCTTCGAAAGTTGTGTGCGTTCATCTCGGTTCACTCTATTCTTTAATGAAGTTGACATCTCTTCAAGTGTAGGGAGAGGTATTTTTCTTTCCAGACGAATAATATGCCAGCCATACTGCGTTTGAAAAGGATCTGAAATTTCTCCGGCATTACGAAGAGAAAATGCCACTCGCTCAAACTCAGGCACACTTATCATTCCACCAACTCCAAAAGGTTTTAGCCTTCCTCCTGTATCTTTCGTGCTTGGATCTTCAGAATATTGCTTGCACAATTCTTCCCATGATCGACCACCTTGTGATTGTTCATATACTGTGAAGATCAAATTCTTTGCCTTTTCATTGTCTTTGCCCTCACCTGTGCGGATCATAATATGGGAGACTTCCACTTCACCCCGCGATGGCTTTCGGTCCATTACCTTAATGATATGATACCCAAACCGCGTGCGAACTGGTAGGCTTACTTCACCAACCTTTGTTGCGTAGGCCATGTTTTCAAAAGGATAAACCATTTGCATAGCAGTAAAATATCCAAGGCTGCCTTGATTTGATTTAGCGGATGGATCTTCTGATAACGATGATGCGAGTGTACCGAAATCTTCGTCAGCTATAGACCTGTTTCGAATCGTAATAATTTTGCTGTAGGCAGACAATGTATCTTCAGGGGAAGCATCTGGCTTTACATTGATGAGAATATGGGACGCTTTTATTTCTTCTTGTAAACGACTATAGGTAAGCTTCACCAGACTATCGGTAAGTTTTGTGTCGGGTAGGTAGGGCTTGCGGAGTTCTTCTTTGTAGGATGCGTATTCCTTTACAAAGGCTTTGGTAGTATCCATTCCTCGCTTCCTCGCTTCCGTAACCTTTAGTTTGAAGTTGATAAACAAGTTAAGATACTCTTCTATCTTCTCTTTTGTAAAATCGACCTGTTTGTTTTGGTGGTTCTTTTTGTACAGGTAAAAAAACTCATCGGCATAGGTAGCTGTAGCATCAACTGTAAAAACGACTGGCGATTTGCTTTCGGCTGATTTTGATTTCTTCTTCTGGGCGATCCCTGAGGTAACGATGATGCTGCAAAACAGCAACATAAAATATTTCAACATAGCTTCGGATATTTGTGATTATGTGAAGTGAACGTTTTTTATGAGCCGGCAAATACTTTTGTCGGTCTGTTTTTGATATTCAATTTTATCCATAATGGATTTTACAAGTCGAATACCCAATCCACCTTTTCTTTTTTCGTGAATAATATTGTCCAGGGTAGGTTCGCTAAATTGATTGATGTCGAACACCGTGCCATCGTCTATAATTTCAAATACAAGAGGATTGTTCTTTTCAACATCAATATGAAGTTCAAATAAATCATCTGGATTGCAGTGATGCGCATGAATCATGAGATTTGAACACATTTCATCCATCGCCAGCACGATCTCGCTAATGTCAATTTCCGAAACACCGTGTTCTTTCAGTGAGGTACGGATAAAATCACGAACTCCCTTCAGGTTCTCGATGCTGCAGCCAACTTTATACTTATATACCATTTACCATTTGCTTAGCCTCAACTTTGTCTTTCGCAATTTCCAGAAGCTCATTAAGCCCCAGAATACTAAATGTATTCGCCACTTTTTCGTTCATTCCAAAGAGCACCATTTTTATGTCACGATCTTTACATTCTTCTATGTACGACATGAAAACACCAAGGCCTGCTGATGATATGTATTCTAATGCACTGCAATCAATCAGAATTTTAAAATGACCTTCTCCAACACTTTTTGCAATTGTTAGATCAAGCTCGATCGAAGAGCTGGCGTCTATTTCACCAACTACCATGATGAAGTCGATTCCGTCTTCTTGTAGTCTCTTGATGCTGACCATAGTTTTTAACGTTTTATAAAAGTTTATGTTAACCCGTTGTTCGTTTGCCTCATCCCCCACCCCTTCTCCGCAAGAGAAGGGAACTTGGAGTTCTATTTAAACTTCACAATCATGGTTGTGTAATCGTCATTAATGTTTTCCGTTTCAGAAAATTCATAAAGTCGTTTGATCAAATGATCCTGCATTTCCTTTGGAGATGCTTCCGTTACTTCCCTTATCACTTCTAAAAGTTTTTCGTAACCAAACTCTTCATTCTTTTTATCTTTTGCCTCTGTAATACCATCGGTATACAATACCATTACATCGCCACGCCTGTATTCAAATTCATTGGTCTGAATAAAGTTACTATAGCCTTTGTTGCGCACCATGCCCAGAGCAATACCTTTATCTTTAAAGTAGTCGATTGATTTTTTTTCTGCATGGTAATACAATACCGGGCAATGTCCGGCACGTGCATACTTTACTTTTTTAGTCTGTGTATTGATAACAAAAAAAGTAGCCGAAATAAACGATCCCCGTTCAAGACAATACACCAAAGCCTGATTGGCTTGTTTCATGAATTCGCTGGGGTCAATATCCTGTTGCGCAAGGCTGTGAAAAATACCTTTCATCTGCGACATATGGAAAGCAGCCGTGGTTCCTTTCCCAGACACATCCGCAATGATGATCGAAACCAAATGATCGTTGATGCGCAGCGTGTCATAATAATCACCACCTACTGCATCAGCAGATTCAGAAAATGCAGTAATATCAAAGTCATTATCTTTTTCGAGAAGTTGAGGAAGTAAACTTTTCTGAACAGTCTTCGCGATTTTCAGTTCTTCTTTATAGCGCTCGTTTTGAAGCGCCTCCTCCATCAACCTAAAGTTTTCAATGGATATTCCGGCCTGGTTAGCAAACGTAGAAACGATCTTGGTCATCTCCTTTGTAAAACTATCCGGCAACTCCTTTAACAAAGCCAGTGTACCTATGTTTACACCCTTTACATAAATAGGGAAGGCAAGAATAGATCGGTAGCGGGAACCTTTCAGCGAGGCCAGGTGCTTCGAAAGATTTTTTGTTTTATCACTTCCCTGATCCAAAATGCCTTTTACATGGTTCGCATTAAGATGATGTACAATATCGTGCGCCTCTTTATCGCTAATGCGGTACGCAAATATATTCGGATTATCCCCTGTTATTTCTAACCATCCGGCATCTGCAAAAACGGTACTCACAGAAGTCTCCAGCAAAATATTATAAACACTCTCTTCACTTTGCTCGGTTTGAATGGATTGACTAATGCGTTGAAAGTTGACCACCTCTTCTAATTTTTGCTCGAATACCGAAGTGGTGGGTAAATTGAATAAGATAACGAGAAATGAAAAAACACTATAAATCCCAACAAAAACGATGAGCGACAAAATGAAAACATGAATGCGATAATCTGTAAAATCTTTAGAAGCATTTGGAATCAATTCGGAAACCATTTGCACTGAAGAGCTATTCGTCCATACAATATAGAGAAGGTAAAAAATGGTTAGTAGCAATAACAACAAGCTGGTCCACTTTTGTTTGAAGTTGAGATAGGCAACCCATTTTAAATTTCCGGAAAGGATAAGTCCAAGAATAATGAATGCGATGAACAAGGTCCAAAAGACCCCGTCTACTAATGGAAGTTTTAAACTGTTGTAGATTAGCGATAACAAAAGACCAACTTCAAAAACGGCCCAAATGCGCAATAACCATTTTGATTTCTGATAGAGGATCAAACGTTTCCAAACCGTAAAGGTCATGATGAGAAAACTCACCATCAAACCTAGGTTAATCAGATAAACAAAATCCTGATATGCGGCATTTCGAGGCAATGATGTATTTCCGAGCAAGTTTTCAACGAGCCTGAGCACCAAGGAAATTACAGTGGCCACCAACCCTGTGGCAAATACCTTCCATAACAAATCAACAAAACTCAAGACCTCATCGCGCTCAATCTTAAGCTTGTAGTAATAAAACAGGGTAACAATAAAAAGATTTAAGATAATGCCTGGAAGCCAGACTGGGATATCAGTCTTAATGTTACTCACCGAGCTTAAAACGATAGAAATATCGGTAAGCGCGAGCGACAGCCAGGTGATGGCACTTACCGCAAAAAGTAAACGAATGATGGCTTTGCTGCGCATGCTTGAGTTAAGACCAAAAAAAGCCAATCTATGGTAGGATTGGCTTTGCAATGATAGGGAAAACCTAGTGAATTATTTCCTGCTATAATTCGGAGCTTCACGGGTTATTGTGACATCATGGGGATGGCTTTCATTCACCCCCGCTGCCGTAATTTTTACAAATTTTGCCTGTTTTAGTTTCTCAATATTCTTGGCGCCACAGTACCCCATACCTGCTTTTAATCCACCCACTAATTGATAAAGAACTTCTGAAACGGAACCTTTAAATGCCACACGACCAGAAATACCTTCCGGAACTAGCTTCTTAACGTCATCTTCAACATCCTGAAAGTAGCGATCTTTTGAGCCATCCTCCATCGCTTCGAGCGAGCCCATGCCACGATATGATTTGAATTTTCTTCCTTCGTAAATAATCATTTCTCCGGGAGCTTCTTCGGTACCCGCTAACATCGATCCCACCATAATACTATCAGCACCTGCTGCTATGGCTTTTACAACATCACCCGAAAACCGGATCCCGCCATCGGCAATAACAGTTACATTAGAACCCTTAAGCGCTTTCGATGCTTCATACACGGCTGATAATTGTGGAAGTCCGACACCAGCAACAATTCGGGTGGTACAAATACTTCCGGGCCCAACCCCAACCTTTACGGCATCAGCACCAACTTTAGCCAAAGCTTTCGCAGCCTCTCCAGTTGCAATATTGCCCACTACTAAATCCAGTTCCGGATATTTTTTCTTTACATTTTTTGCCGCATCTAGTACACCTTTTGAATGCCCGTGAGCCGTATCAATACTAATGATATCAACACCGGCTGCTTTTAATGCATCAATGCGATCCAAAATATCAGGTGTTACACCAACCGCTGCACCGACACATAACCTTCCGAATTTATCCTGACATGCAGAAGGATTATTGCTTTTTTTCTGAATGTCTTTAAAGGTAATGAGCCCTATGAGTTTGCCTTTTTTGTTAACGATTGGCAACTTCTCTATTTTATATTTCTTTAATGTGCCTTCTGCCTGTTGTAGTGTAATGCCCTCCGGTGCTGTAATCAAATTATCCTTTGTCATGATTTTCTCCACAGACACATTCATGTCTTTTTGAAAGCGTAAATCACGGTTTGTGATAATGCCCAGCAGTTTTCCATTTCCATCCACGACTGGGATTCCGCCAATTTTAAATTCGCGCATTATTCTCGCGGCTTCAGCTACTGTCGAATTGATGCTCAACGTTACCGGATCTAGGATTAAACCGCTTTGTGAACGTTTTACTTTTCGTACCTGTTCAGCCTGCAGGGCGATTTTCATATTCTTGTGAATAAACCCAAGTCCGCCTTCCATTGCCATACCAATGGCCATCTCGGCTTCAGTTACGGTATCCATAGCAGCGGATAAGACAGGAATATTCAATTTGATTTTTTGCGTTAACCGACTGGATGTGTTGGTGTCGCGAGGAAGAACATCAGAATAAGCGGGTACAAGAAGCACGTCATCATAGGTGAGGGCTTCAAAAAGGAATTTGGAATTATCTAGTGGCATGGCAAATATGATTACGATTCATTATTTGCCGGGTAAAATTAGAACTATTTGTTCGATTATCAATGTGCTGATGTGCAGATTAATGGGTAAATATGTTGATGTGCAAATATGCCAATGAGATGTCGCTGATCACTTTGGTGTTTTAAAAACATATTTGAACTTGAAATTAGCAATAGGCAAGTCAGTCACTTAAAAACATTGGCATATCTGCATATTGACACATTGATAATTAAATTTGAACCTTACTTTTGTTCGGATTAAAACTGAGTTATGAAGAATTTATTTTTTGCAATTGTTTTCCTCTTTTTAGCAACCGCGGCTTCAGCACAAGTACAAACAGGAAAAGCTTCATTCTATGCTGATAAGTTTGATGGCAAACCAACTGCAAGTGGGGAGAAGTATCGTCACACTAAATTAACGGGTGCACACAAAACTCTTCCATTTGGAACAAAGGTGCGCATCACTAATCTATCAAACAATGAATCGGTCGAAGTTACCATTAACGATAGAGGTCCTTATGTAGAAGATCGCATCATCGACTTATCAAGAGCTGCTGCAGAAAAATTAGGGTTTGTAAACCAAGGCCTCACGGAAGTGAAGTTGGAAGTAATTGACGCTGGTGATGGCAAGACAAGCGATCCGGGAAGAACCATCGACAATGTAACCGTAGATGAAAAGGAGTTTTACAAATTCAAGATTGAACGTGCCAAACCAAAAGGTTTTGCTGTTCAGGTTGGTACCTATCAGGAATTGGTAAACCTCATGAGGTTATCGGACAATCTAAAAAGTTCATATCAAAAAGAAGTTACCGTGCAGGTTAAGATTATCAATGGTGTTAAGTATTACAGTTTGTTGTTAGGTCAGTTTTCTTCCCGACAGAAAGCAGAAGAATTTCGCTCGGAACTCATCAAAAAATTTCCAGGCTCATTCATTTTTGAATTCAATCGTTAGTTCATTTTAACTCTAATGGAAATTGCCGGTTATATAGCCTCTATTTGCATTGGATTAGTATTAGGAATTCTTGGTGGTGGCGGATCTATTCTCTCAATCCCGATCTTAATTTATCTTTTTCATATTGATGCTGTATTGGCATCCGCCTATTCTCTTTTTATTGTTGGGTTAACGAGTCTTGTTGGAGCTGTTCCTAAATACAAAGAACATTTAGTGAATATCAAAACGGGTATTCTCTTCGGTATACCTTCTATCCTCACCATTTTCATTACCCGCAAATGGATTGTTCCGTTGATTCCGGATATTTTATGGCAAGGCGATTCTATTATTCTCACCAAACGTTTTTTAATACTCGGCTTGTTTGCTGTGCTTATGATCCTCGCTTCAATATCCATGATTCGGGGACGCAAGGAAATTCAAAATGACGACCATCGGTTTCGAACCGTTTTGATCTTTTTGGAAGGTATTCTTATTGGGTTACTAACCGGTATTGTTGGAGCAGGTGGTGGATTTCTAATTATTCCGGCTTTAGTCTTATTAACAGGCCTACCTTTCAAAACGGCCGTTGGCACTTCGCTCTTTATTATCGCGATCAATTCACTTTCAGGATTCTTAGGAGATGTCTTTAATTACTCCATCGACTGGACTTTTCTTTTATCCATTACTGCTCTTGCAATCGCTGGGATAATAGCCGGCAATGCCCTTTCAAAAAAAATAAAGTCCGACAGACTTAGAATAATTTTTGGGTGGTTTATTTTAGTGATGGGCATTTGGATTCTGAGCAAAGAGCTATTTCATTTTTAGCTTCGAATGCTCCTACACGACTCCTTGTGCTTTCATGGCTCGTGCCACTTTTAAAAACCCTGCAATGTTTGCGCCTGCCATGTAGTTGCCCGGCTGGCCATATTCATTGGCTGCATCAAGACAGGTCTGATGGATGCTGTTCATAATGTTATGGAGTTTTGCATCTACTTCTTCACGCGTCCAGTTAGCCCCCATATAGTTTTGTGTCATCTCTAAACCAGACGTAGCAACGCCTCCTGCATTTGATGCTTTACCGGGTGCATACATCACATTGTTGTTGATCAGCACGTTGATCGCTTCGGGTGTCGTTGGCATGTTGGCACCTTCTGCCAAAAGTTTTACACCATTCTTTACGAGATTGTGCGCATCCTTTTCGTTTACCTCATTTTGGGTGGCACATGGAAAGGCACAATCTGCCATTATGTTCCAGAGTGGATTGTGATCCGCCTTCTCATCAAAATCCTTGTACACAACATTTTTGAATTTATCAGCATACTTTTTTATGCGTCCACGTCTATTATTTTTCAGGTCCATTAAAAACTGAAGCTTCTCATTTGTAAAGCCTGCCTCATCATAAATAAATCCATTTGAATCAGAAGCACTCACCACTTTACCACCCAACTGAATTATTTTTTCAATGGCATACTGCGCAACGTTACCTGAACCCGATACTAAACAAATTTTATTTTTTATTGAATCCTTTTTATGCTGAAGCATATTTTCAGCAAAGTAAACTAAACCATATCCTGTCGCTTCGGTGCGAATCAAACTTCCTCCCCAACCAATACCTTTGCCGGTAAGCACTCCGGTAAATTCGTTTTTGATTTTTTTATAGGCTCCAAACAAATAGCCAATCTCTCTTCCGCCAACACCAATATCGCCTGCCGGTACATCCAACCGATGACCAATATGACGCGCCAGTTCACTCATAAAAGCCTGGCAAAATTTCATGATTTCATTTTCGCTTTTCCCTTTCGGATCAAAATCACTTCCTCCTTTACCTCCACCCATCGGCACACCGGTAAGGGCATTTTTAAAAACCTGTTCGAATGCCAGAAACTTCAAAACACTTTGCGTAACAGAAGGATGAAAACGAAGGCCACCTTTGTATGGACCAATGGCGCTGTTCATTTGTACACGATAACCCCGATTGACTTGCACCTCTCCTTTATCATCAAGCCACGTTACGCGAAATGAAATAAGCCGCTCAGGTTCGGTAATGCGATCAAAAATTTTGAGACTGCGAAATTCAGGATGCTTATCTAAAACTGGCCCGACAGAAAGCGCTACCTCTTCTACTGCCTGAATAAATTCACTTTCGTGAGCATTGCGTTGTTTTACAAACTGGAGAAGATCGAGGTTTGCCATAGGTAGGATTTTGCAACAAGTTAATAGAAGAATTGCGATTGCTAACGGTTTCGGAAAGCCAAATTTTTAGCAGGGACTTTCTCTGCTAACATGAAATCTTAATCAACAGAATTAAACATAGACTACTTCCACTTTAATTTCTTGTCGTGGAAGGCACCTTTAAATTCTGGATTGTCCTTTCTTTTCTGTTCATCTATTTCACGCGCCATAGACTGCGCTTCATCAAATGGAGTTTTACTGATCACCAAATCAGCAGGCAATTCCATAAGTGGAATCTTCTTCCTGATTAAATCCTGAATCTTTAGAATGTGATAATCTTCAGCAATGGTGGCAAAGGTAATGGCTTTACCCACTTCCGCTGCCCGACCTGTTCTGCCAATGCGATGCACATAATCCTCATATAAAATTGGCACATCAAAATTAATAACGTGCGATACCTTTGTTATATCCAGACCACGCGCTGTTACATCAGTTGAAACCAACACACGCACCTTACCGTCCTTAAAATCATTTACCGCGTTCATCCGTGTGTTCTGTCCTTTGTTGGAATGAATCACACGAACTTCACCAATTCGTAATCCCTTTAAATACTCGGAGATATTATTGGCAACATCTTTTGTGCGTGCAAAAATCATCACACGGTTTAATGCCTCATCTCTTAAAAGGTATTCCAGAAAATTAATTTTCGTACGCAGGTTCGGCAATTCATACAATTCTTGTTCTACCTGAACGGCCGTTGTTGCTGGTGGTGTAATGGCAATCTTAATGGGGAATTCTAAAAACTCAGCAGAGAGCCTTTCTACTTTTGCAGGAAAGGTTGCTGAGAAAAGCATATTCTGTCGCTTGCGCGGAAGTACTTCTAAAATCTTTCGCACCTGCGGCATAAAGCCCATGTCCATAATGCGATCGGCTTCATCGAGCACCATCATTTTAATAAACTTGGTAGGCAGGGCTCCCTTCAAATAAATTTCCATGAAGCGACCAGGGGTGGCAACTAAGATGTCGACACCTTTTTCGATCATTTCAATCTGCACTTTTGCGCCAACACCTCCGTATAAAGAACCGATTCGTATGTCGGTGTACTTTGCCAATTGCTGCGCATGTTCTGCCAGCTGAATAACCAATTCTTTTGTGGGACCAAAAATAACAGCTCGTGGTTCTACACCTTGTGCATACTTTATTTTCATTAAGAGCGGCAACATATAAGCAGCCGTTTTACCGGTGCCCGTCTGAGCAATACCGATTACCTCTTGTCCTCCTAAAAGTATGGGAATGCATTTCTGTTGAATATCTGTTGGAGTGGTAAATCCAAGTTCAGCGACAGCCTGCAATAACTGTTTATTTAAACTAAAGTTTTCGAAAGATGTGATGGCTGACACGTAAGGCTTTATTTTTAGGGGATGGAATCAATATTGATAACGAATGCAAATATAGTCAATGAAGGTAAGGTCTTTACGGCCGATGTGTTTATCAACAACCAACACATCGAAGCGATTGGCCCTAATCTATCATCCCGCAAGGCAAACAAGGTAATTGATGCGAAAGGAAATCTGTTGCTTCCGGGTGCTATTGACGATCAGGTACACTTTCGTGAGCCGGGTCTCACACATAAAGGGACTATTTTCTCTGAGTCTCATGCGGCCGTTGCGGGTGGTATTACCAGTTTTATGGAGATGCCCAATACCAGTCCACCAGTCTTTACCCAACAACTTTTAGAAGATAAATATCAGATTGCCGCGCGCGCATCTTTAGCAAATTACTCTTTCTTTATTGGAGCCTCCAATGATAATCTGGATGAGGTAATGAAAACCGATTTGAAAAGGGTCTGTGGTCTGAAAATTTTCATGGGCTCTTCAACCGGAAATCTATTGGTTGATAATCCTGAGACATTGGAAGGATTTTTCTCACGCTTCCCAGGACTCATTGCATCACATTGTGAAGACGAGCCCACCATTCGCCAAAACTTAATTGATTTTAAAGAGCGATTCGGGGAAGATGTTCCGATGGAGAATCATCCTTTAATCAGAAGTGCAGAAGCTTGCTATAAGTCGTCATCTTTTGCCGTTTCACTTGCAAAAAAGCATGGCACGCGCTTTCATGTTCTTCACATTTCCACAGCAAAAGAAACGGAACTCTTTCAAAATGATATTCCACTCGAGAAGAAGAAGGTAACGGCAGAAGCCTGTATCCATCACCTTTGGTTTAATGATAGCGATTACAGACGATTAGGTACTCACATCAAGTGGAATCCGGCCATCAAAACAAAAACAGATCAGGAAGCGATCTTTAAAGCTGTATTAGACGATCGCATTGATGTGATCGCCACTGACCATGCACCCCATACACGCGAGGAGAAAAACAATACCTATTTCAATGCACCTTCCGGTGGACCATTGGTGCAGCATAGTATTGTGGCGATGATGGAATTTTATCACCAGAAAAAAATCAGTTTAGAAAAAATCGTACAAAAGATGTGTCACAATCCAGCCATCTTGTTTCAGATTTCAAACCGCGGTTTTATCCGTGAAGGCTATTTTGCTGATCTGGTTTTGGTCGATCCGAACAAACCCTGGACTGTAGAAAAAGAAAACATTGTCGCAAAATGCGGATGGTCACCATTCGAAGGGAATACCTTTACGTCTTCCGTAACCCACACCATTGTCTCAGGATATTTGGCTTATGAGGATGGAAAGTTCAATGAAGGTACGCCTGGTCAACGCCTTACTTTCGACAGGGCGTAAAAAAACCCTCAAAATTTGAGGGTTTTGGGTGAATGACGGGACTCGAACCCGCGACCTCCAGAATCACAATCTAGCATTCTAACCAACTGAACTACAATCACCGTGTTCCTTCTAAAAGGACTGCAAAGTTAGCCAGGGCAGTTGAATTTGCAAACGAAGATTTTCAATAACTGGTTCTGGCAGATTATACCTGATGTCACCAATTTACTTAAATGCTCGAAGCTCGTCAGAAATGAATCGGATGAGAAGAGTAACTCCAAACTATTTTAATACCATGTCTCAAACCAAAAAAGGTAACTGAAAACTTTGAACATAATCAAGATTGAAATCAAACTTTTTTACCATTAGGTTTAATGTATGATCAGATGGGTTGATTATAAAAAATTACCTCTCGATGAGAAGATTGACTTGTTATACGAACAAGGAACTTTTGTAATGTCTATCCGATATTACCGGTACAAAATAAATCTCTACCTGTTTGAAAATTACTATCTGGAGGTTTTTGTAAACCACAAACATGCTTCAATTGAAAAGATAACTGCGCTGGGCATACATAACACACGAATGCAATTCTATTCTGACCAGATTGCGCTTCCCTACGATTTACTCCAAAAATAAAGGCTCCCAATTGGGAGCCTTTATTTTTGGTAATACTTTTTTTAAAGTTTAAGCTGTTGCAGCCGCTGACTCATCAAATTTTTGCGCCATTCTAAGAATAACAGATTTCTTGGCTTTGTACCCACAATAGCCACATTGAAAATGTTTTAGTATTTCACCTTCCTCAACCGTAGAAGGAAGGGTTATAATTTCTTCCTTCACAACTTTAAAGGTTTGGTAATTACACTCAGGGCATTGAAGCGCATGTAAGTGACCCGAGTAACGTTCTATTTTTATGTAGCCAGTTTCCTCGTCTTTCCACACATCATAGTCAATAGAGAAAACATTTTCTTCCGCCTGCATACCTTCATCCAGGTACGAATCTTCTTCATCTTCACTCAACAATTTCATGGCCTTACCTGTCTTCGGAGAAATTCTAGGCTGGTAGCGAAGAGCCTTCAACCTTTTCTCAATAAAGAAAGGATAATAAAACTTAAGTAGGTTTTGAACGATGAGCGCAACGATCATACCCATAGCAAAAGTGATAAAGAATCGCACTACAACCAGCAATGTGGTGATCGTTACGATATTGGAGTTGGCGTAAAAGCATCCTCCGACAATCAAAACGATTGCAGCAATCCACAATGTTTTGATCTCACTTTTGTTGATGTAGTCGTATTTTGCTTTGGCATCGCCTAACATTGCTAAACGTATGACGTGATATAAAACAATCAGGATTGAAATAGCCCATGCTGCATAAGCAATGTTTTTAGCCATTCCATTCCAAGAATCAAATTGATGTGGATCGATTACTTCGTCTTGCATATTGTTGGTTGGTTATTATAATCCTCTTAGCAAATATAAAATCCTGATTCAATTTAACCTAACAAGTAGGAGTACAGAATTGCCTAAAACTACAATATTTTAGTGCGTTTTTATAACCAGAATGTATTTTTTACGCCCTGATTAACCTACAAATGCGCGAATGATTAACATGGATGCCTCGGGCTTTTCGAACATGCCCATATGCGCAACTTGTTTTAACACATGTACTTGTGCTGACTTACATAATTTCGACTGGCTCAAAATTGAATCAACTGGTATTCCTGGATCAACTTCACCGGCAAGAAATAGAACAGGTATTTTTAATTTTTTCAGAAGGGAAGTTCGATCTGGTCGGTTCCGCATGGCAAGTGTATACCCTAAAACCGCATCATGCGTGGACTGAACTGCCATATTGCGAACGCTAGCAATTGCTATGTGATTTTGATGTGCAAAAAGGGGTGGAATAAAATTAGAGGTAAATGCCAGTACGCCATTCTTGGCAATGAAGTCTACCACTTTTAAACGTGATTCTTTTTTCTCTTCCGAATCTGCCAAAGCTGTAGAATGAAATAATCCCAATCCTGTAAACAATTCTGGCCGCTTCTCTACCATAGCCAGTGCTACATAACCTCCAAGGGAATGGCCAATAACCGTACTGCCCAAAATATTTTCGGATGATAACCACGTTATTAAAGAGTCTGCAACCTGATCAATTGTAAAAGGTAATTGCGGTAATGGACTTTTACCAAATCCCGGAAGGTCGACCGTAATTACTTTATAGGTATCTGAAAGCAAGGGAGCGAAATCGTTCCACACATTTTGATTCATTGGAAATCCATGAAGTAAAATGATGGGCTTACCCTGCCCATATTGCTTAAAGGAAAGAGAAGACATTAAACAGGCTTTGTCACGGGTTCTAGCATTTCAATAACGGCTCGTTCAATACCATCGGCATCAAATCCACATTCTCGATGTAATTCAAACTGCTCTCCGTGCTCTACGACCCGATCTGGAATACCCAAACGTTTTACTTCTGCCTGATATTGATTGTCGGCCATGAATTCGAGAATGGCGCTACCTACGCCACCCTGTAAACAACCATCCTCAACTGTAATTATTTTCTTAAAGTTTGAGAAAACATCATGGAGTAGTTCTTCATCAAGAGGCTTTACAAAACGCAAGTCGTAATGCGCTACATTAATATTTTGTTTCTCCAGACGATCACAGACCTCGATCGCATAGTTTCCTATATGCCCAATTGTAAGGATAGCCAATTCATCACCCGATCGAAGTTTGCGGCCTGTTCCAATCTTAATTTCCTTCATCTCTGTTTTCCAGTTGGGCATTACACCCTGACCGCGTGGATATCGGATTGAAAAAGCTTGTTCTTTCCTAGGCAATTGTGACGTAAACATCAGATCGCGAAGTTCAGCTTCGTTCATGGGTGATGCTACAATCATATTCGGAAGACATCTGAAATATGCGAAGTCATATGCACCATGGTGCGTTGGCCCATCGGCACCAGCAAAACCAGCACGATCCAAACAGAAATTAACTGGTAGATTCTGGATACACACATCGTGAATTACCTGATCGTATGCGCGTTGCATAAACGAACTATAAATATTACAAAAAGGAATTAATCCTTGTGTGGCCAATCCTGCTGAAAAGGTAACGGCATGTTGTTCAGCAATGCCCACATCAAAAGCGCGATCGGGCATTTCCTTCATCATGATATTCAAAGAAGAACCAGAAGGCATAGCCGGAGTAATGCCCATGATTTTATCATTTGCTTTCGCAAGCTCTACTAAAGTATGTCCGAATACGTCCTGATACTTTGGAGCCTGAGGCTGATCGTACGTCTTCTTATGTATCTCTCCGGTAATTTTATCGAATGTTCCGGGAGCGTGCCAGGTTGTAGCGTTTCCTGCTTCGGCTGGAGCGAAGCCTTTTCCCTTTACGGTTATGCAATGAAGGATTTTTGGTCCTTTGATATTTTTAAGATCATTAAAAATGGTGACCAGGTGATTTACGTCATGACCATCCACCGGACCGAAGTACCGAAGATTCAGCGATTCAAATAAATTACTTTGACTTAGTAATGTTGATTTAATCCCGTTCTCGACTTTCGAAACAATCTCTTGCGCACTTTTTCCAAACATGGAAAGCTTGCCAAGCAGGTTCCAAACATCATCCTTTAATTTATTGTAGGTACGTGATGTCGTAATATCGGTAAGGTAATCTTTCAGCGCACCAACATTTGGGTCGATCGCCATGCAATTATCATTGAGAATAATGAGCACATTAGAATCAGCAACACCCGCATGATTCATGGCTTCGAAGGCCATACCACCGGTCATAGCACCATCACCGATCACGGCAATGTGTTGTTTATCCTGAAGTTTCAAATAGTTTGACCCTACCGCCATTCCAAGCGCAGCAGAAATAGAGGTCGATGAATGTCCTACTCCAAACGTATCGTATTCACTTTCCTTTCTTTTGGGGAAACCGGAAATGCCGCCATACATTCTGTTCGTATGAAATTCTTCTTTGCGGCCTGTTAAAATTTTATGTCCGTATGCCTGATGGCCTACATCCCAAACCAGTTGGTCATATGGCGTATCAAAAACATAATGTAAGGCCACCGTCATTTCAACCACGCCAAGACTTGCCCCAAAATGACCGCCATAAACAGACACGTTGTCTATTATAAATTGGCGAAGCTCATCACAAAGTTGAACCAGTTGAGCCTGATCCAATTTTTTAATGTCCTGTGGTGAATTGATCTGGGCTAAAAGTTTTCCGGGTGTAATTAACATGGTGTCTGGTGTCAACATTCCTTAAACAAGCTCGGAAGGTAAGTGTTTACCTTTATTTTTCAATATACCTGAATTGTCTGTTCAACAAGAATATCTACGAAAAGCATGCGAAACATGGATTTCTGAGCAGATTAAAAGACAAAATTAGTATTTCTATTGGGAAGAAGGTTTTTGCCGGATAAAAATTAAATTTGCCCCTCGCTTATGACAACAACACAGGAAGATTTTGAGATAAAACTCCCCCTTTTTGAAGGGCCATTCGATCTATTGCTTTTTTTCATCGAACGCGATGAATTAGACATCTACGATATTCCGATTTCTAAAATTGCAAACGATTTTTTGGATTATATCAAGCATTTGGAAGTGCTCAACATTGAAGTGGCCAGTGAATTTATTCTGGTGGCAGCTACGCTGATGCGCATCAAATCAAAAATGCTCTTGCCAAGACCTCAGCTCGATGAAAAAGGTAATGAGATTGATCCGCGCGAAGAATTGATCAAGCACTTATTAGAATACAAGAAATACAAATCAGTTGTTGAAGGATTCCATCGACTCGAAGAAGAAGAGTTGATGAAAGAGAAGCGAGGTAACCTGATGAAAGAGTTAAGAGCCCTTGCTGAAATCACCAACGTTGAAGCCGAACTTCAGGATGTTACGATCTATAAACTGATGGCCATTTTTGAAAAAGTGGTGAAACGTTTTGATGCCGAGAAAAACAAACCGGTGCATCAGGTAATTCAATACCCGTACACGGTTGAGTCTCAGAAAAAATATCTGGTGGAAGAACTTAATCGCAAGCCACGTCTTTCTTTTACCGAGTTATTGGAAAGTTACCCAACACGCATTGGTGTTATTTTTAATTTCCTTGCCATTTTAGAGATGCTGGCGTACCAACTTATCACTATACAAGTTGGGGAAGGATTTAATAATTTTTGGGTTGCTAAAATAGAAGAACCTGAGGCTATTCTTTAGGGGTTACCGGTGGCTGGTAACTGGCAACCAGTATCCCTCAAGCATACAAATTATCTTTATCAGTGCTGGCCACTTCTAAAAAGAAGCTGGCCACTTTTGTTGTTACGGCCTTAAAGTATTTCTCACCTTTTTCTGCTGATGCCTTCCTTGGATCGCCAACACCCGTGTCTTTCGTTACTTTCATCCACTTTCGCTCGGCCCATGCCCAACCTTCGCGAATGGCTGTGATCTTAAATTTCTTTGCCGCTCCATCTCCTGCTTCTGATAAGGGGCGAACTAATTCTGGTTTTAAATGCAGAATGACACTGGTCTCCATTTCACCTGCATGATCATCTTTGTTTTCAAAAAAATCTTTTTGATCAACCGCTTGAAACCAATTGCACTGACAGAGAAACATAGATGGAAATTGTAAACCCAATTCACGTATCATGGTCTTAAAATCATTTCCTCCATGACTGTTTAAAATGATGAGTTTAAATATTCCCTGGCGGTTTAAAACTTCTACGACATCACGCAGCACAAGCAATTGTGTTGATGGGTTCATATTGATATCCAGCTTTACATCAAATTGACCAGTGTTAACACCAAAAGGAATAGCAGGCAACACAATTACCTTTGCTCCATTCTCCCATGCAATTCGTGCTGCCTCTGCTGCTACGTAGTCTGCTTCAATAATATCAGTGCCGTAGGGTAAATGGTAATTGTGTGCTTCGCAGGCGCCCCATGGAAGAACCGCAACATCAAAAGATGAATCCTTAATGATCTTCCAATTATTTTCAGCAAGTATGTAAGGACGCATGGTTATAAATTGTTAAGGTAGTAGCAAGTTACAAATTGCACATAATGCTTTCATAAACACTTACTCTTAAACTATTGAGGCAATGCTATTCGATAGGTCTTTCCCTTTTTTACAGTAAGTTTCTCCGCACGCAACCAGGGATTATGAAGCTTCAATAGTTTATAGTTTGATCCATTTGCCTTAGCAAAAGCAACGAAGTCCTTTATGGTCTCCGAAACTTCTACATAACGAAGCTGTTCTTCTTTATAGAGATTACTTTCATTGATGATGAAGCCATACGTTGCAGGGTGCTCCATGATTTCTTTTATGGCCGCAAGGCGAAACACATACCGTGAGGTCTCATCATTCAAATAAAGATCATAAAAAGAGTTTTCCTGTTGATCGTCAATGGCGCGTTGCAAACCACTCCTGCCTCTATTATAAGAGGCCGCTACCAAAGTCCAGTCTTCAAATTTTGAATATGCTTTGGTTAAATATTTACAAGCAGCTTCTGTGGCCTTGAGTGGATCATATCGTTCATCTACTTCATTGGTAATTTCCAAACCCATTTCTCTTCCAGAGTCTGCCAATATTTGCCAATACCCAACAGCATCTTTTGGTGATCGGGCATTCAAAAGATTGCTTTCAATTAGAGGAAGGTATTTGAAATCATCGGGGATGTTGTATCGATCTAAGATTGGTTTCATCTGAGGGAGCCAACGATGCGCACGTTTCATTAAAAACAACGTATTGCTATGCAGATAACAATTGATTTGAAGTTCCTTGTCAAAGCGTTCGCGTACATCGGCAACATGCATCGGAACATCTTCGCCAGCAAATGAAACTTTTTCAGGAAGATCGTATGCTATGGCGGCAACAAACGAAGGATCAGCAACGCCAGCGGTAGCCTGATCGGATATGAGTTGATCCTCTTTCAAACTTTTGCTCGGCCATTGTGTATAGGCAATGTAGCCAAACAATATCACGATGATTGATATGAATAATAAATTAAAAGTTTTCTTCATTTTTTAATTCCCTCAAAAATAATGTTTTCTTGATTGCCAAGTGGTTTGAATCCTTTTTACCACAGAGAAATACAGAGTTAATATCCATTTACTACTCGTTTTATTCCGTCCTTTAGTTTCAAGACATTAAAGTTCATTAAAAGTCCGAAACAATTTTGGGATAGCTTAAGATAGGTTAGTACTTGTGCAAGATGAATCTCCGCCAGGGCCTCTACCGATTTTATTTTCAATACTATTTCGCGCTCCACCAAAAGATCAATTCGATAACCACACTCCAATTTTACTTCATCATAAACTAGTGGTAGTGGTTTTTCTTTCTCTACATACAACCCTTGCTTAATTCAAAATACAAACATTCTTTATACGCAGATTCCTGTAAACCTGGGCCTAGTGTAATATGAACACGAATGGCACATCCAATAATACGTTCAGTCAACGGTATACTTTCCATAAACAATTTGTTAGAGTTCGGTACTTTAAAACTAAATACATTTCACCACAGTGAAAACACAGAGTGTTGCACGGAGAAACACGGAGTTGGTAATTGCATTTACGCGTTTCTCAACCAATTATAAAAATTTCTCTTTGTGTCTCTGTGTGTATTTCCTCTGAGTTCTCCGTGGTTTTGAATTCCCTCTCTATGAAAACCCCACTCCAACCTAGAAGTTAGGTGATAGTAAGTACTTGGAATAAAAATCGTCAATTGCTTTTACGGCCTCTTCAGGGGTATCAACCAATGTGAAAAGTTCATCATCGGTTTCAGCGATCATTTTCTCTGCCGCCAATACTTTCATAAACCAGTCGATCAATCCTTTCCAGAATTTCTTTCCTACCAGTACGATTGGAAACCTTCCAATCTTTTTAGTTTGTATTAAGGTGAGAGCTTCCGTCAGTTCATCTAATGTTCCAAAACCTCCTGGCATTACAATAAAGCCTTGAGAGTATTTCATAAACATCACTTTGCGCACAAAGAAATAATCAAACGTAATGAGTTTATCTGGGTCGATGTAAATATTTCCTTTCTGTTCGTGTGGCAGATAAATGTTAAGCCCTACTGATTTACCTTTCGCACGATGCGCACCACGGTTACCTGCTTCCATTATTCCAGGACCTCCACCAGTTATTACTCCATAGCCTTGTTGTACTAATTCAAATGCAATCTCATCTGCCATCTTATAATATGGACTTGTTGGTTTTACCCGTGCCGAACCAAAGATGGTAACACACGGACCTATCTTCGCTAATTTTTCAAAGCCTTCAACAAATTCGCTCATTACTTTAAAGATCACCCAGCTGTCTGAGCTTTTGATCTCTGCCCAGTCTTTGTCTTTAAAAGCTTTTCGGATGCGATGTTCCTCTTCTAATGCTGCCTGGATAACATCGTCATTCACTTTTCTCATTTTCGTTTTCATATCATTTTAAATTAACATCAATACGTAGCATAAAATTATAAAACGAAAGCTAATGAAAAGCGGATGATCTACCTTACTATTAAAAAAAGAGTGGGTGAGTTGATTTTAGTTTTTCGAAATCAGATCACGAAGCGCTTTATCAAGACTATCAAATTGAAATGAAAATCCTGCTTGCTGAATTTTGTGTGATGATACTTTACTTCCACCAACCACAATGTCGGCCATTTCTCCAATAACCAATTTTAGTAAAAAGCCTGGAATGGCAGGAAGAAACAATGGTCGTCTCAATACCTTTGCGATGGCACGTGTGAATGCCCGATTCGTTGTAGGATGCGGCCCAACTCCATTATAAACTCCCGTCATCATTCTATCTTCAACTGACTTGCAAAAGATAGCACACAAATCATGGATGTGAATCCAACTCAAGTATTGATTGCCCGAACCCAATGGTGAGCCAACAAACAGTTTAACTGGTAACATCATTTCTTTTAATGCGCCTCCCCTTTCACTCAACACAATTCCTATTCTGACTTTTACTAATCGAATATTTAACGACTCTATTTTATCCACCTCATCTTCCCATTGCTTTGTTACAGTTGCCAGATAATCCCCACCAGCCGGACTTGCTTCCGTTAGCATGTCATTGCTTTCAAACCCATAATACCCGATAGCAGAAGCCGAGATAAAAGAAGTAACCTGATGATTCCCTTTCTTCAAAACATCAAACAACAGTTTGGTTGATTGCGTACGGCTCTCCAAAATCTCTTGCTTGCGTTTTTTTGTCCAGCGTTTATCGGCAACGCCAGCTCCGGCCAAATGAATAATGGTATCAATGCCAGATAAAGATTCCTCATCCATGTGTTGTAGGGAAATGTTCCAAACAAATGACTTTACTTCTCCATCACTCTTCTTACTTCTACCTAGATGAGACACGGTGTGTCCTCTTTGCAAAAGCATGTTGGTTAAAGAGGTTCCGATTAATCCGGATGCACCGGTGATGAGAATATTACTCACAGATTCTTAAGATTAGTTGATTCAACAGATTCTAGTTTCGTTCTTTGCATGCTTAAACAACCTGATAAACATGAAGTTCACTAAAAAGTTTACGTTGCTATTGCCGATACTTTTGATCTCATCCTTTGCGCTTGCTCAAACCGTGAAGGTAAAAAAAGAAAATGCCAGAATAAAAGGAGAAAATGTAGAAGGCTTTGAAATTGAACTTGACGGTGAATATGCCGATGTAAATGCTGCGTTTGTAAAGTACCTTAAAGGTATTGGAAAGGTAAAGCAAAGTGGTGATGAACTTACTGTTAATGAGCCAACCTTAGAGAATACAAACTATGGCATGCCTGTTTTTGGAACAACAAAAGAAAAAGGAAAGAATACTTCTGCATGGATTGGTATTAAGACATCCGAATGGCCTTCTGAAAACGTGGGTAAGGTAAATAAAGAACTTGAGAAGCAACTCTACGAATTCGGTGTAAAATTCTACAAAGATAAAATTCAACTTCAGGTGGATGAGTCTTTGCGGGCATCATTGGCGGTAGAAAAGCAACAGCAAAAACTGGTGAATCAAAATAAAGAACTCACTACCAAACTTGAAGATAATAAGCGCGAGAAAATTCAACTGGATAAATCCATTGAAAAAAATGCATTAGAATATGAAACCCTTCTTCAGAAAATAGAAAAGAACAAACACGATCAGGATTCAGTTGCGCTTGCGGGTGAGCAAATCAAAAAAGTAATGGAGATGCATAAGGCGAGACAGAGCAAGGTAAACTAGCGTTTCGTTAATCGTGAAATGTTAATGGTTAATGGTAATGCAAAGATATATGAGCTTAGTTTATGAAGGTGTGCTCAATCGCGTACCTCTATTTCTTTATTAACGTAGACTAGATTTCAATTTTTTAAGAAACGACACAACCTCACTTTGCATGAAACTAAAATATGTAGGCTGGCCATTCTTCATTTTGTTTGCTGTCAGCATCGGTATTTATCCTCTTTCATATTGGATAATCGACATGAGTTCTGGTTTACTCGCAAGTAAACCCAAAGACCTATTACAAAACGTAGTTTGGAACACACTCTTCTTTACGCATATTTCATTTGGCGGTATCGCCATGCTGTCAGGTTGGTCGCAGTTTAGTAATCGCTTACGATCTAAGTATTTAACACTTCATCGCTGGCTTGGAAAAGTGTATGTTCTTTCCGTTCTGCTGAGTGGCTTGGCTGGTTTATACATTGCCTGGTTTGCCACCGGAGGATTGATTGCTGTAACAGGTTTTAGCGGATTGGCAATCGCGTGGTTATTCTGCACACTCCATGCGTACAGAAGTATCCGTCAATTTGAAATTCAAAAACATCAGCAGTGGATGATACGCAGTTATGCTCTTACGTTTGCGGCTGTTACCCTACGATTGTGGATTCCGCTCTTTCAAATTTTTACACCGCTTGATTTTATTTCTTTTTATAAAATCATTGCATGGCTTTGCTGGATCCCAAATCTTATTATTGCCGAGTGGATGGTTAGAAAAGTAACTCCTGTTGTGGCTTCAATCAATCGCGGCTGACGTTTATGTGTGTGATGTGGCGATCATTTTTACATATTCCACCGTATTGGTCTCTTGTTCGCGTCAAACTCAATTATTACTTGTCCCATTTCTTCATTATACATTTCAATGAAGTCTCCGGTGGGTGTGAGATCTGGAACTGACTTTAGTTTTGATAAATCATAAACCTTCTTTGTTAAAAGTGTGTCCCAAACGATAAGTTCTTTTGTCTCTGATTGTAGGGCAACCAAAATCCCCATCTTCTCATTCTTTTCAATTAATGCCGTATAACCCAGGACTTCATTGAAGTCTTTAAATACAAAACTATCCAAAGTGTCTTTACTATAAATGTTTATTAAAAAAGCATTTCTTTTTGTTGTATCCTTCTTGTCTTGTTCCCAGTCAAGTACATACAAGATAGTTGAATTGTTAACGAGATCTGAAAAGACTGTACAGCAGTTGTTGTATTCCAGGACTGGATTTTCAAAGTCGTATACTCCATTGCAGTCAACAATTTTATTGAAGGAGAGTCTGGTGCCCGATGAACATTCTGGCGGACTGTCTCTAGAGGACTTGTTTCCTTTAAAGTCGACCGTTACAATTACATTTGTTTTATTGTCCGACTCTGGTAATCCGAAATTATTGCTGATGGCAATTCGTTTTTTATTTTCATCCACAGCGAGTATTTCACTCTCCCAAATTTTGGAACCTTCACCGAAATCCTTGTTGTATAAATTAACAAAGTCAGATGGTGAAATTTTGATTGTCGTCAGTGTGCTGTCGTTACGTATTATCTTATACTCAATTTGTTTTAGCCCTGTTTCCCAAAAGTCTTTGTGTCTTTACCTTGTATTGTTGATTCAATCGTAATTTCACCAAAAGTTTTACTCTTATTCAATGGCTCCGTCAAAGTCACAGGCTTCAATGTCTCGCTCATAGTCATCGTCTGCAATGTGTCCTTGGATTCTGTTTCTCATTGGTCTCTTGCCCCACATGAGAAAAATATGATTGCTAAGATGAAATAGGCATACTTCATTGTCTACGCTAAAACTACCACCTACATCAATTTAAATATCACAAATGCGTTACCGTTACATCCGATTGTGAGGAAGATGTAATGTCCATATCCATTATGCCCATCTGCATTTTCATTTTCATATCGAGGTTTGTAGTAGCGGTAGACATAAAATTCTTCTTAATGTCAAATGTCATTTTGCCTGTGCCTGCACCTTCGGCTTTCATACTTCCTTCACTCATAGAAAGATCCATGGTCATAATTACGGAGGTGTCGAACAAAGCATTTTCCTTATTAAATGAAGTCAGCTTATAAACGGTCTTCACTATCATTTTCAACTCAACGCCACCCTGTATCGGCATATTCATCGGCACTTCTTGTGTAAATTCATCGCCTACCTTCATCGGTTTTTCAGGAAAGGCAATCTGCACTCCCAATTGATCTGACATGCTGATCATCATTTTCTTGATTGCATCGTTAACCGCTTCGCCTTCAACATTCTCAATTCTGATTTTGCCATTGCTATCTGCCACCCCGGTGGCTTTCATTCCTTTTAAAGCATTCCCTTGCGAGGGTAATTCCTTATCGCCCATCGTCTGCTTCATTTCAAACTTTGTGTATTCAATTGTCAATGGCATTTCTTTATTGCTGTTGAGCTGCTGAGTCTTCACTTCCGTCAGCATGTCCTGATTCATATCCATTTTAAGCGGCAGCTCCATTCCCTGATTCTTAAGTTGTTCTTTGGTAGCCTCATCAACCTGCGCATCCATAATTATATGGGTGATGCTTTTGCTTTCCATGTTGTATTGATGGTTGGGTATGTAGGCTACCTTCAGCTTAATTGTTTTTTGAGCAAAGGCGGTGGTGGTCAATACCAGCAAAAGAAGGACAAGAAGATTTCTCATAAGACTTAGTTTGGTTAACTAACTGTTTCGGAAAATTAGAGATTAATTTCAGAATGCCAGTGTAAAGAACTCAGAACATAAGCCTAATGTCTTTATAACTTTGGCTTGATCGGAGGAGAAACA
>DAIQPD010000172.1:0-8831 GCA_036787535.1 Chryseolinea sp.
CTCCGAAATGATTGGAGTAGTGTTTTGATCACTTTCAAAACGTTAGCATTATCTTTCAGAAAGAAATAATATCCCTGCAGGCAAGAGATTATTTTACTATTTTCTTTTGTACTATTCCAAAATCCGAAATACTCTTTTAAACAATTGAATCAATGCAATTGGAACCAAGCTGGTAATTCCGATTATTAGCCATGATGTACCTGTCAATGTTTGAAGTCCAATGATTTTACTTAGCGGATGAATCCAGTAAAAGATCATAATGATGATGCTACAAAATAGTAGTGCAAACCATACATATACATTTCGGGTCACTTCATTTTGAATGAAGGAGATTTTGTGATGTGATAAGTTTAATACATGCCAAAGCTGAGCAAACGCAAGTGCGAGGAACGTAATGTTGTTGCACGTTTCAGCATCATACCCTAAGTAGTAATGACAATACCCTGTAACCAAAACAACAGGTAGTGTAACCAGTAATGCATAAACAATAATCGTAATCCAATCTTTCTTTATTATAATTGGTTCTTGCGGATTGCGGGGAGGATTTTCCATAATCAATAGATTGCCTTTACCTACACCAAGTGCCAGTGACGGAAAGATATCGGTAACAATATTCAGAAACAGTATTTGCAATGGAAGAATGGAAAACGGTAAGTTGAATAACCCATACAAAAACACAATAAAGATTTCGCTTAAGTTGCAGGACAGTAAATAGATCAGAAATCTTTTAATGTTTTGAAAAATAATTCTCCCTTGCTTTATGGCCGCTACGATAGAAATAAAAGAATCGTCTTTCAATACCATCTCCGCGGTTTCCTTTGCCACTTGAGTACCGCGCAAGCCCATCGCAATTCCGATGTCTGCTTTCTTCAGTGCTGGCGCATCATTGATACCATCACCAGTCATCGCTACAATGTCGCCTCGTGTTTGATACAAACTTACCATGTCCAGTTTTTGTTTTGGACTTACTCTGGCGAAAATGGTAGCGGCAAATAGTTTTTCTTCCGACAGGTTTTCGTCTAATTCTTTTCCATTCACAACAATGTTACCGGAATCTGAAAGTTTTACTTTCTGAGCAATGTTGAGCGCAGTTGCGGGGTGATCTCCTGTAATCATGATCACTTTAATGCCGGCAGTTCTGCACGATTGTAGTGCTTCTATAGCGTCAAGTCGTGGTGGATCTAGAAATCCGATAAAGCCTACTAATGTTAATTCGTTTAGAAAATCTTCTTTCGAAGCAACATTGCCTTCTTTAAAAGCAAACGCCAGCACACGCGATCCATCGGATTGAATTTCTTCAGCCTTGCCTAAGAATATTTTTTTATCTTCGTCTGTCAGCGGCACAACAGAATCATTCTTGCAAAATGAATTGCACTTTAATATTAATTCTTCCGCAGCTCCTTTGGCGGCCACAAAATAGATATCTCCTTTTTTATGTAGCGTTCCCATCAACTTGGTTTCAGAGCTAAACGCATGCTCCGCGTCACGTGGGTAGTCTTTGTTCGTTTGATCAATATTTATCGCGTTTGCAACAACAAATTGAAGCAATGCGATCTCAATAGGATCCCCCAATTGTTTTTTATCATTGTCTGTTTCTTTGATGGATGCATTGTTGCATAGGGTTGAAATAAGCAACAGTTTATCCAGACCCGATTTGTTTTTTACTTCGGTAGAAATAGCGGTGCCTGTTTTTTCAACCGGTATTGCTTCATCAAAAAATGAAAGTCTGTTTACTTCAATTTTGTTTTCTGTGAGTGTGCCCGTCTTATCCGTAAAAATGGTGTTGATTCCCCCCAGGGTTTCTACTGATGCAAGTCGTTTGATCAATACATTCTTTTTAGCCAATCGTAACACACCATAGGTAAGCGCAATAGTAGCGACAATCGGAAGGCCTTCCGGTATGGCTGCTACCGCCAACGCAATGGCGGTTTCAATAATTAAGTAGATTTCTTTTCCTTGAATGATGCCTACACCAATAAAAATGATTGCAAAAATTCCAGTAAGCCACATCAACTTTGTGGTAAGCCCTTGCAGTTTTTTCTCAAGAGGTGTAACCACTTGTGTTGCGTTTTCAACTAACGAAGAAATTTTACCTAGCTCCGTTATTAGTCCTGTACCGGTGACGATCACTTTGGCATTTCCTTTAACAACACCAGTACCTTTAAATACTGTATTCGTCTGATCCCCCAATGCAACATCTTTTTCAAGTCGTTCTAACTTTTTTACAACCGGCAGTGATTCGCCTGTCAGGGAAGATTCATCCACTTCGAATTGATTTAGTTCAAATATCCGACCATCAGCTGGAACAATGTCTCCAGCTTCAAGCAATAAAATATCTCCAGGAACGATCTGATCGGATGGAATTTCTTGTTGCGTACTGTCTCTTAATACTTTAGAAACACTCACGTCCATTTCTTTCAGAGCGTTCATCGATTTTCGAGCCTGAAACTCCATGACAAAACCCAATGCAGCTGTAATAAAAATGACGCCCATGATGGAGAAACCCTCAAGCCAATGACCAAAGAAAAAGGAGAATGCCGAAGCCATTACAAGCAACACGACAATTGGACTTTTGAATTGCTCAAGAATGATTAAGAAAATACTTTTTTGTTTTTGTTCGGTATATTGATTTAAACCATAGGCATCAATTCGTTTGTTCACTTCATCTTTAGTCAAACCATTTTGTTGATTGACTTGAAGTAACTGTGCAATTTCATCCGTAAGTACGGAATAAGTGTCTTCAATGGGATACGTATTACCATCTAAGGTTTTCATAATTATTCAATTATTCTATCGATGTACAAATATAAATAGGTGACCGATCAAGTCACCTATTTTTGAATTGCATTGAGGATTTATTCTGATGAGAATAGGCCTCTGCCTAAATCTTCTCTTCTTTTATACGCACCAGGGTAAGATAGACTCTGGGGCCTTTACCCTTAACACTCTTTAAACGCAGCACATCGTTTTTCATTGAGGCGGTCCATTCTGTAATTCCGTTTTCCGCTTCAATAATAACGATGGATCTTGTTTCATCGGTTCGGTACAATCCGGTCTGTACTCCAAAATAGATACCTTCACTTCGGAACATTCCATCCGATAGAAATTCAAGTGTTCCGGATTTACCTGCTGTTTTAATTTTGGATTGGTATTTTGTGATGGCCCATTTGCCTGTAACATCGCTGATCAGATTTTGTGCCCTAAGCTGAACGGTAACAGCAAACAAGAGTAAAAATAAAGTGAGCGTGAATTGCTTTTTCATAATATTTAGTGATTTGTATTTAGTCTATTTTTTCTTGCTATGTCTCTAAAATCATACCAGCACTCTGAAAGCAAATGCAGGGATGGTGTTGGAATATTTTCTACACATCATCCACAGTTGTAGCCGCTTCTTTTTCTTCAATCATTTCGGCTTCAATATTTAGGTTAAGGATGACCCGATGTTCTATCTTATCATCTTTCAATGGGAGAGTATTGTTCGTTTGAATGACATCATCCAATCGTAATTGATTTATTCTGATACCTTCTTGCTGATGTATTTCGATCCAGTACACTGTTTCTTTGAAGGTGTATTTAATCTTAAACGATTTCCAATCTCTCGGAACACAGGGTTCAAATCGCAACGTGTCTCCTTCGCGCTTTATGCCAAGGTATGATTCGAGTATAAGCTGATACATCCATCCGGCTGATCCTGTGTACCAGGTCCATCCGCCTCTTCCAATGTGTGGTGCTTCACCGTATACATCGGCTGCAATTACATATGGCTCTGCTTTGTAAACGGCTACCTCTTCCGGAGTTTGTGCATGATTGATTGGATTGATCAGATTAATCAATTCATTCGTCTTTTCTCTATCCTTTAATTTAGCAAACGCCATCACCATCCAAATGGCAGCATGGGTGTATTGTCCACCATTTTCTCGAACACCGGGTACATATCCTTTTATATATCCCGGATCAAGCTCTGTTTTATCAAAGGGTGGTTCCAAAAGTTGAATAATTCCTTTCTCCCGATTGATTAAAAATTTGTTGGCAGATTGCATTGCATTGAATGCACGTTGAGTCTCACCAGCATCTGATAACACTGACCAACTTTGTGCGATCGCATCAATTCTGCATTCCGTATTTTGAGATGATCCAATTGGAGTACCATCATCAAAATATGCGCGTAAATACCATTCACCATCCCACGCATGGATGTTGATGTTCTTCTTTAATTTATCAGCATGCTTTGTACATTTTGTTGCAAAGGCAGCATCGCCTCTAAGTGTTGCTATTTTAGTAAAGCGATTCAGTACATCATATAAAAAGAAACCAAGCCACACGCTTTCTCCTTTTCCATGAATACCCACCATATTCATTCCATCATTCCAATCTCCAGAACCCATCAATGGCAAACCATGTTCACCAAAACGTAAACCATGTTCAATGGCTTGCTTGCAATGTTCATAAAGCGTTGCCCGCTTATCGGAAATGATCGGCAAATCATAATAGGATTCTTCGTTTGCATTTAATTTTCTTCCTTCTAAATAGTGAATAGACTCATCCAACACACTGGTATCACCAGTTAGTGTAATGTATCGACTCGTAACAAAAGGTAGCCATAGAAAATCATCAGAGCACAACGTACGTACTCCACGACCAAGAGGTGGATGCCACCAGTGTTGAACATCGCCTTCAACAAATTGTCGGGAAGCAGCTGTTAATATTTGGTGGCGAGTTATGTCAGGTAAGGTATGCGTCAGTGCCATAACATCCTGAAGCTGATCACGGAAACCAAACGCTCCGCCCGATTGATAAAATCCACTGCGCCCCCAAACTCTACAAGACAATACCTGATAAAGCAACCAACCGTTTGATAATAAATTGATTGATGGATCTGGTGTTTCTACTTGTACATTTCCCAATGTCTTTTGCCAGAATTCATTTACGTTCTCCAGTGCTTTTGTAGCAGCTTGACTTCCCTGAAAACGTTTTACTACATCGATAGCTTCGTGTATGTTTTTTCCAGCCCCGATTTTAAAAATTATTTTCCGCTCCTGACCATTCTCCAATTCAAAGGGTATTTGAATTGCAGCACAAGCATCCATGCCGGCACCCGTTTTGTTTGAGAGTGTTGCATTGCTCATTGCTTCCGGATATTGAAGCGTTCCATTGCGGCCAATGAATTCTGCACGATCGCTGCTATAGAAAAAGTTTGGATCATCAACATCAAAGAAGGCCACACAATTTTGAAACTCCGGATTGAAAACATTTTTTGCAATCAGCGCTCCACAGGTAGGATCAAGTTCGGTAACAACATGCAAAACAGATTTCGAAGCAATACTTCCTAATATCCATTCTGCGTATCCGGTAGCTGAAAGTTTTCTCGGACGATCGGACTGGTTGCGAACCGTGATCACAATAAATTTAAGGGGTGCTACTATATCAGTATACATACACAAGTCTGTGCGAATACCATCTTCAGTATGTTCAAAAATGCTGTATCCAAATCCATGACGTGTAACATAAGGCGATTGTCCTGTAGAAGGTAAAGCCATTGGCGACCAATAATGTCCAGTCTCCTCATCGCGAATGTAAAAGGCTTCACCACACGCATCAGAAACAGGATCGTTCTTCCAGGGTGTAAGTCTGAATTCATGCGCATTTTTAAACCATGTATACGATGATCCGCTTTCCGTTACAATCGTTCCGAAATTTGGATTGGCAATTACATTTGACCACGGCAGGGGAGTTCGTTTATTTTTTTTTGTTGCAATAATGTATTCTTTTCCGTCTGTAGAAAATCCACCAAGACCATTATAAAATTGAAGTTCGCGTTGCGCGACTGCTTTCTGAATATTAGCAGCCAGTGGTTTAGAAGGAATCAATTTTGGTGTGATTGATTTTTCAATCGTTCCTTTATTAACCTGATCAACTAATGTTCCTTTTGCATCTGAAATAATAACGCGTGCTACGGTTTGAAGTAAGATTAGATCTTCTGCTGGAACCTGATCGGCCTGCCTCACTACAATTCTTCCTTGCTTATCTGATGTATTAACACCTGTACTGGCAATCAGATTCTGAATTTGTTCTTGCAACACCTGACGATATCCACTTGGATCTTCATTGAGAATAACGAGATCGGCAGCAAGTCCTTTACTCTGCCAATACGCTTGCGCTTTAACAAGCTGTTTAACAAGTGTTATGTTATTGCTATCTGAAACGTGAACTAACACAATTGGTAAGTCGCCTGAAATAGAATAACTCCATAGCGCAGATTGTCCGCGCTGATTTTTTGATAGAATATTAGAAGACGCTCTAAAAGCTGGATTGTGATACAGAATTGAACTGGCCAGCTTTCCAAATAACTGCACATCCGATTCGGTTGCACCTAATTGTCGCAATGAAACCAGACTGTGTGTTAATGATAATTCAAATGCACGATCACGCAAGTGCCGATCCTGATATTTATCGATCAGACTTTGATTGCCTTCGCGGGTCTCGGATATTCCGGAGACCATATCAATAGTAACAGATTCACCTGGCTCCAGTTTTATTTTGTATTGAATGGAAACAATCGGATCTAATACGGAACCTTCAGAACCAGTGAGTGATTCATTTTCGAAAATTACCTGTGGATCATGTATAGTATTTCCACGACCAATGAATTTATTTCGATCGGTTTCATAAGCAACTTCTGTTTTGTTAGCACTATCTACTTTCATGAGATGAAACATCCATGGTGGTCTTTCATCTTTTGAACGCGGCCTTCGGGTACAAACAATGGCGTGTTGATGAGCAAGTATTTCGGTCTGAACAAATAGATTGCTAAAGGCCGGATGTGAATCATCAGCTGCTGGTGAAGCCAATACGATTTCTCCATAGCTGGTGATTTCCAAATTCCGTGTTGTCTTGGAATAGTTGGTGAGGTGCAAGCGTCTTACCTCAACATCATCTTCTGGTGAAACGATGATGGTGCTGTAGGATTCTATTTCATCATCGCGTCTGCGGAACTCAGCGCGATCCTGCGAGAAGATGGTTTCATAACGCGTAGCTTCTCTCAATGTAGGTTGATGTGTTGTTGACCAACTTTCATTTTTATTGATATCACGGATGAAGCAGAATGTTCCCCAATCATCGCATGTGCTATCTTCGCGCCATCTATTAATAGCTATATCTCTCCATCGACTATAACCACCACCTGCATTGGTAATCATCACATGGTATCGTCCGTTAGACAATAGCTGTATCTCAGGGATAGGTGTGTGTGCAGTTTGTATAATTCGTATTTCCGCTGCAGGTAAAACGCGAGGTACATTTTCAACATCAGAACTTGAATAGAATCCTGTTGACTTTGGAACCTGCTCTTGCAATAACAATAAGGCCGTTTGAAATTGAGTATCCGATTCAAAACGTTTTTGCATTGGTTTATCATGCAATACATACGATAAAGAAAGAAGACTCATGCCCTGATGATGCGCCATAAAAGTTTGAATCACCGCGAAATGTTGACCTCGTGACAATCGAACAGGTGTGTAATCAACGGCTTCATAAAATCCATATCTGCCTTCGAAGCCTTTTGCTTTCATTTGTTGAAGATTGGAATATGCAGCAAGAGGATCGACCATCAATGCCATTACAGTAGCATACGGTGCAATAACGAGATCATGACCAAGTCCTCTTTTGAATCCGAGCCCTGGGATTCCAAAGGCGCGATATTGATAGGTAAGATGAGCATCTACTACGTTGTAGCATGATTCAGAAATTCCCCAGGGCACACTTTGTTCCTCTCCGTATTCGATCTGCTTTTTCACGGTGCCGATGCACATTTCATCCAACAGTGTATTTTCATAAGTAGGCATAACCAGCAGCGGCATTAAATACTCAAACATCGAACCGCTCCATGAAAGAAGAACAGGTGTATTGCCTGCAGTAGTTAATCTTCTTCCCAAGGCGAACCAGCTTTCCTGAGGAAGCTTACCTTGTGCAATGGCAACAAATGAACTGAGTCGGGCTTCCGATGCTAACAGATCGTAGAAACTATTATCACGCAGGTGTTCATCAACATTATATCCGATTGCAAGCAAGCGCTGCGATTTATCGTAAAGGAATTCATATTCCATGTTGGCAAATTGCAAGCACTTGAATGCAAGGTTTTGTAAAATGGCAATGCGTTCGCGTGCGCGTTTACTTGCTTCGCGAATGCTCTCTTCCATTTGTATTAACCAGTTCGTTTCGATGATCGAATTCTCAAGGCTTGAATAGTGGGCCAACTTGCTTATCATTTTTCTATCCATTCTTGAAAGTTCATCAAGAGAAGGAATATCAGAAAGTAGTTTCCACTCACTGAATTTTTCTGGAATAGCCGTATCATTTAGCCACGGTGCTGAATTGATTATTTCTTGCTTCAATAATTCAGCATGGTTTTCAAATGCAAGTATCCATTCACTTTTTTCGTAATTCGTTGAAGCAAAAGAATCATTGTCTCTGCTCTTACGATACTGAGTAAGTAGAGTAGTTAAATAGTCTTTAAATTTTGGGAGTGAGTTGTGGTCAGTGTATTCGGCCTCATATAATTTTTGCAGATAAGGACGAATGTGTGAATCTTCTTTTGGAATACTATCTAAGGCAAGTCGTAACGTATCTTTTAATCCTTGTATGAAAGATATACCTGTTATTTTTTCGGTAGTTAATGCAAGTAAGCCTTGGCGCAGGGTAAGTAAATGTCCCGCCATGTTTCCACTATCGACAGTAGAAATGTATCGTGGTCGAAGTATTTGGAGTGTTTGCGTATCATACCAATTAAAGAAGTGTCCTCTATGTCGCTCTAGTTTTTCGAGTGTAGCAAAGGT
>DAIQPD010000023.1:0-38895 GCA_036787535.1 Chryseolinea sp.
GCTCAAGCCCAAGGGCCGCGCCGCGCTGGTCATGGCCAACAGCGCCAGCGATGCACGCCACAGCGAAGCCGACATACGCAAGAACTTAATTAAAGGTGGAGTGATTGACATTATGCTCACATTGCCCAAGAACATGTTCTATACAGTAACCTTGCCGGCAACACTGTGGTTCTTCGATAAATCAAAAACTACCGTAAAGGAAAGCGAGCGTAAGGTGCTCTTCATTGACGCTCGTAATATTTTTAGACAGATAGACCGCGCTCACCGCGAGTTTACTGAAGAACATATACAAAACATTGCAACCATTGTTCGTTTGTACCGAGGTGAGACAAGACGATTGAAAACGTTATTGAAACATTACGAGAAACAAGCCGCTGATTTTGAAGGAAAAGTAAAAGTCCAAAGCAAAGAAGTGAGCAAAGTAAGCAAAGCAAAACCAGATGACGAAAAGGAGCAGAAGCGCTGGGAAAAACAAGTTGAGGAAGCTGAAAAGAAATTAAAAGAGGTTATTGATAGACAACATTACTTTGAGAATCACATCACCTGGCTTAATGATCGCTTCCCTAAAGGGGAGTACGAAGATGTAACGGGTTTATGCAAGGCGGCTACACTTTCCGAAATTGAAGAACAGGAATGGAGCCTAAATCCAGGCCGCTATGTGGGTGTGGTGATTGAAGAAGATGGGTTAACAAAAGAGGAGTTCTTCCGGGATATGATTGACAGACACAAGATGCTTGAAGGACTTGACTCTAAAGCTATGAGTCTAACAAAACAGATTGGTGAACATTTCAAATCAATAATTAATGACTAAGCTTACAGAGTTTTATATCAAAGATTTAGCAGTAATTAAAAGCGGAAAGAGACTACCAAAAGGTTACTCTTTAATTGATATACCTACGACTCATCCCTATATTAAAGCCAGAGATATTGGAGAAGGTAAAGTAAATGATAAAGATCTTCAATATTTATCAGATGATACTTTCAAAAGAATCAGAAAATATATCGTTGAAACAGGTGATGTCTGCATCACAATAGTTGGTGCCAATATCGGAGATGTTGGAATTATTGGTCCTTCATTAAATAATGCCAATCTAACTGAAAATGCAGTTAGACTTACCAATTTTAAAGAACATGTCAGTCCTACTTATATTGGAAAATTATTAGCGATGCCCTTTTACAAGGACTACATGGATTTATTGGCTGGAGGTGCGGCCCAACCTAAATTAGGTATTTATAAAATTGAAAAGATAAGAGTAAACCTACCGTCTCTTCCTATACAACAAAGGATTGCGTCAATAGTAAATGCTTATGATGAATTAATGGAAACAAACAATTATCGAATCAATTTACTTGAAGAAACCGCCCGGGAACTCTACAAAGAATGGTTTGTTCGCATGCGCTTTCCCGGGTATAGAACAACTAAGTTTGTGAAGGGAATACCAGATTCATGGAGTATTGTTCACGTTGCAAATGCTTTTGAAACTACTGGAGGTGGCACTCCAGATACGACAAACGAATCTTACTGGGATGGTGATATTAATTGGTATTCGCCTACTGACATAACAGCAGCAGAAACATTCTTCTTGTCTGAATCAAAAAAGAAGATTACTGCAAAAGGGTTAAAAGAGTCTTCATCCAAACTTTTTCCCGCAGGATGTTTAATGATGACAAGTCGCGCTACTATAGCTGCTTTGGGGATAAATACGACTCCAGCCTGCACCAATCAAGGATTTATTACATGCATTCCAAACGATCAGTTTCCAAAAGAATATTTATACTTCTGGATTTTATCTAACAAAGAGTATTTTGAAATGTTGGCTTCAGGCGCAACCTTTCTTGAGATTAGCCGGACAACCTTTAGGAAAGTTAGCATTCTAAAACCCGATATAGGCTTAATTAAAAAATATCAAGGGATCACGGAGCCCATCTTTCAACAAATCGAAAATCTTCAAAGTCAAAATATTAACCTTCGCCAGATCCGTGATCGATTATTACCCAGGCTTGTGAGTGGAAAGTTACAGTTCAAGACAGTTAAACAACAACTAGCATAACATGACCACTAAAGAATATCAAAACGAACTTACCGAATCACTTACGGAGTACTTTGATAATCTTGAAGTCAAGTCAGAGTGGGCAGCATTTAAAAGAGGTCGCCTTCAATATTCTCCGAGGGTAGATATCGCAATAGGTCCATTTAATGTAGAAGGCCAAAACATAGCCCGTCAGTATGACAGGCTTGTGAGAGCACGAAAAGTTCGTTCGTTCATTAGTCTATTCTACGAAATGCACATTCAGAATATTCGTAAACATTTTGGGCAAGAGCCCAGAATACCTTCTTTAGTTCAAGTTTTGCGCAAGAATTGGAACGCTCGGTGCCTACTAGCAATTGAAATAGAAAACGAGAATTCTAGGAAACATATAATGGGTAGTTTACTAAATGCGGCATCATTAGGAAGAGTAGGCATTGGAATTGCATTTAATGAAGCCAGCTTCAACTCCTTTAAAATGATCTGGAGCTATCAAGGATTTTTAAGACATGTAGGCAAAAATGCTTATGATACTACGAATTTTCTAATCGTTACAAAGGAACAAGCAGATGAAATTTTAGAATCAATAACGTAATTACCTATGCCTATTGTGCCTCATAAGTTTTTGAATCATCAGGTAAGTCCAGATACAGAAATACTGATTCTTGGTACATTCAATCCTGATGTACCAAACGGCCCTACATTTTTCTATGGTCGCCCGCGAAATTTTTTATGGCAACTACTGCCTGGGTGTTGGGGTTTACCGAGCCTTAGAGCCAGTCCACTTCCTGCTAAGCATACTTTCATGGCAACTTATAAAATTGATTTCGCAGATATAATTGCCTCAGTCAATGTTCCCGCTGGTCAGCAAGGCAATGTTCTGGATACTTATATTGATGGATTGGTTCATCAATGGAAAGATGTCATTGCACTCATTAACACTTTACCAAAACTAAAAGCAGTTTATGTTACTCGCAAAACCTTTGTGGGTATTCCAAATATTAAGGTGCAGATATTGACTATTCAAAATCATTGCGCTCAAAGTAATATCAGATTTTGTCTTTTGGAAACACCCGCTCGATATACTAATGCTAATAAGCAGCAACAGTGGATGGATACTATTATAAATCAAAACAAATGCACTATCGTGGTGTAACGTCTTAAACAAATGTACACATGCCAAGGAATTACAATTTGCAAGACCCCACGGATGTAGAAGTTCTACGATACAATTTTGAGTGCGTCACAACTGACGAGTGGCAAGTCTATATTGAATTTGCGCAGCACGACCAATATTGGAAAGCTTTCTCCAAAGCCGATAGGGATTGCCTCTATAATATGCAGCGCAATGCCGGAAGAACCAAAAAGCTTTCTGACAAACAAATAAAGTGGGGATTAGGTCTGGCTGAGAAAATAGATGAGATGAAGGAGACCATGGAGAAAAGTAGTGCGGCAGCCACTTCATTAACACATGCAGAATTCAAACAAACAATGAAGCATGTAACCTTCCGGGTTGCCTGGCATGATAATAAATGGAATGGAACGGTTTGTAATAATCCTTTGAAGAATCGCTATTGTAGTGGCTTTAATTCCATGCTATCAGAACGCTTGCGCAAGCGTAAGGCAAAAAACATTGAAGAAGAAAAGTTTTATCAGGGACAACCGGTTGGTGATTATGTTCCACCCTGTTTTTGGAGCATTAATATTTTTGGAAATAAAGATATTACCGTAAAGCATGATAACCCGGCTGAAAAAAGATTAGAGAACATTAGTGAAATACTTCCAGCGCAGTCCATGTTTAGCTGGCCTTTTGCCGTTGCTTTCACACGTGATCAAAAGCAATACAAGATCGAAGGAGCCTATCCTAAAAATCTGGAAGAAGTGCGTATTCCACGATTCCGGTCGAAGATTCACAAAAACAAATCGGTGGCATTCATGTATGCCAAATTCAGTAATCCATTAACAGAGGAAGAACAACAGTATTTAGTCGTAGGGTGTGGGTTAATTACAGATTCTGGTGAGCCAACCACCTTCGGACCCAAATCGATTATAGAGGAAAAAAAACAAAGCAAGGCAAAGTATGTGAACTTTCCCTCCATGAATTGGGCGTTACGCTACTCATTTGAAGACGCAGATCAATTGGTAAGAATGCCCTACCACGAATACCTGGACTACATTAACAAACCAGACATTGAGGAGGATGTAAAGCAGACGTACTTAGATAAAGTAAAAGTTGCAATAACAGAACCAGAGTTGGAGCACTGCTTCAAATATGTTGCGATGGATATTGATGATGACGAGGCGATATACATTCTATCAAAAATGCGTCAGCGATTAATGAATTGTGAAGACGATGGGATTGTGCCTGTGGCAGAAATGCAAAAGAAAATCAGAGGTGTGGAAGAATTGCTGCAACATTGCTGGTTAAAGCGCAGCTACTTTCCAGGATTTGCTTCGATCTGTCGTTATCTTCTCAATTGGGACAAACAGGAATTCGTTCTGGATGAGTTTATCGAAGAGCTTCAACAAGCAGAGGGTGCGGATTACGCAGAAAAATTTTCTGAATTACTGTCGAATTCTAAGTCTGATCCCAACTACAAGAAATATGCAGCAATACTTCGTGAAGTAAAATCAAAATACGAAGAGAACTATGGTTTGGACGATAAGGAATTCCTACAGTTATGCCTTTTAAATCTAAGTCCTTTTCAATTTAAACGAGTATTGTCAGGGAAACTACTATTATCTGGTGATTGGAAAAAGACTATCGATGATGAACGAATCTCACATGATTTAAAAGAAATCTGTAAAAATCCCTATTTGCTATTTGAGGAGTACCAAAGTTATGATAGTCTCCTTGATCCGGTTAATGGTGAAGAACTCGATAGACCTATAGATCTTTTCAAAATAGATATTGCTTACTTTCCGGATACCCGATTTGGAATTGAAAGGCTAGATCTTCAGTATGAAATGAAAAATACAGACAGGCGTAGAGTGCGAGCTCTACTACTTCGATATTTAAGAACGTTGGAAAATACAGGTCACTGCTTTGCTGACGCAGCGGAAGTGGAAGAGGCTATGAAAGCATATCCACTATTCTACAACATGGATACGGAGTATAAAATACCTACAAAGCATTTTGAGAGGTTATCAAAGGATGATGTTATTCATTTTGAAGAAAATGACAAGAAGTTAAAAGTAGTGTCAGAAAATGATACCAACTATTTCTATTTAAAGGAAGTGTATCAGGCAGAAGAAGAAGTTGAAGAGGTTATTGAGTTATTACTTCAAGAAGCTCCCAATAAAGATGAATACCCAGATCTTGAAAAATACATTAACAAAAGTTGTGATGAACTCAAGGCGAAATTAAAAAACCGATTTGAGGAATCTCCCTTTCGTGAAGACCGTGAATCCCTCTACAAGAATATTTATAGTAAGAAACTATACATTCTGGCAGGAAACCCAGGAAGTGGTAAGTCATATGAACTGTTGAATATTGTATCTGATTTGCAAAACAAGGGTGAGAAGTGTCTTGTATTGGCTCCTACAGGTAAAGCAGCTCTTCGCCTAAAGTCGGATGACAAATTTTCTGACATCCAGGCATTCACCATCGATAAGTTTATGGCAGATGTAAAGTCAGGAAAAGTTTCACCGTCATCTGTTCATGAGTATAAAAACCTAATCATTGACGAAATGTCGATGGTGGATTTGATGAAACTCCGTAATCTTTTTCGCTTATTCAATTTTAGAATTCCATCTTTCAAAAGATTAATATTAGTAGGGGATCCTCATCAGCTGCCAGCTATAGGTTATGGTAAGGTTCTTAAAGACATCTTGTATTACTTATCCACGCATCCACAATACACAAATCACTTTGTCGAGCTTCAAACAAATTGTAGGCAAGAGCTTGCAGAAAGTAGAATACTAGAATTTAGCGAAGGTTATATTACTGATGGCGAAGTAAGTCCTGATTTAAAAACAAAATTGCTTTCTGGAGATACAGAAGTTTCAAAAGGGTTTCGCATTCATTTTTGGCAAACTGAAGAAGACCTGACAAAAAAAATAGACGAAGAGTTCGAATACCTTTCGGAGCAACTCAAACTCAATGGTGATAAACTGTCAAAATTAAATCAACTATTTGAACTAACACCGGCAGGGAAACTTCCGCCAAATGGAAATTTTGATTTGGAAAACTTTCAGATCCTTTCACCTTATAAATCTGACTTTTTTGGAACAGGTCAAATCAATGATTATTTCCAGGCAGTGTACAAGAAAGACTTGGAGCTTGATATCATGGATGACTGGTTCAAGCAGTCAGACAAAATTATTCGCACTAAGAACTATTACGTCAAAAGCCACCTACTGCTTTCTAATGGTTCAGTAGGCATAATAAGGAAGGATAAAGATACCAAGCTTTATTTTCCGGAATTAGACGAACCTATGGATTTGTATGGTGATGAAGGTATTAGGAGCAGAGAGCAAGAATATTTCGATTTGGCCTACGCCATTACTGTACATAAATCTCAAGGCAGTGGATTCAGTCACACATTTTTTGTGTTACCCAAAAAGCCCGGGCTACTCTCCAAAGAACTTATTTACACGGCACTTACTCGTAGTCGGAAATCGATAACCATCTTCATTCAAGGCGAAGCTGATGGACTTTTTGACAAATCTGTTTTAGAAAAGGCTCGAATCAGATCGTATACAGAATCAAGAAAAACCACGTTACTACTAGACAAACCGTTTAGGTACTTCGCCCTGGAAGCAGATGGTCAGTTTATTGAGTCTCGTGTCGAACTCCTCATTTATCAAGCATTAAAAGAAAAGCAAAGGGAGTTAGGCGAAGGCAATTTTTCGTTCATGTACGAAGTTAGACCTTCTGTTAATGGAGAGGAATTACCTATGAAAACTGATTTCACAGTTATATTAAAAACAGGTATTTGGTACTGGGAACATTTAGGTAGAATAGGAAATAAAAAGTATGAGTGGACATGGCATGAAGTCAAAAAGTCTTCATATCAAAAATATGCGGCCTATGATAACTTAATTACTACACACGAACGCAATGGAATAAACCCTGAAAAAATAAAAGAAATCATTAATTTGTTAGTTAATAGTGCTGTGGGCACAGAAGACCACACCAATAGGTACTCCAATCATCATTTTTCATTGCGTTAAAGTATGGCCAATTTCATTTCAGAGGATCAAATCGAAAAAGCCATAATAGAGGTATTTGTAAATAACCTAGGCTATCGTCATGTCAATTGCATCGATACAGATTTTACAGGCCGTGAAAATGAAAGTGAAGTAGTCATAAAGAGTATTCTTAGAAAGAAAATAGAATTACTCAACAAAGAACTTCCTTCGATAGCAATCGATGAGGCAATGGAGCAACTATGTCAGACTCGCTTAGATAGGACTGAAGTAGTGGCCAACAAAGAGATATACAATACTATTCGAAATGGTGCTGAAGTTACTATTAATAACAAAGAGGGTAAGCAGGAAAAGGTATTTGTAAAAGTTATTGATTTCGAGGATGATTCAAAGAATGATTACCTGGTTGTATCGCAGCTTTGGCTGAAAGGTCAGGTAATCCGTAGACGGCCAGATTTAATTGTCTATGTTAACGGGCTTCCGTTGATTTTTATTGAATTGAAAAATAGCAATGTAGCAATACGCAACGCATACGAGGATAACCTTACTAACTATCGGAGCGATATTCCCTTGCTATTCCATTACAATGTTATCTGCATTTTAAGTAATGGTCTGGAAACCAAAGTAGGAAGTTTTAATGCGGGCTACGAGCACTTCTTCAATTGGCTCAGACCAGAGGCAGAAAATCAAAATCCTGATCTTAAGCGTATCAAACAATACGCAGTAAGTTTAGATTATGCTGTACTTGGTCTCTGTCATAAAAAACGCCTGCTAGATTATGTCGAGAACTTCATTTTGTATTTCAATGATGCAATAAAGATCACAGCAAAGAATCATCAGTTCTTAGGTGTGAATAATGCATCAGAGAGTTTTTCGAAAAGATTGCAACACGACAATCAAGGTACCGATACCGATAACAAAGGTAAACTTGGAGTCTTTTGGCATACGCAAGGGAGTGGTAAGAGTTATTCCATGATTTTCTTTGCACAGAAACTTTTTAGAAAATTTACAGGCAATTTCACGTTCTTGATTGTAACAGATCGTGATGACCTTGATGGACAGATATACAAGAACTTCCTTGGTGGCGGTGCCTTTAAAAAGGATACTAAATGTCGGCCGGCTAATAGTGAAGAGTTGCGGGAAATGTTAGGCACTAACACGAGATACATTTTTACTCTCATTCAAAAATTTCGATATCAAAAAGGAAAAGAGTATCCAATACTTTCAAAACGCAATGATATCATTGTAATTGTAGATGAAGCGCATCGAACACAATACAAGGATCTTGCAGAAAACATGCGCACAGGATTACCCAATGCACAATACATTGCATTTACAGGCACTCCGCTATTAGGTAGTCGTGAATTGACTCATAAGTGGTTTGGTGGCAACGTATCCGAATATAATTTCAAACAAAGTATTGATGATGGCTCAACCAAACCGTTGTTCTATCACAAACGTGTTCCAGAGGTATTACTTCAAAATGATGACATTGACCAGGATCTTGCGGATATCGTTAGTGATGAGAATCTAACAGAGGAACAACAATTAAAATTAGAAAGAGAGTTCGGTCAGGAGATGAGCGTCCTTAAGGCAGATGATCGTCTTGAAACAATCGCCAAAGACATTGTCTATCATTTTCCTAGAAGAGGTTATTTGGGTAAAGGTATGGTTATCACCATTGATAAATTCACAGCGGTACGCATGTACGATAAAGTGAAACGTCTTTGGGAAGAGGAGAAGAGGGATGTGCAAAAGCAGATTAATGAAACAAGGGATGTAACAGAGAAAGATGATCTAAAAAGAATGCTTGAATGGATGCGCAAAGCAGACTTGGCTGTTATGATTAGTGAAGAAGCCGGTGAAGATGAAAAATTCAGCAAGCAAGGTTTAGACATTAAGACGCACCGAAAGCGAATTCAAGCAGTAGATGAAAACGGGCTTGACCTGGAGGATAAATTTAAGGATCCGAAAGACCCGCTTCAGTTGGTCTTTGTTTGCAGTATGTGGCTAACAGGTTTTGATGCTCCAACCGTTTCTACACTGTACCTTGATAAACCCATGAAGAACCATACCCTGATGCAAACGATCGCCAGGGCAAATCGCGTAACAGATTTTCTCATCAATGGTAAAGAGAAAAAAAATGGTTTAATCGTAGATTACTACAATGTATTTAGAAATCTAAAAAAGGCTTTTGCATCCTATGGTGGCGGTTCAACGAATGAAGATGGAGAGCCAAGTGGAGATGCTCCAGTACAAGAAAAGGATCAACTCTATGTATTACTAAATGATGCCATCAAGGAGTGCAACGAATATTGCAAAAACTTGAGTATTGACCTGCAACAGATTGCAGAATCAAATCAAGTATTCAATAAGCTGAGTCTCTTTGATGAGTATGCGGATAAGCTTGTATCAAATGACGATTATAAAAAGCAGTTTGTTGTTTATGACAACACAATTGACGCATTGTATGAAGCATGTAAACCCGAAATTTTAGGTAAGCGAAAAGAATTCCCTCTGGTAGCCATCATTCATTACTTGCGAGAAGTGATGGATGGTAGAGTCGATAGAGGTAATCTTGATACTGCAAAACGAAGGATCAGTCAATTGCTAGATGATAGTATTGTTGCACAAGACGAAACCAAAAATCAGAAAGACAAAGCTGCTGATTTTGCCAATGTAGAAGAGAAAAAAGAATACTTCATAAAAGCATGGAAACAAATTGACCTAAGTAGTCTGGATGTTGAAAAGCTTAGAGAGCAGTATAAAACGGCACCATACAAGAATATTGAGATCTCAGATTTAAGAGCATTCATTTCGGGTAAACTGCAGCAAATGATGGAGCGAAATGTTACCAGAAATAGTTTTGCTCAAAAGCTTCAGGAAATAATTGATCGTTATAATTCTGGTGGGGCTGCTACCGAAGACTATTTTGATGACCTCGTCAATTTCGTAGAGTCGCTAAGAGAAGAGGAGCTCAGAGCAACTAGAGAAGGACTTTCAGAACAAGAGCTTGAAATATTTGATTTGCTGAAAAAGGAAAACTTAACAAAAGAAGAAGAACAAAAAGTAAAGTTAGCGGCAAAGAACTTATTGAAGCGCTTGAAGGAAGAAAAGCCTACAGTGCTTGTTCACGATTGGCATAAGGATACACAAACACGAAATCAAGTTAAAAATGTTATCGAGCAAATCCTTGATACATATTTACCCGATCCAGCTTACAATAGAACACTCTTCGCCTCTAAGAGTAATAAAATTTATGAACACTTTTTTCTTCAAGCTGTTGGAGGCACAAATAGAGCTGTTGCTTAAAACTTATCGCTATGCCATTAATTCATGAAGTCAAAACAAGCCTTGGTCTTCCTTTCAGACGAATAAAAAAAATACTGAATAAGCCCATGCTAAAAGCTGAAGATCAAATCAGTGACAATGACTATGCGCTTCTTAAGAATCATCTGAAAATCACGGAAATAAAAGAACTGACGAAGTCAGAAAAGAAGAAGAAGATTAGACAACGGGAAAAAGCAAAGGATAACAGCCCAAAGCAAGAAAATCCTTATGCTGCAAAAGGAGCGACTAAGGATGGCAAAATTATTGTCATAAGAACTCCGATGGGAGGTAAGGTTAGATGAAAATTTAGTACAAATAATTTCTTGCAACCTTTTGTCAGAAACTGAAGTATCTCTGCAGTAAAAACATTTAGAAGTTTTTCTGTGTTTTGAATGTCAAAGTGGACCTGTCAACTTCTATTAATAAGTCATCTCCTTTTTCAATATGTGGATCATACCAATCCGCTTTTTCGCGAGCCCACAGTATCCACTTTTCTAGGTCGGGTGTAATGCCTTCGGCTTGTTTGGCTTTATCTTCAACAGACTGAATATAATTTCGAACAATCTTCGCCTCGAATTCTCTATGTGCCATGTTCAGTAAGAGTTTAAAATCTGCTAATTCTTTCTCTCTCCTTTCTTTATTGTCAAGCTTTATCTGTTCGCGTGCTTTCTCTTCTTCTTCCCGCTTAGCATTTCGTGCCCAAGTCGCCAAAAGATCCTGTACTATCCATTCCAATTTTGCCACTACTCGTGAAATCTTACTTTCTAACAAGACATTTTTTGAATCATAAATTTCAAAACGAGGAAAGCCCTCGTAAACTTTTAGGCACAATACACCAGTTGGTTTCTTCTTATAACTATTGGGGATTATTTTGAGTGTTTCCCTTACAATCAATTCATACTTTTGGCCAAAAACATCAACCTTACCATCAATGAACTGATGTCCACGAGCGCGAAATACTTTTATGATTGTGTCATATAAGACTAAAGCGCGATTTATACTTTTTGGTGAAACCCGAATAGGAAGCGGTCCTGTATTGATTAAAAGACCATCATCTTCTAATACTGATTTAGAATGATCATTGTGGATCAATAGTGCGCGCTTCGCGGCTAGAATTAAATCATCAGGCTCAGTAAGTTTAGCTGGAACATTTAAATTCACCTTAGGATCCTTTTCTATTTCAGAAATAAGTTTTAACACATCACTCTTATTTGTATCCATATCGTAAAATATTAAGTCTTCTTAAAGTAAAAATAAGTCCTTCTCGCAAAAGATCACGCCCGTGCAAACATTTAGTACCGCTAACACATCTATCCGCGCAAGCAACATCAGCTGTACTTTTAAAATTTGGGTTGCCCGACAACGCCACCGCTCCTGCGACACACATGCCCGCGCTCCTTCCTGGCATCCTTCGGCATGCCTCAAGGTTGAAGCGGAGTGCTGCGCACAAGTTGTTCAGGCCTCGGAACACAAGTCACGCCAAAAGCTCCACTACGGCAATTAAAAAAACCGCGCATGGCCGTGGCGCGAAAGTAAAGTGTGAATTATTTATAGCGGTCTTTACTTACGCGCCACCACCATCTTTGCCGACACACATTCCATATTTTTTTTAAACGCCTTCGTTCCGCTTTTGTCATGCCTTGTGTACCTCGGACGTTTTGATTTTATTTTTTACCCTGCGGGGCTATGGACAAAAACTCACTTCTTAACTTGTGCTTGCACGGTCTATGTTCGCCTTTGTCCCTTGCGGGGGGAATAGGGAGGCGAACATAGCCCTTTTTTCGTGCGCGCCTTGTTCCTCGCCAGGCTCCCCCGCACCCCCACACGCCTGGCTCGGGCGCGCTTGGTACTCCACATGATTTACATTGATCGAAGTTCATCAAGTCTCCACCTTCACTCATTGAGGTTAACCTCTCAGTGCTTAGTAGCAATTCTTTTAGCAATGATGAATTGTGTGAGTTGGATAATCTAAAACATAGACCTATATTGAGTAACAGCAATAAGGAAATATAGACAATGTGGATTATACACAACAAAGGGTGCATCCATACATTGGCAATTTTGCTTGCCGCTTAAATCCACGTGACACCAAAGCAAGCAAAAGACAAATTTTTCCGCGCACCGCTGGACAGAATTTATAAGTGTTGGACGAAATGATTTGTGTTAATGAATAAAGATTATTATCAAATTTTTGGGCTACCGTCTAACTGTACTGACGAGGAGATAAAAAAGACCTACAGAAAACTTGCTATTAAATTTCATCCGGACAAAAACTCCAATGACAAATATTTTGAAGAACGATTTAAGGAATTGCAAGAAGCATATGAAGTCCTATCTGACCCTGTAAAGAGAAAAAATTATAATTTAAAAACCAATAGAACAACATCACAACAACCACCTTCCAATAAGGGCAGCAAGAAGGAGGAATCAAGAAACGAAGGGACGACACCTGACTCAATAGCCGCAGACGTAGAAGATGCATATAGAAAAATAAAGTGGAGTGAACCTGATCAAGTAAATCATATTCAACTCATCAAATACATTGATTCAATCCTGAATGAAAATGTAGTGGCTCAGTTACTAAGAATTGGAGACATAGGAAGCAACGAAAGAATTGTGGATTCAATGACGGATATGTTTAAGTTTCTTTCAAAACAAGAAATTGGAAAGTATGTAATTCCATTGGTCAGACTTGCAGGAACAAACAATGAATTGATTTCAAAGATTCATAAAATTGAAAAAGCAGAAAGAAGAAAGGAGGATATTGGGAATGTATTTTTTTATTTAAAAATGGCAGGTGGTATTGCCTTTTTTCTTGGGATGACCTACTTTTTACTTATTAAGGATGACAAATCAAAGGACTCCACTTATTCATATAGCCCTAATACGATAGTGGACACTGCACCTGAATTAGAGCCACCTCCAAGTAAGTTCAAAGGTAATAAACTAAAAACGGGTGACTCACCGTACAACGATTACTTTGGAAAGGGTGTTTATGACAAGGACTTTCAAAACCAATTAACGGTAAAAAATGGACAACAACTGGATGTAATTGTTTGCCTCGTTGAGTATTATAGTGGAAAGAGAACCATTAGGAATGAATATATAAGAGCAGGTGAGTCATTTGTTATGACTAATGTTCCCAATGGAACATACCTCCTTAAGAGTTTCTACGGAAAGGATTGGAATCCTAACACAGCGGTAAATGCTGGGACTCTGAAAGGATATTTTGAAACAAACTCTGGATTCTCAGTGTCAGACAGTTTTGATGACTTAATAAAAATGGAACAGACAGAGGAATCTTATTCAATCTATTCTGTGACACTTTATCCAGTAGTAGGAGGTAACATGGAATCAAGAAATATTTCAGCGGAAGATTTTTTTAAGAATAACTAAAGAAGAAAATTCATTAAACATTATTAAACGTAACAAAATTGAAATATCTATTAGTTGCAATTTTCATTCACTCAGTTGCGAATGTACAAAGTCAAGGATCAATAAGAGACAACATTTTAAATGAAGTGGATAACTTGATTTACAATGGATACGAATTGCTCGGCAAAACGGAATACGAAATTTTGAATCAAGGTAGACCGTCATTTCTAAAGGGAGGGAGTTCATGGAAAACATCAATTACGATTCCTGCCGCCAACGAGTATACCAATAAGGTCATCTACATTGAGACTGGAACTGGCTCAAGTATATCTTTGTATATTTCAAAAAGGACAAATCTGGTATATTCAATTAACTTAAATCCCCTTCTTTGGGTCAGCTTTGATGAGATGAATCAGCATTTAAAAACTAATTACACTATTAATAAGGATGGCAGATCAAATTCAATTAAATCCAACAATTCCGAATATATTACTTTTCGATTAACAATGGCAGAAGACTCCACGTACATATCCATTACTGCAGTCGACATAGAAAAAAAGGTAGTAAAATTTTACTGACATTTATATAGACAACATGCTTTCCAAAATGTGTCAATAGTTAAACATAACACAAAGTTACGGGCGTGCGGAACAGAAAGCCACAAGGGTTCGCTACGCCCGCTCAAAACAAAATCTCCACCATCAGTCATTGAGCTTTCTTGTAAGTTTTAAATTCTCGTTTTCCTTCAGGTAGTATTTTCTTTTGGCGGCCCTTGCACCTTTCTGTCCGGTCCCGTGTGGTCGCATCATGTTTAATTATACAACAAAAGTCCGCATAGGTAGCTGGTGGTTATCGGTGGGCGTTCGCTTTGGCTTTAGGCCGTTTGTGTTTTATGTATTCCCGGGTGGCATTAGGGAAGTTTGCATCAGGTTCTTGTGGCTTGAGTGTTCCATTTCAGAGCTCCCTTTTTAGGGGGCTTTTTTTGTTTACGGGAAGATGACTTATCATTTGAAGTATTCTTTGATCCTGTTGATTGTTTTCATGGTTCAATTTTCATTATCACAAACAAAAAGATAAAAGCAAAGGTAGGATGGCTCGCGCAGTCCCACCGCACAATGGTCTGTCAAGGTCAAGCCCTGCGGGTTTTTAAAAAAATCTCCACCCTCCTGAGGTCGGGTAGTATTTTTTTAAAAAACCTTGACAGCCCACCAGCGCCATCCTGTTGAAGAGCTTTCTCTTTTCTTTTTCCCTTTTCTTTTCTCTTTTAAAAATGTGTGTGGCCGCGCAAAAATTTAAATGCGCAAACCATGCAAATACTAAAAATCAAAACGTACAGAACAACAGATGAATTCAAAAATCAAAATCACTTCTTCATCCTGTCTAAAGGAAACAATTCAGGCAAACCACTTTTAGATCCTTGTCCAAATTGCTTTGTAGTCACAGCGAACAACCTTGAAGAAAGAGAGTACTTTTACTGGCTCTGCTATGGGTTGTGGGCAGGTGGCTTCTTTCGTCCGCATCTCACCGGTTCAGTAATCTCATTCATCCGTGTTACCGAACTTCACCAGGTAATCAAAACAGCACATTCAAAAGTTGGAATAAGAAGGGAGGCATTAAAAAATTCCATCGAAATTCTAAACAAACTATCCGCGCAAAGCGATACCCTTGAAAAACAAATTCAATTGATCAAGCAGTTAAAGAGAGTCGTCCTTCATAAATTACTAGAATAAAAAGAACCCTGACGATTTGGTCAGGGTTCAGATTTAGTTGGATCTTAATTTTTTCGATATCCACTTCAGAAGAATAGAAATTGTAAAACTCACTATCGCACCGATGCATGCGAGCACTGTAGTCTTTGCAATATCTTCTGAATGAATGTTCGCGAAGATCGTCAGTAGTGTTCCACTAACAGTGCCAGCCACTGTTCCGGTGTGATTGCCATGAGTCATCAATTCGAGGTTTAGGTTTTTCGAATTGGATCTATGCCTCCGCCACCACCATTGTCACGGGTGAGATCACTTGCGCCACCTCCGCCATTGAATTGACTTTCGTCCTCGACAGCAGTTTGACTTACAGCAGTCACAACAGCGCCAGCAACCGTAAGATATCCTGCGACTGTAACTACTACAATGGGCAATGCAATAGGAGAGGCGAGGAGCGCACCACCGGCAGCGGCCAGGACCATTCCAACATTACGCAGCACTCGGAAAAATTTCGGAGTGGGTGCTTTTATTCGTTCAATGAGTTTCATTTCCTTTTGATTTTATGGTGATAAATACTTTTTCATTCCGTTCGAAAGCCTCAAGCACAAGTGCTTTCAACTTTTCATTTGCCAATCTCGATTGACTTCCTTTCCCTGGGCCGGTATGAATTGTTACCGGAGCAATACAGCCGTGCAAGTCTTTCTTCGCATCATTTGCAGGATGAATTAAAATTCCACTTCTGCCTTTTACATTTAATACCAGAAGATGTTGACCTCGTTTCTGAGTCACTCGTTTCTTCAACTCATACCGGCCTTCAGGAATACAGGAAATGTTTCGCTGGTTTTGGAGCCAGGGGAGCTCGATAGTCGGGCAAATCAAAATACCTTCATATCGAACCTCCCCATTGGTTCCTTCAGGGTAATAGATCCTGAATAACTCCAACTCCATTACACACCACCATCAACCGCTACCAACGCCAAAGAGTTATACGCTCCATTCTTCAATGGATAGAATACTCCATTCACTTGTTGAAGGAATTCAATTCCAAAGGCTAAAAAGAGCGGCTTGGTACTGGCCGGAGTTACAGCATTGCTCAGCGTAACAGCAGCTTGGTTTTGTGGACCAAGTACAACTTCAGGAGTTGTCGATGTATTCACTACATAGCTTGCTTCCTCAAAGTCCACTTCCACACCGGCAGCAATCAATCGGAAATGTGTTGCACCTTGAGGTGCTCCGATCATGTTTCCGGGAATATAATCTGGAACTTGAACAGACAAAGTCCCGGCAGCACGATCAATTGCTGGAACATAAGGAGCGAAAAATGTACCGCTCAGCTTTCCATCCAGATTGAACTCAAAGCCAATAAGTAACTCCGCCTCACCATCGATAACATTTCGCTGCCCACGGACATTGGTTGCGTCCGCTTGAACCACCTTCACCATTTCCCGTGTAAGGCGACTCGTCATGCGACTATCCGCTATGTTGATAAGCAATGCACGTAGTGCAGTTCTCAACAACTTACCTGCAGCGCCTGCGCGTCCGAACTCTGCACCGTTCTCTCGAGTACGCTCAAAGTTTGGATCGTTCTTGATCCGCTCTGCATCTACTCCACCTTTTTCACGTGCAAGAAATCCATCTTGCTGGGATTTATAAAAGGAAACACCTCCCATTTGTCCTTGTAATTTTATGACACCTTTTTGTCTCGCCATAGTTTAAAAAATTAGTTGTCCAACCTGTTCACGGCTCAGACTGGTTAAGCCATTGCTGCAGCAACGACTCAAACATATTGGAAGAAATTGGCATGCCATAAGTAGCTGTTCCGTTATGGGCAACTTGTGTCACATTGTTCCGTTATTTCCAAAAAAGATTTACATTAACAGAACATCATCGCCCGAGCAAAGGCAAGGATGAAGCATAGATAGTGTATGAGAGTTGACAGAATTATTATCTACCCGAAGGACATTCAGCGCATCACAGGTAGGAGTGAGCGCTACGGAAGAATACTGCTCAAGAGAATCAAAGGTCACTTCAAAAAAGACGATCACCAATTCGTAAGCATAGAAGAGTTTTGTTCTTATACCGGACTGAATGATGAACAAGTGACAAAGTATTTATTAGCGTAATTACTTGTTCAATATTTATCCTACTTCATTGCAATTTTATATCTTTGAGTAATACGGATCGAAAGAAATTGAATTGATATAGCGAGGGGGAAATTCGGTGCACTTACAATTGTTATCGAAAATTTAATACTGAGTATCAGTAAATTAGATTGAGGTTACAATTCCCTCCGACTCCACTTAAAAAGCTCAAAATCATTTTACGGTTTTGAGCTTTTTTATTTTGCTGCTCCCCCGATAGATTGTATGTGTGTTAAGTGCTAATAGAGAATGAATTTGGATCGGATATATAAACTTGTAAAAAATTATCACCTTCTTGTTTTTCACTTGCTGCTCTCGCTATCAGGCTTTGCTCAGCGGTTAACGGATGAAGTCAATCTTGAAACCCCAGACCTCAAAAAACTGGAGTGGTTAACCTTCGGGTCTGTAAACAAACTGCGACAAGAAAAGAACCTCATTGATCTGGCGTGGGATGATGTACTTTATCGAGCCGCAAAAGATCATGCTGACTTTCTGATTCATGAAAAGAAAATATCACATCTTCAAAAAACAAAAGGCAAGGAAACCCCTGCAGCACGTGTCAAATTGCACGGAGGCATTTTGTATACGGCTACAGGCGAAAATGTCATTCAAATACAACTCGGTGTTCAGTATCCAGTAAAAGGAAGGAAATTAAGTACAGTCACTTACAAGTCAACCGCGGATGTGATGGCCGCTCTTTGGAAAACTTCACCTGGCCATTACCGAAATATCATTTCTAATAAATTCAACTGTACTGCGCTGGCCACGTCTTACGATCCAGTCAGTCAACGGTTCATTGCAGTACAGGTCTTTGGTTTTACCCACACGCCTGCTGTTCCGACTGAGCTTCCGGATTATTCTGATCAACTTCTTCGTTCTTCTGTACCTCATCTGCCTTATGGACTAAAAAAATACAAAGGGCATAATCCCAAAAATCAGAAAGCGATCAACGGGTTTATGAATCTGAAACAAGACCGCGGGTACTTAACAGGCTCATTCCGGTCAGCGAAGAAAATATTCAAGGGAAGAAGGAGCGGTATCGCTCAGGAATTTATTCCACTCTCTCAGTTCGATAGTGCATCACTTGAATTTACACGTGTTCCCAACCGAAGAAACGGACTTTATGAATTGAATGGAACACTTAGCAAACCTGCTTATAGAAGAGAGATGTTGAAGTTCAGTCGAAAATATACTACACGGAAATATCTGATCGACCTACCCATACTAAAAATTAAAAGAAGGACGAGGCAATTTCTTTTCCCGCTTCACGGCAATGCTGATGGAACAGCATTCAATTTATTCATCATAAAGCAAAAGCAATTGCAGGCGTACCGTACCTATAGCATGGTGCCTTCGCGATTTTTTGAGATGGAGTTTCCACGACTTAAGTTTAAAAACAATTTTAAACCAAAAGGAAAAAAGGACCAGTATAAAGTGACCTATCAGTATGACACCATCCAACTACAGGTTTTCTATCCCTCCAAAGTCGTAACGATTGATAAACTCAAACAACTCGAGATAGAGAACTCATTCAACCGCATTCGTGGGAAAATTGTAGCTGTAAAAGGTGAAGCATTTGCCAGCATTGATGGCGATGAAAATGATAATGATCGTTTGGCGCGAGAACGCATGCACAACTTCATGTTAGTGTTAAACCCTTACCTCGATACAACAGACGTGGCGCCTGATATTATTACCCGTGAACAGTGGGAATTCTTTCAGGAACAAGTTGATATGAATAATCTCACGGCATTTAAAAACCTGTCAACGTCTGCAAGGCGGACTTATGTTAATGAAAATAAAAAAGATACGTTGTTGTTAAAGTTACTGGATGCACAACGGTACACCCGCATCAGGCTTGTGTGGAGAAAAGATCTACTGGAAATCATTCCCGGAAAAAGTGCCTTGCAGGAATATGAAGCACTGAAAATATCGGTTGAATCTACAGCGAAGCCGAACGCCAGGCTTATACAACAATTGGAGCAAGCCCAGTTAGCGGCCTACTATCAATTAGCCCATGAAGATACCGTAACGAAGCTCCTCACGATTCCTGACCTTCAACGTTATCCTGCATTTAAGTATCATGATTTGATGTTTCGATATTCTATTCAACATAGCGTGACTGATAAAGATTTTTATAATCAGTTACATGAACTGGCGAAATCAAAATATTTCCCTTCAGCATTAAAAGGCCAGGCTGTTTACAACAACCATGTCTTAATTTATCGCAACTATTCACGAGGTACGCTGGATTCATTGTTGGAAAATCCCCAATGGGGATGCCGTGCATACACACAATCTGAAATTCACCTTAAGAGAATAAAAAAAATCAAGTGTAAGCCACGTGACTATACCGGGCCAGATGGCCTTTCGATTCCCGATGATTATTTTGTGCTGAAGGAGATACCTCCCGCCATCCGAAATGGTCAGCGTGAAAAGATCATGAATTTTCCCATGAAGGATTTGTGGAGGTACTACTACCTTTACACGATCCAGTCTCTCTATAGTAACATCCCATTACCGACTGAACTATTTTCAATGCTACCTAAATTCAAAGAACACTTTCATCCGAACGATGCTGTGTTAACCGATGAAGAAAGAGTGAGGCTGGCTTTATTTTATAGCGCTATTCAGCGATATGAAACGGCATTGAATCTGGTGAAGCCCTTGGCAGTACGAAATGATCCTAACAAAGAAGCACTGAAAATGTATCTTACTCTTATTTATTTTGACTTCAATGATCCGCACGAGTTTTCCGAAAGATTGATTCAGGAGTTTACCCGACTGGGTAAGGAAGAGTGGTGTAGCTTATGGGGCGACCCCGAGTACCTTAATTTTTTGCAACTGGAAGATCTCCGGCTTAAGAAATTTTACAATTGTAATTGTGGAGGTGCCGCCCACTGACTTGAATTCTTAACACAATATGAAAAGAGATTTTAAAGCTGCAGCCAAGTTCATTACGTTTAGTTTGTTTTTGTCTGTGGTACACGGATCCAGGAAACGAAGAAAAAAAACGAGGCAAAACCTTTTGCGAGATAGCATACAAAAAAAAGATTGTTTACTCCCTACAATAAATCTTGTCAAGTTACCCGAAAAGCAAACGGGCTAACTTGACAGATTTTACTTTACCTTTTCTCGCACAACCAAATCGGAGCCCTCCAATTCGCAGTTCAACATCAAATGATGCATGGTCTCAAACATAGAACTTGTTGATTGCTCAAAAAATAGCACCTTGCAAATTGTCAGGAAAACCAGACAGGTTGAGGAAGTACACTCATTGAATCTGCATGAAAAAAATAGATATTTTATTGGTTGAAGATGAAGCCCTCTTGCGTGAAGGATTAAAAAGTCTATTGATACAAGAATCGTTTGTCGAAAGCATTGCAGAAGCGGCAACGCTTGCTGAGTTTTCTTCCGCCATTTTAAAACCACTTGATCTTATTTTGATGGATATCCGGTTGACCGGAACCAATGGGCTGCAACTATTGGAGTTGGTGAGGAGCAAGGGGGTGAACGTTAAGGTAATTGCCGTTACCGGTTTAGAGGGTGTGGAATTAATGATCAACCTTTTAAAAGCCGGTGTAGAAGGCATTGTCTTCAAGTTGGATGGATATCAGGAAATCGTGAAGACTATTAGAAAGGTACTGGAAAACGAAAGCTATTTTCCTGAAAAAATCATGAAGATTATTCAGACCAATGCCAGCCGATGGGATAAGGTACCTCCTGTTCTGTTAAATCATACTGAAAATGAATTATTAAAAGCCATTGCCAGTGGATTAACAACCAAAGAGATTGCAGCCCTTATGAAAATGGGAGAGTCGACAACAGAAACCTATCGAATCAGATTGATAAAAAAACTCGCTGTGGCCAATACTGCAGCATTGTTAGCGTATGCTTATCGCAATGGTATTTTGTGAAATTTAAGTTGGGCATTCAATCCTGGCAATAAGTCCCTTCTCTCCACGGTCATACTTTAGGGATGCGCCAATGGCTTGCGTTCTCATTCGAAGTGTATTGTGTTTTTTTCTAAGAAGATTAACAAATTCCTCCATTTTATGGAACCCGGTTCCATCATCTTCAACTTCAATTACCAGTTTTTTCTCAGTCCAGGCTACCCTCACCCAGATGTGCCAGGCCGATGAATGTTTGAAGGCATTGTGAATCAGTTCTTGTATGATGCGATACAAATACGTTTCACTTTGAACCGGTATTTTCTGCTCCGTACCGGTGGCAACGAAATGAACGTGTTCGGTTCCTCGTTCCATGTTTTGACAAAGCATTTCAATACTTTTTTGGAACGAATCGTCATCCATTCGAACCGGCATAAGTTGTCTGGAAATTTTACGAACCGATTGAACTACCTCTTGAAAATCTGTTTGCATTTTCGTGAGCAATGTTTGCGTTTCAATCGGATCATGGACCGACCGCTCAAGCCTGTCGATATACAATCTGAAAATGGAGAGCTTTTGGATCAGATCATCGTGAAGTTCTGCGCCCATTTCGGTAATGATTTGTTCACACGCTTCGGTTGCCCGTGTTGCAATTTCGGCTTCCCTTTTTTGAGGTGACATCCATATTGGTATTCCTTTCATATTCTGGTGCTCTATTCCTACCGCAAAGTAATTATCTTTGAACGATAGCGTGACTATGGAAAAATTGACATTCCTTTTAAGGTTTACATTAATTGGTTTTTTTTTATTGCTTCAAAGTAGTCTTTTTGGACAGCAACCCAAAACAGATTCACTCAACCAAGCCTTGCAGCGCACCCAGGTTGTGCATCAACTGGCCTGGAAAAATGGCGATAGTTTATCAATAGTGCAGTCCGGCCGAACGTTGGTTGAACTTTACAACAAGCTTGTTATTACGGATTCTATATTCAGTATTGGTGATAAGATTCTTGTCATTGCGAAACGAAACAATTGGTTGGAAGAGCAAGGTGATATTAACGAAAGCCTTGGTCGTTCATTTCTTTCGCTTTCAAGGTATGATCTGGCCATGCAATATTTGTTCAATGCATTGGCCATTCAAGAACAACTTAAAGATGAAACGCAAACCAGTAATACGCTGATTGATATTGGTCGGATGTATTATGAGATTAAGGATGATCGCAAAGCACTGGAATATTTTGAGCGAGCGCTAAGAATAAAAAATGAAAGATCAGATAATGAGAATCTTCAATCTTTGTTCCTAAACATGAGCTTGTGTTATTCGCGCCAGCATGATTTTGTAAACTCACGCCTGTACATCGATCGGGTAAAATATGCATGTGCTAAGAAATTATGTTTGCCAACAACCCTTCTCACGTTGGAAGTAACGGAAGGCTTCCATTTTCTACGAATGGACAGCTTGACTGAAGCTGAAAATAGTTTTAAGCGAGGGAATCAGTTAGCGCAGAAAATACAAAATGCAAGATTTGGATTCGACTGCATTCTCAACTTATCTAAAATCTTTCTGCAACAAGGAAAGATTGATTTGGCCACACAGTATCTGGAAGAAATAAAAGAATGGAAAACGAATGAAGGATTTAATAGTGAATTGCTCCAGCTGTACACTCAACTTATTGAAGTGTATAAGAAGGTGGATAATCATCAGAAGGTAGCATATTATCAAGAGCGATACATTCAACTGAAGGATAGTGTTTCGGGTGAAGAAGTACGGAACAAGTTGATGCACGTCCAGGCGGATTTTCTTCAACGTGAAAATAAAGCCAAGGTAGAATCTCAAACAACCTTGCTGGAATTGCAGGATGGGGTTATTAAAAGACAAAAGACAGTTCGCTTGCTGATTGCAGGTGTGGTTGCATTATTTATACTGCTTGCGTTTTTCTTATACAAAGCCAATCAAAACAGAAAGCATGCTAATACTTTGTTGGATAGAAAAGTAGAGAAGCAAACCCGCGAGTTGGAAAAAAGTTACCGGGATCTCAAGGTAGCCATGGAGCAGCGTGATGTCACCATTCGAAAGGTGGCTGTGGAAATCAGAAATTCAATGGCCACTGTAAAAGGGTTGTGTGCTACCGGACTTAAGGACATTACACTTCCCGGTTCACAAGCTCACCTCATTGAAATTGAGAATGCCAGTAAAATTCTTTCCGAATCAGCAAAACAGATCTTGGATGACCCTAGCCACTAAGAGTATAATGATGAGATTCTTCTTAGTGGCAATAATCGTTCTCCATGCAAATTCATTGCATGCGCAGAATGCAAAAATAGATTCACTTAATGCGTTGCTGCCGATGAGCCAGAGCGTAGACAGAATAGATGTCTTGGCAGAATTGGCAAAACAATTTGCAGATGAAGATGATCAAGTAAGTTTTACGTTTGGGATGGAGTCTTTCAAGATGGCAGTTCAGGCTGGTGACAGCTTAAGAATAGTCAGAGCAGGGATTAGAGTATCAAGAGCTTTGAGAAAATTGGAAAAGTATGATTCCGCTATAATTATTGGCAGCTATTGTGAAGGAATCATTTATCAAAGTAAGGAAATTGAAGACCTGTATGGATCATACGTTTTTTCAGGGTTGGGATTGTCCTATCTGCTTATCTCCAAATATGATCAGGCGCTCTCCAGACTTTTTAAAGGAATAGCAATAGATGAAAAACAAGCCGATACATTGTCAATTACTATTGGACTAAACAATATTGGTCTGATATATTATAAACTCAAAGATTACAGGTTAGCATTGACCTATTATGAGAAATCGCTCAAATTGAAGAAATTAGTTGGTATTGATTATGGTTTAGATATTCTATTAGTAAATATTAGTATCTGTAATGCATTTCTAAACAATCTGGAAGAAGCACGCATGGTTCTCGAGCCTATGATTGATAAGTGTCCTTCAGAATGTTCTGACTTTACATTCGTTTCTGCCCTTTACAGTTCGGGTGTTATCTGGTATAAATCAGATAATCTTCAGAAAGCCGAAAAGGATTTTCTTAAGTCTTATTCCCTGGCCAAAGAAGCAGAGTTTCATCGTTTTGTATTGGATAATATCATTTATCTCTCAAAGATTTATTTGAAACTTGGTGATGTTTTGAAGGCGGAGCAATTCCTCGGGGAAGGAGAGGAAATGGCGAATAAGACTCTACTGCAGCTTGAAGAAATGAAGATCTATGAAGAACTCAGTGCACTTTACAAAGCCAAAGGTGATAATAGAAAATTGTCATTTTATCAAACGAAGTATATTCAAAAGAACGACAGTATCTATAATCAAAATCAGACTGGTAATCTGATGCAACTTCATGCGGAAGCGACTGAGAAAGAATACAAAACACAATTCGCTTCCCAGGAAAAAATGATGGGATTAAAAGATGAGATCATTAATAAACAACTCGGTATTAATTTATTGATTGGTTTTGCATTGATACTCCTGGCCATTGTGGTCTATGTCCTGATCAGAATATTAAATGATCGCAAACTGGCCAATACCTTACTGATTAAAAAAGTAAATGAGCGAACTTCAGAGTTGGAACGGAACCACAAGGAAATATTATCAGCAATTAAACATCGTGACAATGCACTTGCCCAATGGGAGAATACAATTGCGCTATCTGTAACCTCAATACGTGATTTGTGTTCTGTTGCAACGAGTGCTGAGTTAGACACGGATGATCAAAGATACTTTACAGAGATTGATGGTATTACAAAGAAAGTTTCAGATTCATTGGATAGTATCCTGTTGAAATCAAAACTGGATGTGACGAGCTAGAATTATATTTCTCCAGAGTCTATGGGGACACAGAGCGAAGAAGAGGTCTTCCGTACCAGAATATTTTATTGGATAAGATAAGGTCTTGAATATGATTCGCGAAGTGAATAACTATTATTTGAACAAAGAAGAACCCAACAAGAGTTGCTTGCTCGCGTTGCGAAACATTATTCTCAAACAAGATGAGATGCTTTCCGAAACGATTAAGTATGGAATGCCTTGCTTTTGTTATAAGAAAAAGATGATGTGTTATGTATGGACCGACAAGAAAACGGATGAGCCATACATTCTTATGGTAGAAGGTAAATTCTTTGACCACCCCGGACTCGAGATTGGAAAACGCTCGAGAATGAAAATTTTCAGAGTGAATCCAAACAAAGACTTGCCCATAAAAACGATCGAGGCTCTTTTGCAAAAGGCGTTAGACTTATATAAAAAAGGTATTGTGAAATCATAACGAACACAGATTACCTTCTACTCGTCCTCTGATTTTAGAAACCGAAAATATCCTAAATAAAAAAACCTGATTCATAATAGAACCAGGTTTTTTTATGATCAGTTAATGAGTTAAACCAATTCGGCATCAGAAGTAATCGGTACACTCAGTGCTTTTGAAATGATACAACCCTTTTCTGCTCCTTTTACAAACTCAGAAAATTGTGCTGCCGTAATATTAGGTACACTTCCTTTAATAGATAGATGGATACCGGTAACGTCTAAACCTTCTAACGTTAAGGTAGCAACAGTATCGAGAGCAGTAGGTATAAAGCCAGCCTGACCAAGTCCCGCACTTACCGCCATGGTAAAACAACCCGCATGAGCAGCAGCAAGTAATTCTTCAGGATTGGTTCCCGCTCCGTCTTCGAAACGGGTCTTAAAAGAATATTGTGTTTTGTTTAAGATGGTACTCTGAGTGGAGACATTTCCTTTTCCGGTTTTCAAATCTCCTTCCCAATGTGCTGAGGCTGTGCGTTTCATAATTTGTTTTTTTTTATTGTTTAAAGAATGGGTAACACGAAATGCAGGTAATGGTTCTTTTCGATCCAACGTTTAACGAAATAAGGCTAATGATTATGAAGGATTAAGGGTTAATATTAATCTGGTCAGAAAATTACTGAAAAAATCAATGCGCCATAAACATTTTATATGACCGCATGTTTAAAGGATAAAATGTAAATAACTGAAATCATGATCAAAAAAATAACCGCTTCCGCATTTATTGTGTTATTGTTATCTGGTTGTGCGCTGCACTTTGGTGCATTACAAAGTAGCGTAGCCCTTAACCAGGCGAACTTCAAGGTGGTGAAGACCGCTTCGGGTTCGGCTCAAACTAAAGTTGTTTTTGGTATTGGCGGTTTGAAACAAGAAGCTTTAGTAGCAGAGGCCCGAAAAGATCTCAACACAAAAGCAAATCTTACCGAGGGACAGGTACTTGCCAATCTAACGATGGATTACAAGACTACTTTTTATCCTCCGTACATACCGGTGGTACTCATTCAAAAAGTAACGATCACAGCTGATGTTATTGAGTTTGCCAAATGAGTTACTTCTTTATCATGAACGTCCAGAATGGTTTTAAACATTCATGATTTTATTTTCTGCCTGTTTTTAGTTTTGTTCGTGTTTCTCGAATGGCAATAGGAGGAAGTGTGTCTTCATTCTCTCTAAGAAAGATTTCGACTACTTTGCGATGATGCCTGGTCATGTTTCGTAATACCCAGGAAATTGCTTTCGTTATCAATATATCCTTCTCTGTCTGTAGTTCGGCTACGATTTGTAGAGCACAGTCTGCAAGTCTCTTGTCAGCGCTGGTTCTAAAGGGAGAGCACAAGAGAACGAGAGAGGCCCTTCGTTTGCCAATATTCTTACTTACAGAAAACTTCAACAATAGCGGCTCCCAGCTTTCCCATTGATTGATGATTTCTGTGGAGGTGTATTTACCTGTACACAAGGAATCGATCTCAGCCCAACCTTCGAGTTCATTCAGCCAACGGTCAAAAAGTTTTGGATTGAATTGTCGCTGGTCTTTCGATGCATAATCCAATAGAATTCCGGCCATGCATTTTTCGGTATACGATACTCCTTTTATGAGTGACGTAAGTAGTGTCGAAAAGGTAGTGGTTGTTAGTTCAGGATGTTGTTTCATCCAGTCTTTGGCAATTGCTCTCAGTACCGGCACAGCAATCGGATAGCGCGGGTGCGTTGTGCCCAGATAGTTGTCTAAATCCGTATGCTGTGTTGGCTTCACGGCATTTTGTTGAATCAATGTTAAAATTTCTCCGTGATGTTTATTTTTCATACCTATCGGAATTCTGTACTTTTAAAAATCTTTCACTTTAAATGTATCTGTTTTTGAGTCGCCTTGCTATTTTGTTGCCGCGGTTGTTGGTTATTCTTTTCGTACTCGGAGTGTACACATCGGTTGCTCAAACCAGGGATTTTCGAAAAGAGGCAGTGTTGTTAAAAAATCTTATTCTTCAGCAGCACTATCATCCTAAAGAAATTAATGACGAATTCTCAAAGCAGTTTTATGACGAATTGTTAAAGGCACTTGATCCGGATAAAATCATCTTCTCGGAAAGCGATTTAAAACCCTTGTTGCCGTTTCGCGCAATGTTGGACGATGAGTTTAATGGCAAGCAATGGTCATTCTTCAATATATTGGTGACAACCTATCGCAAGTGCTTGAAGCGATCGGAATTATATGTAGAACAGTTATCTTCTATGCCATTCAATTGGAAGGTAAAGGAATACCTTGAGACGGATACCGTTCATTGGTCTGCTAATGAAATAAAGTTAAGAGAGAAGTGGCGGCTATGGCTGAAGTTTTCCCTGCTCGATCGATTGGCCACGATCTATGAACTTGACTCGATTCATCATCCCGATTTTTTTAATCAAAATGAATTAACGGCACGAACGCGTGTAAAAGCTTCCGAACTTCGATCTATCCGAAAAGTACTCAATCATCAATCTGGATTTGAAAATTATGTTGCTTCCATTTATTTCGGAACGTTTATTTCCATATTCGATCCGCACAGTGCATACCTTTCTACCACGCAGATGGAAAACTTCTTATCATCGCTCAGCACAGAAGGATATTATTTTGGCGTGACGCTCGATGAGAATGATCGGGGTGATGTTATTATTTCAGCATTGGCTCCCGGTGGCCCCGCTTGGAAATCAGGCGAGTTTCAAGCTGGAGATGTTTTGCTTGGGCTTACCTGGACGGGGCAGGAGCCTGTTGATCTTGCGGGGGTATCATTAGAAGAAGTAAATCAATTACTTACCGATGCTAACCATAACTCCATTGAGTTCACAATAAAAGTGACAGGTGGAATTCAGAAGTCAATTCCGTTGCGCAAAGAAAAAATTTCACTCGAAGAGGTCTTTGTGCGGAGTTATATTCTCGCGGGCAAGAATAAGATCGGTTATATATCCCTACCCGATTTTTATACCCAATGGGGCGATGAGTCAGAAGGTTCACGATGTGCCAGTGATGTAGCAAAGGAAGTTATCAAACTCAAAAGGGAAAATATTGAAGGACTGATTTTGGATGTTCGGTTTAACGGTGGAGGTTCTTTGCAGGAAGCTATGGCCATGGCTGGAATTTTTATTGATGAAGGGCCACTTGGCATTCTACGAGATGGAAAGCAAAATGAAACGACTTTAAAAGATATGAATCGGGGGACCGTGTATGACGGCCCGTTGGTGCTCATGGTAAACGGACAAAGTGCTTCGGCTTCTGAGTTTCTAGCAGCGGCATTACAAGATTATAACCGCGGCCTTATTGTAGGCAGTCGCACCTATGGTAAAGCAACTGCTCAGAATTTTTTTCCACTTGATCCGAATCAGAAGGATGGGCCAACATTAGAGTCCATTAAAAAAGGCGCTGGCTTTGCCACCATTACTACCGATAAAATTTATCGCGTTACCGGTAAGACTGCACAAGGATTAGGAATAACACCGGATATTCTGTTGCCTGATTTTTATGATCTCGTCATTAAACGTGAAGCAATGTTACCTTATGCACTGCTACCGGATTCGGTTTATCGACAAACCTATTACAAACCCCGTTTGCCCTTACCCAGAATGGAGTTAAGAAAACAAAGTACAACAAGAGTATCTTCTAACGCATCATTCAAAACTGTGGAGGAAACATTGGTGTGGTTAAAAGAAAAGTTGCTTCAACAATACCAGCCCGACTTACTGCAATGGGATAACTTTTTGAAAGAGTCCGATGAAGACAATAAGCATTACACAACCTTTGAAGTGATGCAGAATGAAAGTACATCACAATTTAAGGTGACCAATGGTCCAATCGATTTTCAACGCATCCAGGCAGATGAATATGCTCAGGAATTTAACAAGCGGTGGATAGAGAGACTAAAAACAGATGCCTATGTAGAAGAGGCTTTTCTGATTGTGTGTGATTATATAGACTGGAAAAAGAAAAATAATAAATAATATGCTGAATAAAATCGTTGTAATGATGATGTTGTGTGTAATATCCTTTACCGTTTATGCTCAATCCGGAGATTCTCCGGTTGATCACATGTCTTTTTTTACAACACGCGAAGGTGAGCTTTCTAAAAAATACCTAAGCTACATGAGCGAAGCGGCACATGGAAATCGTGCGAGGAAAATTGAGAAAAAGAGACAGGAAATTGTTTTAGAAATTAAACAATCCCTTGCAGAAGTAAATCGGTTGCGTCCATATAAAGGAGATGCCAGTTTACGCAATGCCTACAAAAATTATTGGGATATTTTGTTGAAGGTATTCAACGAAGACTATGGCAAGATTGTGAACATGGAAGAGATTGCCGAGCAATCGTATGATAAAATGGAAGCTTATCTTCTGGCGCAGGAAAAAGCGGGAGAGGTATTGGAAGTGGCGCACGACTCGGTAGAAGTGAAGTATGAAAGTTTTGCGGCACGCAATAATGTTACGCTAATCCATACCGATACGAAGATGTCGAAAAAGATGAGACAGGTAGGCAGAGTCAATCATTATTACCACGAACTCTATCTAATTTTTTTTAAAAGTTACAAACAGGAAGCGTACGTCATGGATGCCATCAATCGAAAGGATATTAATAGTGTGGAACAAAATAATAGCACGCTCATTCGCTTTGCTGAAGAAGGAATTACGCGGCTTGATACGGTGAAAGCATTTAATGGCGATGGTTCTCTGATTAATAACTGTAAGAAAGTGTTGGCATTTCATAAACTGGAAGCTGAGAAATACATTCCGGTGATGAGTGATTATCTTTTAAAAGCTGACGAATTTGAAAAAATTAAAAAGGCCTATGACGCCAAGCCTTCTTCAAAACGAACTCAGACTGATATTGATGCTTATAACAAAGCAGTAAATCAAATGAATGAAGCAGTAAACAAATCCAACAGTGCATCGCAGGCCCTTTATGCGGGGAACCAAAAGGTACTGGACGGATGGAATCAGGCAGTCAAAAATTTCATGGAACATTACGTTCCAAAGGGAAAGTAATACAGGATTGACATTCAGAAATAAATTTTTTACCCCGTAACCTTTCGCTACTTTTGCAGCGCTATTGGTGCAATGGCTCCGTATTTCAATGGATAGAATTTCAGATTCCGATTCTGAAGATGCAGGTTCGATTCCTGCCGGGGCCACTTTTAAGGAATCCTACCCATCTAAGTTCAGATGAAAGATGATACGGAATACCCTCCTTCCTTCGATAAATTCCCCTGGCCAAATAGGTAAACAAGATTCTTTTTAGTTCTTCTGATTAAAGCTCCTCGCAGAGCATTTTTGATTTCCAAGGTGCATTTGTAGTGAAATCGCAAGCGTTTGTTCAATATCCATCGCTGGCCTATATTAGAAGTTCTCAAATCTTGAATTGATAAGATTTGTACGTGGAATTCTGTTTTTAAAAATGCCCGCCAAAAAGGCAAGGAAACAGAGAAGCGATTGATTTTAAATAAGTTTCATTCAAAGGTTTTGGTTTATCAGCGTTTTACCAGATGACATCACGTATTCAAAAGGCATGCAATTCACTTGCCCTGGCAACCGTACTATTGTTTTTAACGGGATCCTGTTCGGAAAAAAATAAGGAGGAGGCGTTCCCTTTTCTAAACACCGAACTCAGCATTGACGAACGTGTAAATGACTTGGTGGGAAGAATGACGCTGGAAGAAAAAATCAGTCAGATGGTGAATGATGCTCCAGCCATCGAGCGACTTGGCGTTCCCAAATACAATTGGTGGTCTGAAGGGTTGCATGGCGTAGCCCGCGCAGGGTTGGCTACTGTGTTTCCACAGGCAATAGGTATGGGTGCTACCTGGGATCAGGACTTGCTTCACGAAGTTTCAACTGCTATTGCGGATGAAGCACGGGCGAAACATTCAAACTTTATAAAAAAAGATAAGCGCTTCATTTATCAGGGACTTACGCTGTGGTCACCTAACATCAACATCTTTCGTGATCCGCGTTGGGGAAGAGGACAAGAAACCTATGGTGAAGATCCATACTTAACCGGCAAACTTGCAGTGCAATTTATCAAAGGCCTGCAAGGTGATGATACCACCTATTATAAAACCATCGCTACTGCAAAGCATTTTGCAGTACACAGCGGACCTGAAGAAGGGAGGCACTCGTTTAATTCTATAACGGAGGAAAACGATTTACGGGAAACATACTTGCCTCAGTTTGAGATGGCGATTAAAGAAGGTAAACCATATTCGGTAATGTGTGCTTACAACCGCTATAACGGTGAGGCTTGTTGTGGAAGCAAGAGACTCTTGCAGGATGTGTTGCGAAATGAATGGGGTTTTAATGGATACATCGTTTCCGACTGTGATGCCATTGTTGATATTTATAAGTTTCATCAGGTTGTGCCAACGCCTGAAGAAGCAGCTGCACTCGCGGTAAAGTCAGGAACGGATCTGGAGTGCGGAAATGTTTATCTCAATCTGAAAGCGGCTGTCGATCAAAAATTAATTACAGAAGAAGAAATCAGCGTTGCCGTCAAACGGCTTTTTGTTGCGCGTTTTAAACTGGGCATGTTTGATCCTCCTGAAAAAGTGAAGTATGCACAAATACCTTATTCCGTGGTGGACAGTAAAGAGCATAAAGCATTGGCACTTGATGCTGCGCGTAAATCAATCGTACTGCTAAAAAACAAAAATAATATTTTACCGCTGAAGAAAGACATTGGTACAGTCGCAGTGATCGGTCCTAATGCTGATCAGTGGTTAATGCTCCTTGGAAATTACAATGGGGTTCCTTCTGATCCCATCACACCGCTAAGAGGTATTCAGGAAAAATTGGGAACGAATTCGAAGGTTTTGTTTGCTCAAGGTTGCGAGTTAGCAGAAGGCATGCCGATGTTTTATACCATTCCCTCAGGAAATTTATTCCATGATGGTGATCAACCCGGATTGAAAGCAACCTACTTTAACAACAAAGAGCTTAGTGGTGAACCCTTGTTTTCATCCGTTGATAAAAACCTGGATGCCAATTGGTATGATAAAGCACCGCGTGAAGATATGGACGATGATAATTTCAGTGCCCGGTGGAGTGGTGAGATTAAACCTGATCGTTCAGGATTTTATCAGATAGGTATTATCAGCACCTGTAATACAAAACTTTTTCTGAACGATAGTCTGGTTGCTAAAACGACCTATCATTTTCGTGATGAGTATGGAGATCCCCGCTTGCGAAAATCAAATGTGTTAAAACTGGAAGCGGGCAAGCGATACAAAATTGTTGTAGAAGCGATTGAGTCATTTGCCGATGCGCAGGTGCAATTGGTTTGGGCTACACCTAAACCGGATTTAAAAAAACAAGCGCTTGAAATTGCGAAGCAGGCAGATGTTGTGGTAATGTGTATGGGCATTACGCCACGCATGGAAGGTGAAGAGATGGATGTGAAGATTGATGGATTCATTGGCGGTGATCGTACCCGCTTGGATTTACCTGAACTTCAGCAACAGTTGATAAAAGAAATTCAAGCCTTAGGCAAGCCGGTTATTCTTGTTCTATTAAACGGAAGTGCTTTGGCCATCAATTGGGAAAGTAAAAATGTGGATGCCATCATCGAAGCGTGGTATCCCGGCCAGGCAGCAGGACAAGCTATTGCTGACGTTCTTTTTGGTGATTATAATCCAGGAGGAAGATTACCAATTACCTTTTATAAATCGGTTAGCGATCTTCCTTCTTTTGATGCATACAAGATAAGTTCACAAACCTATCGTTACTTCAAAGGTGAACCGCTTTATCCTTTTGGATTTGGATTGAGTTATACATCATTTATTTACGAAAATTTGAAAGTTAATAGTGAATATAGCATTGGTGATTCTGTTCATGTTTCGGTGACCATAAAAAATACAGGTAAGGTAGCGGGTGATGAAGTTGCTCAGTTGTATTTATCCAATACAGACAAGTCTCATTCGCGTGCCATTCATTCATTGAAAGGATTTAAAAGGCTTTATTTAAAAGCAGGTGAATCGAAAACAATAGCCTTTGTTCTTCCCCCAAATGATTTTTCTGTACTCAATGATAATAGCGAATTGCAAATACTTGCCGGTCAATTTGAAATTTTTGTAGGAGGAGGACAACCTCAATATAAAGATCATGAATCACTGAAATCAATTATTACAATTCATTAATTTAAACCCAGTCGGATTTTAAGTAAAACGTAACCAATGAAAATTTTTAAAACCAATTCAGGAATAGTCATTCAACATGAGGATCAATATTTTCTTTCAAAAGAATCCAATTGGGATAAGTTTGTAAACCGATCAAAGCTTCATCAGCATATTATAACAGAAATTGTTAATCTAAAACCGAATGCTACTTTATTGCAGTCCATAAATTCAAATCTGAAAGCGCCAATCGGTAATCAGGAAATATGGGCATCAGGTGTTACCTATATGCGCAGTCGGGAAGCACGAATGGAAGAATCGAAAGATGCGGGTGGAGGCGATTTTTATGCACGCGTTTATGAAGCCGAGCGACCAGAACTTTTCTTCAAAGCTCCTTCATATCGTGCTGTTGGTTCTGGTGATTTAGTTCGTATTCGAAAAGATTCAAAATGGAATGTTCCCGAACCAGAGCTCACCTTGTTTATTTGTTCTTCCGGAACGATTGAAGGGTACACCATCGGTAACGACATGTCATCGCGTGATATTGAGGGAGAGAATCCGCTTTATCTTCCACAAGCAAAATCGTATGATGGTTCTACGGCCATTGGTCCTTGTCTCTATGTTCCGGGCCAACCAATCCATCCGGACACCATGATAAACATTGAGATATTAAGAAACAGCAATGCTGTTTTTTCAAATGAGATATCCATCAACAGAATGAAACGGAAGCATGTCGAACTGGTAGAATACTTATTTCGAGAAATGACATTTCCAAACGGTACCTATTTAATGACGGGCACTGGTATTGTTCCGCCCGATACCTTTACATTGCAGCCGGATGATGAAATAAGAATTTCAATTGAAGGGATTGGAACACTGACCAATCGTGTGATGTAATCCGTCTCATCCTAAATCCTTCTCCAAAGGAGAAGGACTTTTTGATAGTTAAAACAACAAAAATGAAGAGTATGATTGAAGGAAAACAGATTATCGGTTTTGAAATGGTATCGGAAGGTTCTGAAAGTTTTCAATCTTTTAATCCTGCTACTGGTGAGCAGTTAAGTTATCGTTTCAACAAAGCCACTCCACAGGAAGTCAATCGGGCTGCCGAAAAAGCAGCAGGTGCTTTTCAGGTTTACAGAAAAAAATCAGGTATTGAGAAAGCAGTTTTTCTGGAGGCCATTGCTGATGCAATTTTAGCTTTGGGTGATCAGCTGATTGACTTATGTTGTCAGGAGACAGCGCTACCAAAAGCAAGAATAGAAGGAGAGCGAGGACGTACCATGAATCAGTTAAAGTTATTTGCCTCATTGTTACGTGAAGGTTCATGGCTTGATGCACGTATTGAAACCGCAGACCCAACACGCGCACCACTTCCCAAACCAGACATACGGTATATGGAAATTGGTTTAGGCCCAGTTGTTGTTTTTGGAGCGAGCAATTTTCCATTGGCATTTTCTGTGGCGGGTGGTGATACAGCATCTGCATTAGCAGCCGGTTGCCCGGTGATTGTAAAAGTTCATTCTGCTCATCCTGCAACGGGTGAGCTTGTGGGCAGGGCGATACAGAAGGCGGCAAAATTAACAAACATGCCCGATGGTGTTTTCTCTTTACTGCATGGTGATGGTAAAGATGTTGGAATACAATTGGTGAAGCATCCTGCAGTGAAGGCTGTAGGATTGACAGGATCGTTCACAGCAGGTAAAGCATTATTTGATGCCGCAGTGAATCGTGAAGTTCCTATTCCGGTTTATGCTGAAATGGGGAGTACGAATCCTGTTTTCATTCTTCCCGAAGCCATGCGCGAGCGAGGTGAAAAAATAGCTGCCGCATTTTCGGGTTCGGTAACATTGGGGGTAGGGCAGTTTTGCACAAACCCGGGCATTCTTATTCATGAAAATATTTCCGGTGCGAAGGAATTTACGAAGTATCTGGAAGATGAGTTTAAGAAAACTTCGGGTGGTGCTATGTTGACGCAGACAATTTTCAAGTCGTACACAAATGGATTGGCTCATCATACCGCAGTAGATGGTATTGATATTCTTGCTGTAGGTAATGAGTCAGATCAAAACTTTGGGGCAAGACCAATCTTGTTCAAAACCACTTCCAGCACTTTTGAAAATGTATCAGCATTGGCTGAAGAAATATTTGGACCAACCAGTTTGGTTGTTGAAGCATCAACAAAAGAAGAAATACTATCGATCGCAAAAAATCTTAGTGGTCATCTTACGGCTACCGTTCATGGAACGGATAATGATCTAAGGACGTACAAAGATTTAATAGATATACTCGAACAAAAAGTGGGTCGCGTAGTCATCAATGCATTTCCAACTGGAGTAGAAGTTTGTCATGCGATGGTACACGGTGGACCTTACCCTTCAACAACAGACGGAAGAAGTACTTCTGTAGGCACTGCAGCTATTCATCGATTCACGCGTCCGGTTTGTTATCAGGGTATGCTTTCGGAATTATTACCTGCCGAACTCAGCGATGAAAACCCATTGAACATTTGGCGTTTGGTAAATGGTAAGACCACAAAAGAAAAAGTGAGCAATGCAACCATGCTCTAAACAATAGAAAGATTAAAATTATTTTCAATCAATAACATCAACAACAATGGCAAAGTACCGTAGCGCGGAATGGTTCGGAAAAAAAGACAAGATGGGTTTCATCTATAGAAGTTGGATGAAGAACCAGGGGTTTCCAGAAGATATGTTTGATGGAAGACCCGTTATCGGTATATGTAATACATGGTCTGAACTAACACCGTGCAACGCGCACTTGAGAGATCTCGCAGAGTCCGTAAAGCGAGGTGTGTATGAAGCCGGAGGATTTCCGGTTGAATTTCCGATCATGTCGCTGGGAGAAACATTGCTGAAACCAACTGCCATGCTCTTCCGAAATCTGGCCAGTATGGATACCGAAGAATCAATTCGTGGAAATCCTATTGATGGAGTAGTATTATTAACAGGATGTGATAAGACAACACCATCTACCTTAATGGGCGCTTCGAGTGTTGACTTACCTACCATTGTTGTTCCGGGTGGACCTATGTTAAATGGGAAATATCATGGACAAGATATTGGATCAGGAACTTCCGTTTGGAAATTTACGGACGATCTGAAAACAGGTAAGATGACCCAAAGCGAATATGAACATGCGGAAAGCTGCATGTCGCGAAGCCCGGGCCATTGCATGACGATGGGTACAGCATCAACGATGGCCTGTATGGTAGAATCATTGGGAATGTGTTTATCGGGTGCGGCCGCTATTCCTGCTGTTGATTCAAGAAAGAAAGTTTTGGCACAACGTTCAGGAAGAAGAATTGTTGAGATGGTAAAAGAAGATTTGCGCATCTCTAAGATACTAACGCGTAAAGCGTTTGAGAATGCAATCAAAGTAAATGCTGCGGTTGGAGGATCTTCTAATTTTATTATTCACCTCACGGCCATTGCCGGAAGAATTGGAGTTGATTTAAATCTGGAAGACTTTGATACTGTAGGAAGTAAGGTACCACTCTTACTGAACCTGATGCCATCTGGAAAATTTTTGATGGAAGATTTTTATTACGCTGGAGGATTACCGGTAATCATCAATGAACTGAAATCGGTTATGCATATGGATACCTTAACCGTTTCCGGAAAAACACATCAGGAAAATGTTGAAGGCTTTGGAACCTGCTATAATAAAGAGGTGATTGCTGAATATGAAAGTCCGCTAATTAAGGAAGCAGGTTGTGTTGTAGTGAAAGGAAATCTGGCATTGAATGGTGCTGTAGTAAAACCATCTGCAGCAACACCTGCATTGATGAAGCATCGCGGACGCGCAGTTGTTTTTGAAAACATCGAAGACTATCACGCACGCGTAGATGATCCTGATTTAGATATTGATGAAACATGTGTGATGGTATTGAAGAGTGTGGGCCCTGTTGGTTATCCAGGTATGCCGGAGGTAGGAAACATGGTACTGCCGAAGAAGTTGTTGAACAAAGGTATAACTGACATGGTGAGAATTTCGGATGGAAGAATGAGTGGCACAGCGTATGGAACAGTTGTACTTCACGTTTCGCCTGAGTCTGCCATAGGAGGTAATTTAGCTTTGGTTCAAAATGGAGACATGATTGAATTGGATGTTTATAAAAAGAGACTGCACCTTGATGTATCGGATGATGAACTTGAAAAAAGAAGAAGTCAGTGGAAACAGGCAGAACCTGTTACGAATCGTGGTTATGTGAATCTATATGTAAAACATGTTCAACAAGCAGACAAAGGTGCTGACTTAGATTTTCTGGTAGGTAATTCAGGATCAAAGGTTAGTCGTGATTCTCATTGATGCGAAAGGGATAGTATGACGTTCATTATTATTTTATGCTGCATCATCAGTCTGGTTGTTTTAATTACGTGGGCGAAGGTTAATCCATTCCTTGCTTTTTTGTTTGTCTCTACGATGGCTGGTTTGCTGTTGGGTATTCCATTCAGTAACATCATGCAATCTGTTACAAAAGGTATTGGCGATACGCTTGGTTCACTGGTGATTGTTATTGTACTCGGTGCCATGTTGGGCAAGCTGGTTGCAGAGAGTGGTGCAGCAAAACAGATCGCAAGAGTATTTCAAAATCTTTTTGGAGCAAAGTACCTCGTATGGGCAATGACGTTTACCGGTTTTATAGTGGGCATACCACTCTATTATAATGTAGGTTTTGTGTTGTTGGTACCGATCATCTTTTCTGTAGCCTATCACAATAAACTTCCATTAGTGTATGTGGGTCTTCCTATGCTGGCATCGCACTCTGTTATGCATGGATTTTTACCACCCCATCCTTCACCCATGGCATTGGTCAT